>JBCBFY010000015.1:0-66196 GCA_038527325.1 Cyanobacteria bacterium J06614_10
TGTAGGCAATTTTCCTCGCCTTCCCACCGTACAAACAGCGGGGTGTTAGCCGGAGTGATTAACATCTCTCCTCGTTGATATAAGCCTGTATGGGTCTTGCCGTCCTGAGCCTGTAAATAATGAATCGGACGAGCAGCCAGTGACATATACAGCGTATTCTCACCTTCAAAGAGGCAGTTCGCTTCCCCAGACGAATATTGCAGTAAATCGACTTGAACGTGTGTCTGCTTTTCAGCCGTTACTATAGCTGTATTTTTCATGGCCTAGTCCAGCGCTACGCTATCTGCCTTCAAATATATTCGATATTCGCCACTATGGTGGTATTTTTAGGCACTTTCAAAAGATCCTGAAGGCGAAACTCGTCAACCCAACGCAAGATTTTGATAGTTCCGCAAGAAGTTGACAGCTAGAGTGGCGCAGTCTCCATAAGCTAATAGCGTCAACACTTTGAAGACGAACTTTGGAGACAACCGCAATGAAACTTGTAATTTTTGGCGCAACTGGAACCGTTGGAGAAAAGGTTGTAGAGCAAGCCTTAGAACAGGGGTATCTCGTGACTGCCTTTGCCCGCACCCCTGGCAAGCTCAACCTTCAACATCCTAACCTTACTCTATTTCAGGGGGATGTCATGAATCTCTCATCCGTAGAGCAGGCTGTTCACGGACAAGACGCCGTTGTTTGTGTTCTTGGTTCTGGAAAGAGCTTGAATAGCACTGTTCGATCGGAGGGCACTAGGCAGATCATCAAAGCAATGGAGCAAACTGGCGTTCGACGACTCATCTGCCAGTCTACGCTAGGAGCAGGCGATAGCTGGAGCAATCTCGACTTCTACTGGAAATATGTCATGTTTGGATTCATCTTGCGCAAGGTCTTTGCCGATCATCAACGACAAGAGCGCTATGTAAGGCAGAGCCATCTAGATTGGACAATTGTGCGCCCCAGCGCATTTGTTGACGGTCCTCGCACAGGCTCATACAGGCATGGTTTTTCCAGTACCGACAAAACATCGACGCTTAAAATCGCCCGAGCCGATGTCGCAGACTTTCTGTTGAAGCAGCTGACGACAGATACCTATCTGGGCAAGACGCCAGGCCTGTCTTACTAGCACTTGCCGCTCTAGCGCTTCTAAACAATAAAAGGAGCGCTAGAACAACACTTTCTTTAGTCGGTCTCAAAAGGCCAAAACTCATGAATTCACACCCCATGACTACTTGGAGAAACATGTCATGAAAATTTCGCTGAATGTTCTTTTTCTGTCCATCGCTGGTTTGATGCTACTGACTATCGGCGGCGCTGTCCTGCTTACACCTCAGGCTTTCTACGCCAATGACGGAGTCTTGCTTGGCAACGATCCCAGTTTGCTATCAGAAATTCGTGCGTCTGGTGGGCTGCTTGCTGGTGGCGCTTTAGTTATCTTCGCTGGCATCGTTCGCCCTGGTGTGCGATCGCTAGCAATGACGCTGAGTGTGCTCATCTACGGCTCTTTTGGACTCGCACGCCTCTTGAGCTTAACCCTAGACGGAATGCCGTCTAACAGTTTGTTAGTAGCCACCGCGATTGAGCTGACCGTAGCCACCATAGGCATTACGATGCTTTATCTTCAGCCCAAGCCCGGTTCGACACTGAACTAAAAACGCTTCCCTCTTCAACAACTCACAGGTGACATTACAATGATTGCTCAAAACTTTCGAATTTCTCTCATCTACTTCGCCGTTATTAGCAGTGCGCTTAGCGCAGGTATTTTCTTTGCTTTTTCTACCTTCGTCATGCGGGCGCTTGCTTTGCAGCCTTCTGCCTCAGGTATTGCCACGATGCAATCAATTAACGTCACAGTCTTCAACCCATGGTTTTACTCTGCTTTTTTTGGTCCGGCAGTGGCCTGTGTGATGCTAGCGATTGTTGCACTGCGCAATTGGGAACAGCCAGGTGCCATTTATTTACTAGCCGGGAGCCTGCTGTACTTAATTGGAACCATCGGTGTCACCGGATTGGGCAATGTGCCACTTAACGACGCCTTAGCTATCATGCGCCCTGCCAGCGCAGAAGGCGCTCAGCTATGGAGCAGATACCTCACAGATTGGACACTTTGGAACCACGTTCGTACAGCCGCCGCCTTTTTAGCAGCAGCAATGTTTACCTTCTCTCTTCCTTAGACTATTGCCGCCGCTCTTTTTACTGCAAGCAGTACAGCTCATCGAGCCAGTGAGCTGTATAAAGATATAGTTCGACCCGAATAAAGAAGTGAGGTGGAAGTATGATAGTCGAGACCTCGAAGGTATCGCCGGTTGCCTACGCAAGACTTGCTGGTGTGCTCTATGTTGTTATTATCGTTCTTGGTCTGCTTAGCGAAATAGCTGTGAGATCGTCACTTGTGACTACTGGAGATGCGGCGACGACTGCTCAAAACATCATGGCTTCAGAAGGCCTTTTCCGTATTGGGTTTCTTGCAGATTCCATTATGTTCCTGAGCGATGTAGCACTTGCGGTATTGTTGTTTGAGCTTCTAAAGCCCGTGAACAAAGTGCTTTCGCTGATTGCAATGTGCTTTCGCCTAACGCAATCAGCGGTTATTGCTCTCAATCTTCTTCACTATTATGCAGCCATAATCATTCTTGAGGGTGCAAGCTACACCTCGGTGTTTGAGGAGGCTCAGACCAACGCGCTTTCATCTCTATTTCTCGAACTGCATAGCTACGGATACGATCTTGGTCTGATTCTGTTTGGGATTCATTGTCTTGTCCTTGGTTACTTGATTGCGCGATCGCTCTACATGCCAAAAATTCTTGGATACCTTGTGATGTCAGCTGGCATGACTTACATTGTTGGCAGCTATACCCGATTTTTATTCCCGGATTTTGTTGAAACTTTAGCACCTATCTATGTGGTTGCGCTCGTCTCAGAGGTCTCGCTCTGTCTGTGGCTGCTAATCAAAGGGGTACATCTAGACAGTTGGCAAAACGTGGTAGGCAGTACTAGGACGGCTGCCGCACCGCCATAAACCATACCCACCACAGCAAAAACAGTTGCAGCGGAATGCGAAAAAATAAGTAACTGGGACCATTCACATTCCCGCCAAATTCAACTGCGTTGAGAGCTGCGTAAACATTAGATGGAAAGACACAGATTAATAATAGCAATGTCAGCATCCCCGCCCTGCGCCGAGTTGCATACCAGAGCAGCCCTAATCCCAACAAGATTTCCATAACACCCGTGACGTAAATGATGAAGTAACGCCCTAGAGGTTGACGATTATAGTTTATATGTACTATGCTGCATAAGTCGCCAAATCTATCGCACCATGGCTCTCCACAAAGCCCACCAGTCTGTTCTCGATTGCATTCAAGCCTACTGGCAAGACCATGCAATGAGTCCTACCGTGCAAGAGATTGAGTCCCGGACCCGGCGATCGCGCGGCAGCATTCAAAATAGCCTAAACCGACTGAAAAAGGAAGGTTTCATCACCTGGCAGAAGTACAAGTCCCGTACTATCCAGCTCCTGAATGAAGTTTCCTCTCCCGTTCCTGAAGCCTTCTTAGACTCTACCGTTTTAGCCCTTCCCGATCTTTCCCAGGGCCTACCTATTCGAGGTGAAATCGCCGCTGGCTACTGCCACGAACCTTTCACCGATTCCAACGATTATCTAGATATCAACTACGCGGGTCGTAAGCCTGCTGACTACGTCCTCAAAATTTCTGGCGACAGCATGATCGGCGTAGGCATTCCCGATGGTGCCTATGTCGGTATTCGCCCGGTCGATAAGGGGTACAGACCTCGCCCCGGCGAGGTCGTCGCTGTATGGGTAGATGGCCAAGGTGCCACCCTGAAGCACTTTTTTCAAAAAGATTCGATGGTTGTCTTAGAATCTGCCAACCCTAAGTATGCGCCGATGATCTTTGACCTAGAGACGACTACCGTCACCGTCAAAGGGACGCACCTCTTCACCCATTGGCAAACTGCTAAGCTACGCTAGTAGATAGTTTTTACAGCTTCATTGCCTTGTAGCACTTTAGGAAATGCTCATGGGAAATGCTCATGGGAAATGCTCATGGCCAAAAGGTGGGATGCACGAACTGGTAGCCCGTCCCTTTGAATTTGGCATTGGAGACACGCACGTTTTTGCGATCGCTCTTTTGCGACTCATCCCACTGTACTGGTGCAATCCCACTGCGATCACACACCTGGTCGATCAGCTCCCTCACCGTAGGCACTTCATCCTGCACCACATTGAACAGTCCTGATAACTGGCGTTCTCTAGCCCAGTCTATCGCTGCCACAATGTCGCTAAGGTGCACCCAGTTTGTCCTTTCCTCACCTTTGCCAGGGCGGGTCGTTCCACCCACGCGGCTGTATATTTTTGCGAGAGTCCTGCCCGGACCGTAGATGCCACCTAGCCGAAGAATGCAGATTTTTCGATGGGGAGTTGTTGCGCTCAGTAGCGTTTGTTCTGTTTGCTCAATGATTTTGCCATTCGCTGTGATCGGCATGGGGGGCATGAGTTCGCTCACCCACGCACCAAAGTGTTGCCCATATACAGAACAGCTGCTGGTGTAGATTAGCTGCTCTACAGCGGTACGCGGTAGCACGTCTGCAATTGTTTTCGCCGTGTTTAGATAGGTGTCTGCGTAGCTGCTGCCCCGCTTTGAGGCTACGCATAGTAGAACAACTTGACGATCTTGGAGCGCATTTTCTAGCGCAGATTTGTCGGTGCCAGCTAGCACCGCTACACGGTTGGCGATCGCACTTAGCTCGCTGACCCGCTCTTCGCGAGTCGTCGTAACCAGCACATCATGTTCCTGTGATTGCCAAGCTTTCGCAACCGCTGTTCCAACATATCCACAGCCAACAATGGCAATTTTCATCATGCTGTCTTTAGGCTTAGGAGGCTTTCAGGCTGATATCTCTAGAGTCCGTATCTTTGGGCCTTCTATTCTGGAGGTCCATCTCCTTCAGATTAAAGTAATCCAGCAGCTTATCCAATGATGTTTTGTCGTCGGTGGGCACGCTGCGCTCCAATATGTCTATGGTCTCAGGCGTAAGATGGGTAAATACCTGTGCCTTGAGTGCCTCGATGGCTTCCTCTGGCAGTCCCTGTAGCTCTCTATCTAGTCGATTTAGTCGCCCCCTCGCAAAAGAGAGTTCAAACCGGGCCCGCCGGAGCAGCCGTTGCCGCAGGTTTTCTCGAAAAGCACTATCAAAGGAAGACGGCTCTTCCAAAAAGGCAACAATATCCAAATTCTCTTCTACTAGCAGCAGCCTGCCTTCTTGCCGGTAGGCCTCTATGCCTTCTATTCCCAAAGTACCAATATCAGCTAGCGCAATGCTGTGCGCCACAAGCGAGAGCGATCGCCCCTGGCGATGTTCTAGATACAACAGTGGCTGATAGATTGATCCATCCACCGGGTCGTACTGGCAAACGGTCGCTTCGATGGCTTCTTGCAGCACTGCTACCTCTGCAGCCGTAAAGATAGGCTGGGCAGAGCGATAGTAAATGGCAGACTGGTTCACTTGCTCAATTAGGCTCAGCAAACGCTCAAAAGTTGCTTTTTCACTCTGGCCACTTTGTCGCCGACGAGGCGTATGGGGAGACGTCTGCGGCAAAAAGATCTGCAGCATGTCGTGGGCGATCGCGCTCAAATAGAGCAAACGATGCTGACGGTTCAAGCTAATCCCAGACTGCGCTCTAGATGTATAAAAAAGTACAGATGTGTCGAAAATGAGCCGGGCTCTACGAGCAACGCCGTAGACATGGTCCAAGCCGTGGTAGTAGAGCTTCTGACGCTCAACCTCCTGCTCAAAAATTTCAAGGGCAGTCGCTACGACCTTCTCAAAGCGCTCTGTGAAGGGATCCAAGGGCATGCCAGCAGACGACAAAGAGCACCCTAAACTAGGCGGAGGTTCAGATGAGTTTTGCGAAAAGCCATCCATTGAAGATAGGCCCTATGCCTTAAAGACGGGAAAACGAGTGTGCCAGTTGAAACGGCGGAATGACCGCAGAAGTACGCAGAAATATCGTGAATACCCTTAGATAGAAATTGTAGAGCATTACTTAGCTACTCGGGGAAATCGAGCGGGGCCTTAGCCAAGCTAATGGTCCAAGCTAATGGTCACCCAGACCCAGAATTTCCTGCCTTTGTTCCGATTTCGCATCTACCTCAAAACGACAATAGCTTCAGGGGCACACCGTGCAAACAACCTTCTTAAGGAGCTTTCAGCTCCGACTGATGGCGCTGGTTTTGCTCGGAATTCTACCGCCGTTGTGGGGGACGCTATGGCTTGTGAGCTACCGGGCAACAAGTCTATTCCGAGCCGAAGCGCAAAAAAATATGGCTATTCGGGCAGAAGTGCTCAGTGATCGCGTTGACCATTGGCACCAAGAAACCAGCGCCGTCCTCACGGAAATCACGACAGAAGCTGCCGTGGCTAACATGGACCGCGCCGAGCAGCTACCCACCATGCTCTCCGCGCTGCAGGCAGCTCAAGCAGATATTGACGCTGTGGTGACCGTTGATCCTCAAGGCAACGTTGTCGCCGAGGTAGGCAATGGCGCAGATGATAGCTTCTACAGCCCTACCGATGATACCTCTCGGCACCACCGCAACTACCGCCATCAAACCTGGTTTCAGACCGCGCTCTCTGGCGATGAAAATAGCCTCGTCGACCTCTCTGTCGAAGACGACCCAACGGTTATTTTCTCAAAGCCGATTCTCGCCAAGCCTACGCTCTCTAGGGGCGATCGCAGTGTGCAAGTTGCCCAGCTCCAAACCCGGCTTCAGGGCCTCGGCTACTATCACGGTGCAGTCGATGGTATCTACGCCGAAGAGACCGCGCAGTCTGTTCAGCGCTTTAAGCAGACCCATCGTCATGCTGTCGCCTCTGGTGAAGTAACCGACCCCGCTACTTGGGAAGCCATTCGACTCGCGCAGCAGTCAGCTACCCCGCTCACCCAGGGCACCACCAAAACTCACCGCATGGCCGCTCACGATAGCGTGACCCACACCCCATCTAGCCAGACCGTAGACGAGGGCAAGGTGGAAGATGTAGAAGGCGTTGTCATGGTCGAAGCTTCGCTAGACGATGTCAAGCAGGCCGTTATGGCCACAGCTGTTTCCGAAAGTGGCTATGCGCTCGTTCTCGACGAAAAAGGCCACGTCATTGCTCATTCGGACCACTCCGCTGAACATCGTGATTTGCCTGCCGCTCTTGAGGTCGCCACTCAGCCTGTAGCCTCCTCGGAGAGTCAAACCCCGAAAAAAATAAAAAGCCCGAGGGCTCAAGCCGTTGAAAACGCGGAAGCGGCTTCGCGATCGCCACTACCACAGGCTACTGCTTCTATGACGCTTGCAGAGCAGCCAGTCCAGCAGCTACTGCACAGTACGGTTCAACGCGGGCAGACCAGTGCACCACGCCCGGCCCACAGCGAGCTGACCCATACCCACCCAGCAGATGTAAAACAGCAAACGGCAATGGGGCAAACGGTGAGTGACTTGCCTAACCTGAGCCAGTTTCCACCGGTGACCGCTCTACACCAGGGGCAGAGCGGCCTGCTTCATTTTGCCGATGGTCAGGGCCAGCATTGGACGGCCCATGGCAAAGCCCTCAGCAATGGCTGGAGCGTGATGGTTCTGCAGCCCAGTGCCGAGCTGTCTGAGGGGTCCGGGCTGTTTCAGCGACTTTCGATGGTGACCGCTGCAATCGCTCTATTGACGACTGCGGTTACGCTCAGCCTTCTCTCTGCTCGGCTCACCCGCCCCATCCATCGCCTTAGCGCAGCCGCCACCGCCGTCTCCCTCGGCCATCTCAATCAACCTATCCCTGTCGAAAGCCAGGATGAGATTGGCACCTTAGCAACCGCCTTCAAGCGAGTGGCAGGGCAGCTGCAGCTTTCTTTCTCCCAACTCGCCGAACAAAACGAATCGCTCAAACGGCTCGACCGCCTAAAAGATCAGTTCCTGGCCAACACCTCCCACGAGCTAAAGACCCCCCTCAATGGCATGATTGGCATCGCCGAATCGCTGCTTGAAGGAGCCGCCGGGCCGCTTACAGACACGCAGCGAAAAAATGTTGCCATGATCGCAGCTAGCTCCCATCGGCTCACGGTGTTGGTAAACGATATTCTCGATTTTTCCCAGCTGCAAAATCAGCAACTCTCCATTCAGCGGAAGCCCATCGGTATTTTCTCCAGTGTCAGCGTTGTTTTAGCCCTGAGCCATCCCCTCACCAAGCGCAAATCTCTGACAATACACAACACTGTTCCAAAAGACTTGCCCCTGGCCTACGCCGATGAAAATCGACTGCAGCAAATCTTGCTCAATCTTATGAGCAACGCCATCAAGTTCACCGCGAAAGGGACCGTGACGCTCTCTGCAAAAAGGATTGACGATGCTACCGGAAAGCCGCAACAGATTGCAGTTTCTATCCGTGATACGGGCATTGGCATCGCCCCCGATCGGCTAGCGCATATCTTCCAACCCTTTCACCAAGGTGAAAACACTGGCGTCAATACTGAAGAAAACACCGCTCGTCATCACTATGGCGGAACCGGGTTAGGATTATCGATTACCCAACACTTGGTCGAGCTTCATCAAGGTGAACTTTGGGTGGAATCGCGCCCTGGGGAAGGGTCGACGTTTACCTTTACGGTGCCTGTTGCGCCCGCTGACTCAGCTGCGGATACAGCAGTTGGTTTGTTATCGCCCGGTGCGGATAATCCTGCTGAGCTGGTGCAAGTGCGATCGCTGCGTAAGCGAGCAGGTCTCTCTACTGGCTTCGCCGATATCCATGAGCACAGCAACGCTATTCCTAGTAACGCTATTTCTAGTAACGCTATTCCTAGTAACGCTGTAGAAGCAAACTCAGAAAACGCTACGCTCAATCCAAACAAGTTCAACATTCTGGTCGTAGACGATGAGCCCATCAATGTACAGGTGCTGAGAAATCATCTTTCTTTAGAAAATTACAGCGTCACCCATGCGCTCAACGGGCGAGCTGCGCTAGACCTGCTAGCGCAGCGTCAGCAGAGTGGTCAAGTCTTTGATCTGGTGGTTTTAGATGTAATGATGCCGCAGATGTCTGGGTACGAGGTCTGCCAAAAGTTGAGAGAATTGCATCCGGCCCACGAGCTACCCGTCGTCATGCTCACCGCCAAAAATCAAATCACCGATCTGGTGACGGGCTTTCGCTTTGGCGCCAACGACTACATGACCAAGCCCTTTTCAAAAGATGAGCTGCTAACCCGTATTCGCTCCCATCTGTATCTTTCGAAAACCAACCATGCCTACGGGCGATTTGTCCCTAACGAATATCTTCGATTTTTAAACAAAGAGAGCATTGTAGATGTCAGCCTAGGCGACCATGTCAGCAAAGAGATGGCCGTGATGTTTTCTGATATTCGATCTTTCACGAAGCTGTCTGAAGGGATGACCCCCCAGGAAAACTTTGATTTTGTAAATGCCTATCTTAGAAAGGTCAGCCCGGTGATTCGCAACCAAAATGGATTCATCGTGAAATACCTCGGGGATGGCATGATGGCCGTTTTCCCAGAAGGTGTCGATGATGCGGTAGCTGCCGGTATAGAAAAGCTGCGTAGCGTAGCCGCCTACAACCGGCAAAGGCAAGCCAAAGGGTTTGCGCCCATTGCCGTGGGTATTGGCATTCACTTTGGCCATATGATGGTCGGTATGGTGGGCGAATCTGCCCGTATGCAGGGCGATGCTTTCTCGGATAATGTCAACCTGACCGCGCGTATAGAAAGTCTTACCAAGCAATATGGCGTGTCTATGCTAATCAGCGATCGCGCCCTTGCTCAGCTCACCCATCCCGAACGCTATCAGATTCACTTTTTAGACCGCGTGATTGTCAAAGGCCGTAGTGAGCCTATCTCCCTTTATCACGTGCTAGACGGGGAACCTCCTCAACAGATTGAACAACTTAAATCTATACAAGAACATTTCTCAAAAGGTATCTCTTCTTATCAATCTGGATTGTTCAAAAAAGCTCAGAACTGTTTTGAGCAGGTGTTAGTACAGTTGCCAAACAACAAAACGGCGCAGATGTACTGCGATCGCCTGAAAACCTTGCTAGAGACCTGTCCAAAACACTGGGATGGCGTATGGAGATTCACTCAGAAATGAGTAGACTCACACAGAAACGAGATAATTTTCTTGGGGCATATTGAAGCTATCCTTCAGAAACACCGTCACATCAAATGAAACTTGTCACCACGGCAGACACCTTCTTTAAGGCGATGCCCACACAAGCCTCCCAGCTCAAAGAGAAAAATCTCCCAGACCAGCTGGTAAAGATCGATGCGGGCACTGCTCTAGATATTGTCGACTACTTTCCCCACGAAGGTCGTCCGGGCACTGCTGATGATCACATTTTTGTTCAACTGGCCAAACCGCTAGAGGGCTACCAGGGTATTCGGTGGTTTGTCTATGGACTGCACGCTCAGCTAGAAGGAACAGAATCCGACAACGATCCAAAAGATGAACCTGATGAAGCGCCAGCCAGCACCGCTGAACGCAACCCCGTCGACTACGGTCCTAAAATCTCTATTCCAGGCATTAGCCGCCCCGTCGGTATCTACGAGCCTGTCTATTTTGAGCCCGCCGTGTGTAACTTTACCTGGGCAGAACTCACCAAAGGTGGAACACGCATTCCGGTGAATGCCAGCGTTACCCAGCGAATCGTCAAACTCTGCAAGTACATGGACGAGGTGCGCACGTTTCTCGGTAGCCGCCCCATCCGTATTACCTCTGGCTATCGCGACCCGATCAGCAACCGCCGGGTTGGCGGCGCCCGCAGCTCCAGGCATATGTCCGGCGACGCCGTAGACTTCTGGGTAGAAGGGATGGACGTTGTAGATGTCTTCTACAAGCTCAAAAGCTATCACCCCAGAGGCGGTTTGGCAGTGGGCAATGGCTTCGTGCATCTAGACTTGCGGCCGGGGGCAGCTGCCCGGTGGACCTACCCAAGAGGGCCTCGGGTCAGCCTATGGTAGGCACACCAGCCATTCGATAGAAGCCTACTGCCGTGAATCTGCCAGTGATGCTGACAATGGCTTTGCTAGTGGTTTTACCCGATACCCCAGAAGACAGGGGAGGTGCTGCTTAGCCCTTCTTCTGGGGTGGGCACCTTAACTACAGCATCTGCTACCTACGAACTCTGGTTAACACTGTGGCTTTGAAGATTTTGGAGCAACTGCTGAGCGGTACAGCAGCTCCTATGCAACACCAATTAGTCGAAAAGCGATTTGACAATGCCAGCCGCGATTGCTCTCAGGTGAAGGCGATCGCACTTAGTGGTGCAACCGCCAGCCTTCTGCTAGTGCTATCCCAGACGGGTCTTTTTCAGCCCGCAGAAACTAAAGCCTTTGACCTATTCACAAGCCTAGCTGCTAAGTATGAGCATACCTTCGCGCTACGCACGGCAGCAGCAGTTCCCGCCACGGCCAAACGGCTCACGGTCGTCGCCATCACCGAAGAAGACATACAGTCTCAGAAGCAATGGCCGCTCTCTGATCAGGTGTTTGCGCAAGTGCTTTCAAGATTGCAGCAGCATTCACCCCGCGTAATTGGCTTAGATATCTATCGCGATGTGCCCCATAAGCCGGGCACCGAGGCGCTGGCTAGAGCGCTGCAGAAAGAGAATGTCATCACAATCACTAACCTAGATAGCCTGGGGGAGGTTGAAGTTCCCTCCCCCTTGCAAGTGCCCGATAACCGGGTCGGGTTCAACGATTTTGTCGTCGACCCCGATGGGGTTATCCGCCGCAATTTTATGTTCGCGGCCCTAGGCGATCGCGAGCTATATTCGTTCTCTCTCCGTTTGGTCGATCAGTACTTACAAGGCCCGGCCCATAAGCTGACTGCCGAAGCGGATGCGCTGCGAATTGGTAACATTCGCCTGGCCAGTATTTCACCCAATATCGGTGGCTATCAAAAAATTGACGCCGACGGCTACCAGACACTAGGGCGCTACATCCTGCCTGAAAATGTGGCCCGGCAAGTATCGCTAAGTCAAGTTCTAAGTGGAGACTTCGATCCTAGCTGGATCACCGACAATATCGTCGTGATTGGCACGACAGCGCCTAGCCAAAAAGATTTGTACTATACGCCCTTTAGCGCTGAAGGTAATAACGACCTGCTGATGTCGGGCGTCGTTCTCCATGCGCAGATGACCCAGCAGCTGCTCAGCGCTGTCCTAGAAGGTAGAGCGCTACTGCGAGGATTTCCTCAGTGGGGAGAAGTGCTGTGGGTATGGGGTTGGGGCTTGGTGGGCGGGCTTACCGCTTGGCGATTCACCCACCCAGGGACCTTAGCGATCGCAACGGGCGCCGGGCTCGTAGGGCTAACTGCAGCTGCCCTTTGTCTATTCTCACTATCTGTGTGGGTGCCAGTTGTTTTACCCATGACCACCTTTGCCACAACGGTGGCCGCCCTCATCGTTTACCGAGAATTTCGTAAAAGCTTTTACGATTCGCTCACTGGCTTACCCAACCGCGCTTTGCTAACCCAAGAGCTACAGCGCATGCTTCGGAAGCCAAACCAGGCTCCCATTGGCGTCATTTTGCTAGATATTGACAGGTTCAAAGTTTTTAATGAGAGCTTTGGCCTCAGAGTTGGTGACCAGTTCCTACAGCTGATGGCGAGGCGTCTCAAACAGGGCCTGCCCTCAAAAGCCAAGATCGCTCGGATTGCCGGTGATGAATTTGTCGTGCTACTCGGCTGGCTCCCACAGAGAGAAGAAGCAGTCGTATTCGCCAAAACTCTCAATCAAAAAATGACTGAGCCTGTCGAGATCAGGGGGCAAAAGCTATTTCCCACCATTAGTACGGGCATTGCCTTTAGCCCTGCTGCCACAGATGCACACCATGCGCTAAATGCAGGAGACCTATTGCGAGATGCCCAAACCGCTATGTCTCGTGCCAAAAGTCAGGGCCGTGGCCGCTGCGAGATCTTCGTGCAAGATATGCGAGCCCACCTTTCTACACGCCTAGGCTTAGAATCAGACCTCAGAGAAGCCTTGCAAAAGCAAGAGCTACTGCTCTACTATCAGCCAATTATTTGCCTCAAGACTATGCAACTTGCTGGGTTCGAGGCGCTCATCCGCTGGCAACATCCTGAAAAAGGGATGATCTCACCGGCAAAATTTATTCCCATCGCAGAAGACACGGGCCTAATTATTCCAATTGGTCAATGGGTTTTAGAAGTTGCCTGTCAGCAAGCGAAACAATGGCAGCAACAGTTTCCGGCGATTTCTCCGTTTATTAGCGTCAACTTATCAGGGCGGCAGTTCGCTCAGAAAGACCTGGTTGAGGAGATTGACCAAACGCTAACTAAGATTGCATTTGATCCTGCCAAGCTCAAGCTAGAACTGACAGAAAGTGTCGTTATGGACGATGTTGAAGCCTCTATCGATGTATTGCTCAGGCTCAAGGCATTGCGTTTGCAGCTAGGGATTGATGACTTTGGGACGGGCTACTCTTCTTTGAGCTATCTACACCGCTTTCCTATCGATACGCTCAAAGTGGATAGATCTTTTGTCATGGAGATGGAGTCACCCAGCGGCACTGCAGAACTGGTAAAAACTATTGTCTCGCTCGGGCACAACTTGGGCATGACGGTGGTCGCAGAAGGCATAGAAACTGAAAGCCAGTCTAGGCAACTGCAGGCACTACAGTGTGAATACGGACAGGGCTATCTATTTGCAAGGCCTTTGCCCCCTGAAGCTGCCGAATCGCTACTGAACGATGCACCCGTTTGGACACATAACGCCGCTTAGGCTCTCGTACCCTTTTGCAATCGGATCTCCACGCCACTCAACTCAACCTATAAACCCCACGCGTCAGCGCACAAGAAATCTGCTGATGCTAAACACAAACAAGTTTTTCTACAGCCATGATGACTGCTGTAGAAAAACTTGTGTTAAGGCGTGATTGGTGACTGACAGGAGTGAGCTATACAACCAGGGAGAAAGTTCTTGGGCTTATGAAGCTGTCTCTTGATTTAGCGTAATCTGCACCGTGGGATAGGGCGTTTCTAGTACGCTTGCTAATCCAGCATAGGTTAGCAGTCGGTCCCACTCGGCGGCAATGTCAACATCGTTGGGGTTGGCCTGCCGTAGCTCGTTCAAAATATTTGCTGCGTCGTGCCATAGGTTTGCCTGCTGATACAGCGCTTTAGCTTGCTGTAAGCGGTCTGTGGAATTGAGCCGCGCTAGTGTTTCACTGTCAATTGCCTGCTGCGCTAGCCAAGCCTCACGCTCTACTCGGCGAATATTGCCGTGAACAACAACGTCATTAGCCCGGTCGTTTGCCTCTGGAATGATAGACAGATACCAGCGATAGGTCTCGTTTACGGTGAGTGGAGACAGCGTGGCTACCTCAGCAGTATCGAGTGCAATCATGCCGCCTGCCCTCTCTACCTGAAAGGTTGTTGTATACACTAGCTCATCGGCTTCATTTCTTAGTACAAATTCTACAGCTTGGTCTGAGACCATCTCGGGTAGGTAGAACATCAGCTCAGGTTTTTCTGCTGTGGTGATGCTTAGGTTGTCTGGCATGACCAAGGCGGCTAGATATGCATAGTCTCCGGCAAAGAGGCGATCGCTACGAGTTCCCCCGCCAAGGCGACGGCCCGGCAATCCTTGCCGAAGGGTGCCGGTGCCCTGTTCTGAAGCTTTTACGGTAGGGGCCTCGTGGATTGGGTTTGCCACGCCCGCTGGTGCATGGGCCAATAGCCCTACGCTACTCAGCAATCCAACAACTGTAGAAGCATAAGCGAATCTTTTGATAGTCATACCGTTAATTCAATTGCGATTTGCAATAGAGCCTGAGGGTTTTCTGTGCCGATTTTCTGTACCGATCTCTTGGTTGACCTCTCATGGGCGTGTTACCCAGCAGTGTCACCCATACGACAGCGCCTGCTATTTCCGTACTCTTGTATCTTAAAGAAAGAAGAAGTGATTTATAAACAGAGAAGATACTTAAGCTAAAAGCTATCTCAAGTATTTTTTGTGAGTAGTCGTTCTGAACTATGTAAAGATTGCTTGTTTGTAATGGTTACTTTATTAACCACTAATGAGTGAGCTTTCACGCAAGCTGTAGTTGACTAAGACAGTAAATTGGTAAATCGTATGTGGTTTCTAGTAAAAATAAAGGTGTCGTTTTTTCTTTTTTAGGATAAAGATTCTTCTAACTCTACAAGTCTTATCTTTTTATTCATACGTTTGCCCGCACCTTACATATTTTATGTGTCAAGCTCTGTGAAATCAGGGATTCCTTGCATTCTCTGTCAGAGCAGGCTTCATCAAAATCTTACTAATCTCTCCGTAGTAAGCAGCTTTGAAGTAAATTTTTGACCTATCAAAATTTTTTCTACCGATGTCATATCAATTGAAGCGAGATTAGGATTTTGACTGTAGTTAGCACTATCTAAGCGTTAATGCTCGCTACAGTTTTCAAGTGAATCAGGAATGTATTAATGAAGTCAAAAATTGCTCAGTTGTTGACAGTTTCATGTTTGGTCGCGACTGCGATCGCTCTCCCAACTACGGTAAAAGCAGAAGTTGAAGCGCAATCTACATCTACTCTCAGTGCCACCAGCAGCGAGCAGGTGAACGCTGAACTCAATGGGATCGGCTGCTTCTGGGTGCCTGGCTACGGTTGCCTCTCTTGGAACTAGCGCTACTTCTAAAAACGGTATGCTTCAACGGCTTTACCGTGGCTTTATTGTTTTGAAATGGAGTGAACTAAGCGACCAAAACTATACTTAGATAGCCGTAAATAGCTTTGCTCCATTAGTGACTTTATGCATGAAGTTGCTGATGGAGCAAGGCGTGTTTATAGGTGGTGGTAGCTGCTTTTGATAGTGGGATTGACAGCTTAATAAAAGATGAAAAGGAACGTTGTTTGCTTGAAGGGGGTGTTCTTGGCAGTTGCTTTTTTGAGTGTTCGATACTGTGCATATTTTGACAATAAAGGATCGTAAAACTGTTATGATGTTTGCCGCTTGAACTGATAGGGAAAAATTGATTGATGTAGGCTTTCCCCCCGGCCATACGGACCTATCTACGGTCTGTCAGAATCTCTATGAGTTTTCAAAGGTGCATTCAATCACGATTGGGTTCGGTACTGATATCGGCCTATCCCAACAGGTGTAAGCGGTCGGCTTGTGAGCGGCTAGAAGGGGGCTGGGCTAAGCGTTGTGTTGCCTTTGCGACCTTGCTTGGAATGTGGAGCTTTTGGTGCGTACGTCCCCTGTCTGCACGCGCTCAGATTTTGACGGTGGCACCTGATGGCACTGCCGCGACGAGGCTGCTACATAGTGACGACTGCCGGCAACACTGCACGGTGGTGGGTGGCAGCCGCTTAGGTGACAATTTGTTCCATAGCTTTGATCGATTCAATATCTCTGAAGATGTAACGGTCACGGTACCAGATCAGGGTGCAACAAACATTTTTGCACGGGTGCTTCAGGCGGCTTCGACAATTAATGGCACGCTGTTGATTGCGGGCGAGGCGAAGGCTAACTTTTTTTTGATTAATCCGCAGGGCATCACATTTGGTCCGCGCGCGACCTTAGTTAGCTCTGGATCTTTTGTTGTGAGTACGGCTGAAAGCATTACGTTTGCAGACCAGACGAGCTTTAGCGCGATTGAAACAACGGACCCTTTGCTCACGATTAGCACACCGGTTGGGCTGCAGTTTGGGCAAGAAGTTGGCGCAATCGTCAGCCGGGCACAAGATAACCAAGCCGGTACTGTTACCCTCTCTGGTCAGCCTGCTGGTCTACAAGTTGTCAGTGGTGAAGCATTGGCGCTAATTGGGGGTTCAGTGGTTTTGGATGGGGGACGACTCACCGCAGAAAGCGGTCGGATTGAGCTAGGTAGTGTCACAGGCCATAGCTGGGTTTCAGTCTCTGATGAGTTTGAGTTTGGGTATGAGGAGGCGACTGGATTCGGCGATCTCTCTATTTCGAATGGTGGCGGGCTAGATGTCAGCGGTAGCGGTGGGTCTATCTTCTTGCGTGGCCATCGTATTGAAATCTCGGACCGGGCCTTTATTGCCAATACCAATACGGGGGATTTGTCTTCAGCGGTGATAGACCTGACGGCAGAAGATGCGATCGCACTGTCTGGATTCGGTGTCTTTTTCTCGGCGAATCCTGGTAGCACGGGCAATGGTGCTAGCTTGAATATCGATGCGAGAACGTTGACGGTGAGTGACGGTGCCTTGGTGGTGGGTGGGACGCTGGGTGCTGGGAATGGCGGTAGCATCACGATCAATACCTCGGAAGAGACGACGCTGCGTGGCGTTGGCTTTTTCTCGCCGACATTGGTGACGACGTCTTCTCAGGCGACTGGGCGAGGGGGCGATCTGACGATTAATGCCCGGGAGCTGCATGTACTCGACGGGGCGCAAATTCAGGCGGTGACCTATGGGAGTGGCACTGGTGGAAGCATTACGATTAATGCCACTGAGCGCCTCCATGTGTCGGGCTCAGATGTGATGGGCTCTGGAGGGCTTTCGACAAGTAGTTTACTCGCGTCTTCTGGGGTGGCTGGGTTGCCGTTTCAGCCGGATGGAGATGGCGGAAATTTAACGATTACGACGGATATGCTCACCGTGAGCGATGGCGCTCAGATTGCGGTTGATAGCTTGGGCTCTGGCAATTCGGGCGACCTCAATATCACGGCGCAGACGATCTGGCTCGCTGACCAGGCACAGCTTTCGGCGGCGGCAGCCTTCGGAAATGGAGGCAATATTCAAATAGAAGATGCAGAAACGCTCATCTTGCGTGAAGGCAGCTTAATCTCGACCCGTGCGGGTACCGGGAGCGGGCGAGGAGACGGCGGCAATATCAGCATAGATGCAGACTTTATTGTGACGAATCCTCTAGAAGATGCTGACATTATCGCGAAGGCGACCCAAGGGCGAGGGGGCAATATTGCGATTGGCTCACGGGGGCTGTATGGCATTGCAGAACGGCCAGCGATCGCAGGCAATCAAACGAACGACATTGACGCGAGTTCTGAATTTGGTATCAGTGGCACCATTGCGATTGATCAGCTTATTCCGACGTCTGACCAATCGCTGGTGACAATTTCTGAGCGAGTTTTGGAAGCAGACGCGGCGGTGACGCAGGGCTGCCAAACGACGGGCAATCATCTCAGGGTGACCGGGAGAGGTGGCATGCCTGCTGTGCCTTCTGGCGAAATTGAGATTGCCAATGTATTGGTGGACCTCGGTGAGCACTATTTGGCTAGCGAGGTCAGCAGTCAGGAGAGTTCGCAGGGTGGTGTGGACGCCCGCTTAGCGTCTGTTTCAGTGTCTGATGGGGGGCGTGAAGGCAATCAAGCAATCGTCAGAGATGAGCTTTTACGATGGCGTGAAGCCAAGGATTGGCAGGTGAATGAACAAAATCAAGTTGTTTTCACTGCTGAGCGATCGCACTGGGAAGACCGACCCATTGCGTTGTCCGGTGCTAGCTGCCACAGGTCATGACTATCTTTTATCGGCTGATTGTTAGCTTCTTCCTTGGACTGGCCATTAGCCTGAGTGGTCTGACATGTGATGCTGCCAGATCTTTCGCTCTTGCGAAAGGGGGCGTTTCAACTGTTGAAATAGTTGCCTCAGCGCCTACTGACCGATCTACCGAAGATACGCTTGAGAGTTTGAGACGGCAGGGGCGGCAACGCTACCAAAATGGGGAGTATGAAGCAGCGATCGCAACTTGGCAAGCTGTGGTGCATCTGCAGGCTGCCCGACGCCACAGCTTGGCTCAGGCGAGTGCGCTGAGCAACCTATCACTGGCTTATCAACAGCTAAGTCAGTGGTCTGCCGCCCAGGAGGCCCTCGAAGAAAGTATCCGCCTACTCGAAAATCAGCCAGAAGATCTGTCTTATTGGCAGGTATTTGCTCAGGTTTTGACTGCGAAAGGACGTTTGCAGCTCGCAACGGGCGGGGCTCACTCAGCACTGGAGAGCTGGCAGCAAGCTGAAACGCTCTACCGGCAAGCAAGCGACGAATCCGGAATCATACGCAGTCAGATCAATCAAGCTCAAGCACTCCGTGAGCTGGGCTTTTATCATCAGGCCTTAGAAAAGCTGACGGATGTGGGTGACCACCTGAGCGCGCAGCCCTCTTCACTCATGAAAAGTGTTGCGTTGCGTCAGCTAGGTGACATTTTGCGGCTAACTGGAGAGTTGCACCAGTCTAAGACGGTGCTTACAGAGAGTTTGGCAATTGCCCAGAGAGAGAACAACTCGGCAGAGGTCAGCGCAGCCTTGCTCAGTCTGGGCCATGTGGCAACCAAGATAGACAGCCTGGCAGCGGCAGAAGACTTTTATCAGCAGGTAATTTCGCTATGGTCTGATGCTACTGAACAGCCCCTTTCTGTCGAAGCGCTTCGGTATATCGTGCCTGCTGAACTCTCGCAGCTGGCGCTATGGGTAGAGAGTGGCAACTGGGAAAGTGCGAACCGACTCTGGCCACGCCTGCAGTCACAGTTCGATGCTTTGCCCGCAAGTCGCGAGGGTGTTTTTCATCAGGTGCACTGGGCGCAGAGTGTGATGAAGCTCAGGCGAGCTAATCTGTCTGCAGAAGCCAGTGGTCAGATGCCAGACTGGCTAGCCATCGCCCAGCAGCTACAAAGAGCCGCAGAGCAGGCTCGCAGTTTGGGCGATCAGAGGGCCGAAGCTCATACGGTCGGTGCGCTGGGCGCAGTGTATGAACAAACTCAGCAGTGGGCGATCGCCCAGTCTCTAACCCAGCAGGCGCTAACCCTGAGTCAAAAGACAGGGGCAACTGAAATGATCTATCGCTGGCAGAGCCAACTGGGCCGACTCTGGCAAGCTGACAACAATCCAGATAGGTCGGTGGAAAGGGCGTTAGCTGCCTACGGCGATGCGGTTGATGCGTTGTCAAACTTGCGCGGCGATTTGGCGATTACTAGCGAAGGTGCACAGTTCTCCTTCCAAGAGACTGTGGACCCCATTTATCGTGAATACGTCGCTCTGTTGCTTCAGGCAGCTAAATCTGACTCGGACAACAGTCTGCAAAGTGTGGCAATGCGTCAGCAGTACTTGATCCGAGCTGAAGGGGTGATTGAGTCGCTGCGACTGGCAGAACTCGATAATTACTTTAAAGAAGCCTGTCTCGACACAAGGCCTGTCAATATTAATCAGATAGATCCCAAGGCTGGCATTCTGTACACCATTGCGCTAAAAGATCAGCTGGCTATGATTTTGCAGCTGCCAAATCAGTCGCTACAGCAATTTTCAACGCCGATAGATGCAGCTGATGTAGAACAAACTGCCGCTCAGCTCAGACAGGAGCTGGTGACTCGGAGCTATCGGCGCTACTTACCGCTAGCTCAGCAGGTTTACGACTGGCTGATAAGGCCTGCCCGTGCGGCTATCGATAGCGCTGAGGTAGAGACCTTGGTATTTGTGCTGGATGGGTCTTTGCAGAATATTCCGATGAGTGCTCTGCATGACGGTCAGCACTTTTTAGTAGAAGACTATGCCGTGGCGCTAACGCCTGGCGTGACGCTAATAAATCCTCAACCTTGGGAGAATAAAGCTTTGAGCGTCCTGGCCGCAGGCCTTACAGAGGGCCGACAAGGTCGCATCCCTTTACCCTACGTTGCTGAAGAAATTAAACGCATTAGCGAAATCATTCGGCGCAGCACCATCCTGCTAAACGGACAGTTTACCTATGACGAACTGCTTGATCGGGTGAAAGAAACCCGTTACCCGATTGTTCACATTGCCACCCACGGGCAGTTTAGCTCTACCCCAGACAAGACCTACCTGGTCGCGTGGGATCAGCAGATAAATGTCCGTGACGTAAACCATATTTTGCGGGCAAATTTGGGCGATCGCGAGGCGATAGAACTGTTGGTGTTGAGTGCGTGTGAAACGGCCAGCGGAGACAAGCGAGCTGCGCTAGGGCTATCGGGTGTTGCTATCCGAGCGGGGGCTCGCAGCACCTTGGGCGGACTTTGGGCGATTAATGATGAAGCGACAGCGCAGTTTACAAGTGCCTTTTATCAGCAGCTGACGAGCCCAGGGAGTACCCGGGCGCAAGCGCTTCGCAAAGCGCAGCTGCAGCTGATGCAGGACCCGCAGTATCGGCACCCGGTGTATTGGGCACCGTATGTGTTGTTGGGTAGCTGGCTGTAGAGCGCGGTTAGCGACTATTGGAAGCGTGAATCCTTAGCGCGTCCCAGACGTTGCAAATTCGATTGGGTTTTGGTCGCGGCGGTGTCTGACTGGGAGGGGGGGGCCTTGTTTGTCACCTGCGAGTGAGGCCGTTTTTTCTAGGGCGCGGCGTAGGTGCCTCGCTGCGTAGATGGACATATCTCGGGGGACATTGATGCGATCGCGCAGATACCGCAGGGCCACATCGCTGCCCGCTGGCGGCTGGCAAGCCTGGTCTGTCATGAGGTAGGTCAGTGCGCAGCGCAAAGCTTCATCCATCACGGTATTTTCTGCTGGATTTACTCGAATAATGTTTTCTCGATGCTTCAGTACTCGCTGCAAGGCTTCCATCTTTGCCGTCTTTGGCTCAGGGTACGTAGCATCTGGCAGCGTATCCCAAGGGCCTTGGTCTACGTTGTTTCTACAGATTTGTGTCTGGGGTTCATCATTGGTGTAGCAGCCTCCCATTTGCGGGGGGAGGTCGTGGGCATGGGTATGAAAATCGCTCTGGGTGCCCCGGTAGGTCTCTCGCGTTTCCATCGCATCAAACCAGGCAGACAGCTGTGGGTTGTCTTCTCGCAGCGAATAGCCTTTGTAGTAGTACAAGCTGGCATTCATCCGTTCTACGTAGGGTGTGAAGACAATATCCGCAGTGCTAAAGTCTTCTAAAAAGTAAGGCCCTGGTGTGCTAGCGAGGGCGGTTTCTACCTTTTCAACAACGCTGATAAACTGGGTGCGATTGTTTTTCTCTTGGCCAAACCATCCGCCTGGCTGACATAGCCAGCCGCACCAAGCTCGAAACAACAATCTTTCTAGCTGCCGTAGGGGGAGCACGGCGGGGTCTCGCATGCCGTAAACCAACGGACCAAAGGCGGCCTCTAATGCAAGCAAGATATCGTCACTCTCGGTGATGATGCGGTCATCTAGCTTCAAAGCCGGTAGCATGCCGGAGGGAACGATGTTTTTGTACCAGTCTTCTTTGGTGCCGTAGCAAAACATGGTGACTTTTTCGACCCGGTACGGAATGCGCTTTTCTTCTAGCCAAAGCCACACTTTTTGGCAGTAAGGACACCAGGCATGATTATCGCGGTACAGTGTCACCCGCACCGACGATTCGGCCTGACCGAACAGCCGTAGGCGAGACTGGGGGTTGGTGGGTCCGTTGATGGGATCTGTGTGAAAGTCGGTGAGGGATTCTAGCGCTGACCAAGTGAGTGGGGACATGGGACTAGGGAGGGGTGTGAGCAGTACAGGTGCAATCTGAGGGTGACGCGATGGCGCTGAAATGAGTGGTAGAGCTATCGGCTCTGAAATATATTCTGCACCATTTGCTTGCGGCAGGCGGCGGACGCGTTGTCTAGCTCGTCGACTTCTGCTGCGCTGAGATGCCAGCCGAGTGCGCCTACATTTTGCTGTGCCTGCTGTAGCGTTTTGGCTCCTGGAATGGGAATGGCACCTTTGCAAATGCACCAGTTGATGGCTACCTGGGCCATGGTTTTACCCCGAGACGTTGCAACGGTCTCTAGGCAGGTGAGCAGGGGGTGAACGCCGGGTAAGATTTGGCCCAGGGCGAATCGTCGCAGGCCCTTTGGAATATCTGATTTTTGCTTGTACTTGCCGGTTAGCAGGCCGAGTGCCAGAGGACTGTAGGCAATGAGCTGAATATCCAACTCATCGCAGACGGCTTTTAGCCCTAGCTGACTGACAGGGTAGGTTGAGAGCAGGGAGTACTGCACTTGAAGGGTTTGAATCTTGACGCCCTGTTTGCTCAGCCGTTGGTGGGCCCAATGTAGCCGCTTGGGTCCATAGTTTGAAAGGCCGACGCCGTCTGCGAGGCCTTGCTTGCAGAGTTCGGCTAGGCCATCGAGCAAGGGACCTTCTTGTGGAGGGAGATAGTTGGCGGTGGACCAGTGCATCTGTACAAGGTTGAGCTGGCCTAAGCGCTGAGCGGAGGCTTCTCCCGCTGCGACCATAGATCGGCGGGTGAGCCGCCACGGGTAGGGAGCTAGCTTGGTGGCTAGGCATATCTTGTGGGCGTTAGGACCTTGGTAGGCGGTGCGAAACTGGCCCAGTAGCTTTTCGCTCTGGCCATTGAGCTTGCCCGTGCCGTAAGAATCTCCGCTGTCGAATAAGGTGACGCCATGGCTGACGCAGTAGTCAAAAACCGCGTTTAGCTCGCTATCCATGGTCTCCTGATAGTCCCACAGTAGACGGTTGCCCCATGCCCAGGTGCCACAGCCCATCGGCGGCAATGACAGTGTGGTCGCAGAAGAGGTTGTCATAGTATTGTCACAGCCGGTAGTGGCAAAGACGCTGTGTGAGTAAGTGCCTACCTATTTTCCCACACTCCTACGC
Organism: Cyanobacteria bacterium J06614_10; assembly: GCA_038527325.1. Taxonomy (GTDB): domain Bacteria; phylum Cyanobacteriota; class Cyanobacteriia; order Phormidesmidales; family Phormidesmidaceae; genus Phormidesmis. The sequence continues at coordinate 23,560 of JBCBFY010000015.1, forward strand.
TTGCATTTTTAGCCCTTTCTCTTACATCACCTTTGCCAGTAACTTTAAACATAAGAAAAAGGGAGAAGGCACCCTGATTAGTGTCCTCTCCCTTTGCTGTTCACGCTGACAAGTTGAATGTTTATTCAGTCATGCTGAGGTGATACTGCGGACTTAAAATCCGAAGTCAGAACTTACGGTGGCGCCACAGCCTGCGGCATGGGTGCAAGAAGGCATGGATACCTGAACTGAGAAAGTTCCTTCGTAGGGTGCTGTCACGATGGGAAATGAATCTACTGCCTCGTCAGAATCTACGAGTACGCCCATTTCGTTGTACAAAAACAGGTCTAGGTCCATGCAGTCTTGATCGCAGCTGGCATAGACATCTTCACCCTGCAGGAAGTATCCAGTAATGGTGGTTGTTTCATTGTCTCGTAGCCAGATTGTACGGTCTTGAGCAAAGGCGGGACTGATCATGCCGACGAAAGCAACAGAAGCGCAGGCTACTGTGCTGGCCAATACTCGGAGATTAAAGCGAGAAGACATCATAGGTGCTCCAATAAAAAGTGGTGAGAATGAAGTTGTTTAGGAGAGGCGCAGTACTCACTGCGTTCTGTTCTTTTGCCGCTAGAGCAACGCTTGAAAAAGCCATGACTTGGGTGGTCTATGCGGCTGATTTCAGCTTGCCTAAATGGCCTGATAACTATCACCGCTGAGAGAGAAAAACCCAACAAAAAAGGCTGTGATTCCGCATGTACGTAACCAAAAATACGCAGCAAAGAATAAACATATCTAGATAGATGAATGCGTGAGAGCTTCCGCTGAAACCCTGCATAGAGTGGGTTGAACGTAAGCTAACAAGATCTCTTAATGCCTTAGATAACAACTTGAGCTGCTTTGCCAGCCGAAGTTAAAGCTTTTGTGAATGTTGCATTCGAAAAAGTTGTTCGTTTATCTATACATTTACGTAGAAAGGCTTTTCTCTACTGCCTTATCGATCGGTACGGGCAGCGTTGACCTGCGATCGCCGCTGATTCTTCAAATAAAATTGAATAAAATGGTAGGCGAAACTCTGAGATCCCTCTCCCAAAAGATGCGTCGTAAAAATGCTCCATTTGAACGCAGCGGCTTTTGATGGTAAGTACGGATCGCCTGACAGAGGCTATGGTGAGTTGGATAGTAATTGTGAATAGAATAGAGCAATTGGCACTTAATGGAAGGAAAACGGCAAATTTAAATGGCCTTTCCTTCTGAAGCTAGCAGTTGCCTAAAATATAAGAAAAACGATGGTCAATGCTGCTTGCTCTACGGATAATCGTGGGGGATAATCGGGTTTCTCGCGGATTAGGCAGTTTTAAGATAAATATCTTTGCTATTGCTCGCTTGCTCACAGCTTATTTTCTCAGGATAGTTATTTGGAATTTGCTATTGTCAAATTGTATCGAAGAGATACAGCGGTTTGAAGCGTATTGAGGAGATACAGAGCATGGCAGGTACGTAGTGACAGATGTGAAGTATCTAGGGCTAGGCGCCCCATAGCGCAAGGAATAGCCGTACAAAAAGGCTATCGGTAAGGGACTGATTTTAGGAACTGTCTTTGAGCTGTTGAGAAATACGGAAACCGGTATGGAACGATGGAACGAACTGATTGCAGGTCATGTCCTAGACAACTTGACTGAGGAGGAGCAGGAAGAACTCTCTCAGGTGCTGGCTAGACAGCCCAAGCTGATGACTGAAATATCACGATTGCGCCGAACGGCTACGCTGAGAAGCTGTCAGCAGTTAGAAAGTGGAATAGACGCTTGGCAAGCGGGCGCGGAGGGCTGGGCAGATATGGTTTCACAGCGGCCTGAGCAGCCAAGCGAAGCGGACTTGCGCTGCGAAGAATCGGTAGAGCCAGCACGAACCGAACCTAGAAAGACCCATCTAGTTTTTAACGGATCAGCTAACACTGCTGTCAGCCTATCTTCGCAGATGCACCACTTGCCCGCAGCGTCACAACCTCGAAAGGGCTTTTTTCAGAGTACGAGGGCATGGTTCGGCCTGATGCTGGTGGCACTGATAGCTGTGAGTGTTGATAACTGGCGGATGCGGCGGCTGTTAGCGATCGCACAGGAGCAGATTTTGCAGATAGAGTCGACGGCAGAATACATTCCTGCCCGGTCTGACTAGCCAGTACTATAAAATCTGTAGATGATATGGCTCATCCAAAAGCCTTCCATAGGTCGGGCTGACTAGCTGGGTTTGCAGCTGGATTGGGGACCAAAAGAAAGGGACAAAGATATGGCTGAACCCCTTTGGCAAAGGAAGCTACGGCAGGGTGCTACGGATTTGTGGCGAGGTGCGATCGCTCAATTCAGTCAGTGGATGCCAGCGGATGCCTCGCAGCTGAAGCGAGCCTATGCCGACGCCCAGACCAAGCTGACGCAGAACGCGCTCAAGACATTTAGCGTTAGCGATGACCAGGTGGCAGAAATTTTGGCTCAGGTACGCGCCGAGCTACCCACCACAGAAGCTTTGCTAATTGGTAAGCCTCAAGCGGGCAAGAGCTCTATCGTCCGCGGGCTTACGGGAGTTTCTGCGGACATTGTCGGGCAGGGATTTCGCCCGCACACTGAAAATACAGCCCGCTACGCCTATCCTTCAGAAGATCTGCCGCTGCTGATTTTTACCGATACGGTGGGATTGGGCGACGTCGATAAAAAGACAGAGGACGTCATCCAAGACCTAACCAATGAGCTGGCACAGGAGAGCCGCGCTCGCATTTTGATTGTGACGGTGAAGGTAACTGACTTTGCTGTGGACCAGCTGCGGCAGATCGTTCAGCAGCTGAGGGCAACCTATGCCGACGTGCCGTCTCTGCTGGCGATTACCTGTTTGCACGAGCTGTATCCGGCTGAGCAAGCAGACCATCCGGCGTATCCGCCGGAAAATGAGGATATTGCAAGAGCCGCTGAGGCGCTGCGGACGTCTTTTGAGGGATGCTTTGACCGGTCTGTTTTGCTCGACTTTACCCTGGAGGAAGACGGGTTTACGCCCGTTTTTTATGGTCAGGATGCTTTGCGGGATGTGCTGGCTGAGCTGCTGCCTGCGGCTGAAGCAAAGGCGATTTATCAGCTGATTGATGACCAGGCGATGGCGAGCGCTCAGCTAGGAAACCTGTATCGAGATGTGGGGCGGCGATACATTTCAGCCTTTGCGGTGGCGGCTGCGACCCTGGCTGCGGTGCCGCTGCCCTTTGCCACGATGCCTGTGCTGACGGCGCTGCAGATTTCGATGGTGGGATTGCTGGGGCAGCTGTATGGTCAGCGGTTGACGCGATCGCAAGCGGGGGGAGTGGCGAGTGCGATCGCCGGTGGATTTTTTGCTCAGGCGATTGGCCGCGAGCTGATCAAGTTTATTCCTGGTTTTGGCAGCGTGGTGGCGGCGTCTTGGGCGGCGGGCTACACCTGGGCGCTGGGCGAGGGAGCCTGCGCGTATTTTGGTGATTTGATGGGCGGCAAAAAGCCTGACCCGCAGAAAATTCAGCAGGTGATGGCGACAGCTTTTGAATCGGCCAAGGCGCGATTTCGCGAAGGTCAATAAGTGTTAAGACTGGGGCGATCTGATGGTGCATCTACGCGGGTGCATCACTTCTGGTGCATGTACGCTGGCGCATCTGCTTGGGTGTGCTGACTGCAGGCAGAGGAGTGTAGGCGAAGGAGTGGAGGCCCCTGTGAGTTTTTTTGTCCGTCTTTTAGAAACCAGCATTCCGCTGGCGGGCTCTGACCTGACGCTGGCGGAGCTGCTGTGGATGGTGGCCTGCTTGGCCATGGTTTGGCTAGCGTCGCGGCTGGTAGCTGAGCTGGTGAAGCGGCTGATACTAAAGCCCATGCGGCTCAACCGGGGACGGCGGGAGGCGGCTGCGACGCTACTGACCTATATTTTTGTGGCGCTGGGCGGGCTGAGTGTGTTTCAAGCCTTTCAGATTGACCTGGCTTCTTTGACACTAATTGCGGGTACGGTGGGCATCGGCATCGGTATTGGCCTGCAGGCGCTGGCCAGCCACTTTGTCAGCGGCCTGATTTTGCTATTTGAGCAGCCGATAAAGGTTGGGGACTTTATTGAAGTGGATGGCTTGATGGGCACGGTCGAAAAGATTTCTGCCCGCTCGACTATTGTGCGGACTTTGGACCGGGTGTCGGTGATTGTGCCCAATAGCCGGTTTATTGACAACAACGTGGTGAACTGGAGCTATGAAGATCCGCGATCGCGATTGCATATTCCGGTTGGGGTGGCCTACGGTAGCGACATGATGATTGTCACGGAGGCGCTGCTGGCTGCAGCCCGCCGCGAGTCCCGGGTGCTTCGGCAGCCTTCTCCCAAGGTGTGGTTCACTGGCTTTGGTGATAGCTCCCTCGACTTTGAGCTGCTGGTGTGGATCGATAACCCGATTGAGACCGCGCCTATTCGCAGCGCCCTAAACTACGCGATGGAAGCAGAGCTCAGGCTGCGCCGGGTCGAAATTCCCTTTCCCCAAACGGATCTGCACATTAAAGATATTGACCGATTGCAGAGTCTGCTGCGACCTGATGCGATCGCTCCATCTACGGCGCTCGCGCAAACCCTACCTGCTGTCGAACCTCATGTTGCCACCGGGTTGAGCAATGTGAACCTGAGAGAATTGCTGCGCCGGATTCGCTATTTTGAGCAGTGTCACGACTGGGAGCTGCGTCAGCTGGTGGAATATGGCTACCGTCAATCTTTTAAGGCGGGTGAGGTGCTGTTCAAAGAAGGCTCGCCGGGTAGCTCATTTTATATTGTGCTCTCTGGGAAAGTGGATGTGTATTTGGAAAAATTGGACAATACGGTGGTGGCCAGTCGAGGGGTGGGAGAATTTTTTGGTGAGATGTCTTTGCTGCTAGATGCACCGCGATCGGCGAGCGTTCGGGCCGTAGAAGAGACGCTGTTGTTTGTGGTGGAGCGTAGCAACCTGCAGCCAATTTTGCAGCAGCATCCGGAGCTAGCAGACCACATTTCAGAGGAGCTGTCTAGCCGGAGTGATTCGCTGCGAAACCTGGGGGTTGCTGTTGGTAGTGGCAGCGCTGATGAGAATATGTTGCTGTGGATTCGGCGGCGGCTGGCGAAGCTGTTTGAGCTGTGAGAAATCTAGCTATGCAAAATCTATTTGAATCGGGGCTGTAAGAGAGGGCAGTATGACCCGATAGAAAGAGCTTCATGATGGCGGTGATAGGGTAAGTCGGCATTGTCTCACGAAGTAGTGGTCTTTGCGGGGGGATCTTCGGGGGCTAGATGCTGATCTTTTATGTACTCAGCGAAGTAATCAATAAAGCCAGATACCTGTCTAGGCAGGTACTTTCGGCTGGGGTAAACAATTTGTAGTCCGACTGTTTTGTCGTCTCTGGTGTAGGTGCCGACGACATAGTTGTCTAAAACAGTAACTAGGCGACCTGACAAAATGTCTTTTCGGACATCCCAGTATGACTTCAGCGCGATACCTGCGCCTGCAACTGCCCACTGACGCATTAGCGCCCCATCGCTACCGGTGAGCGCGGCGTTTACTCTGATGGTTGTTGAAGGAGAAGAATTTCCTTTTATTTTTCTGGTTGTTCTTTCTTTTGCCTCTGTTTTGCTTAGTCTGAAGCGCCACTGATCAAACTGCTCACCTAGCCGCTCCATCACCAGGCAGCGATGCTCTTTTAGGTCTTCTGGATGAGTGGGCGTACCATATCTTTCAAGATAGCTGGGAGCGGCACACAAAACGCGACGATTGGTGAGGGAGAGCGATCGCATCATCAGTGTAGAGTCGGGTAAGTTTCCTAGCCGTATGCCGATGTCAAACCCCTCTGCAACCAAGTTCACCATGTTCTCTGAGAGCAGTAGGTAAGGGGTGACCTCTGGATGCGCAATCACGAAGTTAGCGATCGCAGGCGCAACATACTGACGACCAAAATCAGACGATGCGGTTACCCGCAGCAACCCAGAAAAAGCTTGCCTATCTGCTCGGAGGCTGGCTTCGGTTTGCTCGACTTCGGCCAGCACCCGCAGGCAACCTTCGTAAAAGCGATTTCCGGCATCGGTGAGTGAAATGCTGCGAGTACTCCGATTGAGCAATCGAGTCTGGTATTTTGCTTCTATGGCGTTTATTCGTACGGTCATACTGGCAGGAGAGAGACCAATTTGCCGACCCGCCGCTGCTAGTCCGCCCGTTTTGACCACGGTCACGAAAAGGGTCATATCGTCAATTTTAGACATGATTTGATGAGATTACGGCAGAGAATCTTTTCAGTGAGAGGAATAAACCACGTTGACATCTTCAAGCGTAATCAAGCCTGTGGTAACGAGCGGCTTGACGATAGGCAAGAAAGCTGCGATCGCTGCTTCTCTATCAATCATGCGAATCTCAATCGGTAAATCTGAGGCCAGTGCTAGCACATTTGTTGTTTGCATCGTATGGTGGGGCCCAAACCCTTCAATGCCACGGGCCACAATCGCACCCGAAATCCCCTCTTTTTTCGCTAGCTCTAAAATTACTATGTGTAGTGGCTGGTGTTTCCATCGAGCTGATTCGCTGGTGTAAATAGTGAGTTGTTTCCAGCTGTCCATCATGAATATCTCCTTTATTAATATTTCCTCAGCAGGAGCGTTCAGTAAATTCCAACCATCATGGGAGTAGCCGAGCGGTGATAATTCCCACAAACAGGCTGAGCGAACCTAGCGCAGAACTGCCTAACCAGTAGAGGACTGCAGTGTTTATGCCCGAGTCGCGTAGCAAATTGAAAGTGTCTAGTTCAAAGGTGGAGAAGGTGGTGTAGGAGCCTAAAAAACCTACCGCAACTATCAGTCGTAGCTCAGGAGAAAGGATGAGTGCGCGTTCCAACACAAGGGCAGTGAAAAATCCCATGGCAAACGAACCGGTCAAGTTGACAGCGACCGTTGCATAAGGAAAGCCAGTGCCAAACTTCTGGGCTAGCAAAATGCTGAGATAGTAGCGGCTAAGCGCACCCGCAATAGCCCCTAAGCTGACAGCAATGGGATTACGTACAGTGGAGTTTTGCAGCACTTCGGGAATAAAATGAGGAGCAACGGTCGCAAGATTTAACAGGGCGGTCATGGCGAGATGGTGGAGTCGTGGTGTGTGATTATCGGTGTCGTTTACGGTGAACAGATCTGAGGTGAATGGAGCGTCCCTTAAACTGTCGATAGAGCCCTTCGATGCCAAAGGCAGTTGCCACCATGACAATAACCACCCAGAGGTGTTGAGGCTGGGTTTGAGCAGTTTGTATGAGGAGAACAACAACTGCTGCGATCGCAGCAACCGCACCCAGCCCAGAAATCCAACGATAGCTTCTAGTCTGCTGGTACAATCGAACATTGGCAAAATTCACCACTGCAAAAATGAGCAAAAATCCAGCGCTACCCATGGTAGAAATCCCCGAAAGTTCAAACACATTAGCCGTTACCAACGTTAAGACACTTGTGATCAATAATCCTTCAATTGGCTGGTTCCACACTTTTTTCTCTAGTGCCATGGGCAGTTCACCAGACTGCGCGATAATGTAGCTCAGTCGAGAGGTGCCGTATAGCGTGGCATTAATGGCGGAAGCGGTGGAGAGGAGGGCGGCGATCGCAATCAAGGTAAATCCAAACTCACCCATAAATGGCTTGGCAGCAGCAGCTAGCGCATATTCATTAGCCGCAACAATCTCATCGACAGAAAGAGACCCCACCGCAATAATCGCAATGAGTACATACAGACACACTACAAAGCCTACTGTGACGTAGTAAGCCTTGGGCAATACCGCTTGCGGGCTAGGCACGTCTTCTGCGGTATTCGCCATCAGCTCAAACCCTTCATAAGCCACAAAAATCAGCATTCCGCCCGCGATAACCGCCAGCGGCGAAGCCCAGTTTTGGGGTTCAATTTGTTGTAGGTTCACGCCCGAAATGCCCACCGCCACAAACAATCCAAGAATCAGAAGCTTAAAAGCAACAATCCAGCTTTCTGCGCGACCAATCAAATCAGCATTAAGAAGATTCAGTCCAGTTACCGCGACAATAATGCCGCTAATCAACACATGCCTGGCTAATGCTTGAGCAGACTCTGGGAAAAAGGTTGCGCCGTATCCGCCAAATGCAGATGCATACAGCGAGAGCATCACAACATAGCTGAGCCATAGTAAAACGTTCATCCCGCCGGTAAACAGTCCGGTGCCATAGGCTTTGTTCAAGAACATCACCGTGCCGCCCCGACTGGGAAAAGCCACAGAAAGCTGAGCGTAGGAATAAGTCGTGAAGAGGGCGACGACCCCTGCAATTGAAAAGGCCAGTGGCGCGCCGCCCTGAGCAAGCTGCACAGACAGGCCCAAAACCGCAAAAATGCCGCCACCTACCATGCCACCGACACCCACTGACACCACCGACCAAAATCCCATCTTGTTTTGAGTCATTTGTTTTGTTCAGCTTAGGTTTGCTTCTATCCTTCTATGGAGCTGCTATCTAGATTTGCAGTCACCCTATCATTATTCAATCTCCGTTCTAGACCGCTTATTATTCATATTTTTTAAATGGTGTTTTCAAAAATTGACTCATTATCAAAGCATTGGTAAACGTTAGGCTAAACATAGGTCAAGAAAACATATCGGTTTCAGGAGATTTCAAATGAAAGCAGTCGGTCTTTATCAGTATTTGCCTATCGAGAATGAAGAGAGTTTGCAGGACGTTGACATTGAAAAGCCGAATGCCACTGGGCGAGATTTGCTGGTGGCTGTCAAAGCGATTTCAGTGAATCCGGTAGATGTGAAGGTGCGATCGCCTAAAGATAAGAAAGAAGACAGCCCTCGTATTTTGGGCTGGGATGCGGCAGGCACCGTTGTTGCAGTTGGTGAAGAGGTTACTCAATACGCGCCTGGTGATGACGTATTTTATGCTGGTGACATCACCCAGCCCGGTACCAACAGTGAGTTTCACATAGTTGATGAGCGGATTGTGGGACGTAAACCGACTAGCCTGAGCTTTGCTGAAGCGGCTGCGCTTCCTCTAACTGGCATCACGGCGTGGGAAGCCCTTTTTGAGCGTCTCAACATTAGCAAAACAGGCGAAGATGCAGGCAAGTCTATCCTCATTATTGGTGGTGCGGGTGGGGTTGGCTCTATTGCTATTCAAATTGCAAAGCAGGTGGCGCAGCTACGGGTGATTGCAACGGCTTCTCGCCCGGAAACCACTGACTGGTGTCGGAAGATGGGGGCAGATGTCGTGATCAACCATCGGCAGAATTTAGCGCATCAAATTGATGAGGTTGACTATATTCTGTGCCTCAACAGCACAGACATGCATTGGCAGGCCATGGCAGAAATCATTAAGCCTCAGGGCATGATTTGCTCAATTGTTGAAACGCCGCAGCCAATGGATCTCGGAATCTTGAAGCATAAAAGCGCTGGCTTTGTTTGGGAGTTTATGTTTACTCGCTCTATGCACCACACAGACGATATGGATCAGCAGCGTCAGCTACTCAATGACATTAGCCAATTAATTGATACGCACGTGCTAAGAACAACCTGCAATGACATTGTTAAACCCATTAGCGCACAAACCCTACGACAGGTACATAGCCGAATCGAGACGGGGTCTTCTATCGGCAAGATTGTGCTGGCAGAGTGGGCGTGAGTTTTGCCGGACGCATCATCACAGAGGCAGAGATCTCAAATAGACTCAATAGAAGTTGATACGTCTTTGCGAAATTGAGAAACAACAACTTGATGTAGAAGCTGCCACATCTACACAGACTGAGATGACATGTTTCCTTTTTACTTTTTGAGTACCTCTGATCTGTGCATCGCACCGCCCGCTAACGCTGTATTAACCAATCATGTCTTGGCTGAACGGCTCGCACAGACGGCTAAGCAGGTACCCAGACTGCCGACAGTTTTTCGATGCAGCGATGGGGCCGACCGTTCTACAGCAGGGCCTGTTCATAGGAGAATGCGTCGGCGCGTATCCGAAGGATGGCGATCGCTGCCAATGGACCGCGATCGGAGGACCTTAGACTGGTTGAAATCACCTGCAGATGAGTTAGCGGCTCTAATGAGGCAATCTGCGCTGCTCGAAGCGGAGGCTGGCTCTGCACAGCAGGGCGTCTATGCGGATGTTGCGATCGCAGACTATCAGCTAAGACTTTTTGCCATTGCAAGAATGATGGATTTTTCCGATAAAGCAGCACCGCGCAGCGCGAATCTTCTATTGCTTTTGCAGCCAATCGCCAGTAGCTATTTGCCTATCGGCACGACGCTTACTCTCAGAACGCAGGATTCACTGTCTGTAGAGCCTACCTTGCAGTGGTCTAGCCGTCCGATTTATCTGTTTTCACGCGTGCTGGTATCCCGAGAGACCCAGCTCACGGTAGAAATTCATCTCCCAGACGCACAATCCGTCGTTTTATCACCTTTGACACTGTTTAGCTAGCTATTCCTAGCGATGCCGCTTCTCCAGACTGCCTCGGGTGACGCCGAGCTGGCTAGAGAGGTTTAAGGACTGCCACAACGCTTCTCCGCTGATGTCTCCTTGCAGTAGCTGTCGGTATGCCGATAGGGTTTGAGTCACTTCAGCAGGTGATTCATCTAAAAACTCAATGCGGAAAGCGCGTGCGCCTTTGGCAATGAAGCGGGAGAGAAATTCTGCGCCCGTCTGCGCGCGGCCATTAAACACAGTGTTTCGACAGCCTGCATCGGCTTGTAGAATGTGCTCTGTGCCAGTGCGATCGCGCAGCTTTACCGAATGTTTCTCGCAGGGTCTGCCGCAGTTAGTAAAGTCTGTCCCTGTCGACAAAAATGCACAAAAGACGCAGTGCTCCATGTGAAACATCGGCATGTGCTGGTGTAGCGTAATCTCGAACCAGTGGGCCGGTGCCGAGGACAAGAGAGATTCTAGCTGTTGCACATTGAGATCGTAGGACGCGCAGACTCTTTCTAAATAGAAGGTTTGTTTGTAGTAGCGGGCAGTTAGCGGGTTTGCCACGTTCAGAGAGAAATCTCCTACGCATCGCTCCCCTGCAAAAAAGGCGAGTTGGTCGTAGTTTCTGATTAGGTAGCCGCTCGCCTTAGCTTTTTTGACCTGCTCTAGGATGTAGTTCTCGCTGGGCTTGATGATGCGAGGCGGAGCGATGAACAGCTCAACCCCACTGTCTGTAGAGAATCCTTGGACGTCGTTGAACTTGGCAACTGCTTGGACGGCTTCTTTGTACTTGACGGGATCTTCGAATTCACAGTAAATCGTGTGCTGATTGCTATCGTTGGGACTTTCAATATTGTTTTGTATCTGTTGTTGAACGCTTGGCGTAAGCATGCCTAGAACGGCCTTCAGCTGAGACTGCGTGCGCACAAAAGGGATCAGCTGCGTCGGTTTTGTGTTTTCTGTATCTATTGTTGTAATTTCTGGGAGTAAGTCTCGGTGGGAGGCGTGGGGATTGAGCGTCCAGGGTTCAGGCTGTGATAAGGGGACCGCACGCCTTGTTCTTTGCTGCATGAGCTGTGCGACCAACTCTCGCCGTAGCTGATTGAGTGCGCTCACTGGCAGCATTAGGCCATCCGGGAGATGGTTCGTCAGGGCGGCTAGCTCGAAGGGGGTGTTTCCTAATCGGGCGAATTGCTGCTGCAGGCGATCGCTTGTTAAAGGCTGGCTGTGAGCTGCGACCAATGGCCTATCGGAGGTTGCGATCGCACTATGCCCTTGCGAATCCTGGGCGGTTGCGGTCAGTGCCTCTCCGACTGCGCCTGTCAGCGAAATTGTAATAGGCCGTTTAAACTTGGGCTGATCGCCGCTGTAGGTTCGTCTCGTTGTTTTGTCTAGCTCTGGATCGTTGGTTTTCCAGAGGCGATCGCCCACTGAGATTCGCTGCAGGTTTACGTCGCGGCGCCCAAACCCGATGAACGTTTCTTTTTGTTTTGTTTCTACGCGGTACAGCCGCCCGCCCTGATCGGCTTCTGGATTACCGCTATCTACCACGACGCCGTCCCCTGGTTTGACAGGCGTTTGGGTGACGACACCTAGCAAAGTGTCTTTGCCTTGTCGGGTAATGCTAGAAATTTGGCCAATGTAAGCGCCGCGTTTTTTCCCGAAGCGGGCATGGACCAGTTGCTGGTTGTCGATGCCTTGAAACCAGCCGGTGGAAAGGCCCCTTGAGAACGACATTTCTAAGGTGTATTTTTCTGCTGGTGAAGGGGTGTAGGCGGCTTTGGGGCGAGAGAATGAGATGTTGGGTGTATCGGGGGTGGGTGTAGTAGCGGGTAAGTTGGCGATCGCACGCGTTAGCGCCTGCCGGTAGACGCGGGTTACGCTAGCCACATATTCAGGTGTTTTGAGTCGGCCTTCTATCTTGAGGCTGGTGACGCCCGCCTGAATGAGATTGGGAATCACCGGTAGCCCTGAGAGATCTTGAGGACTGAGTAAGTAAGCGCGATCGCCCAACTCCACTTTCTCACCATCTGAAATGAGGTCGTAGGTCATGCGGCAGGCCTGCGCACACTCTCCGCGATTGGCAGAGCGACCGCCTAAAGATTCGCTAGTGAGGCACTGGCCCGAGTAGGCCACACACAGCGCGCCATGCACAAATGTCTCTAATGGAAGGCCTGCATCCGCGGCCTTCATCTGACGTTGAATTTTATTAATCTCTTTTAGCGAACACTCTCGGGCAAGTACCACCAAGTGGCAGCCGAGCTGCTTGGCAAAAGAGACCCCCGCCGCCGAGGTGATGGTCATTTGCGTAGACGCGTGAATCGGAAAATCTGGTGAGAGATGGCGGATTAACCGGCATAGGCCAATGTCTTGAACGATGGCGGCATCGACCCCTGCGGCAATGACAGTTCTCAGATAGTGGGCCGCTGCTTTCACCTCTTGCGGAAAAATTAGCGTATTGAGGGTGATGTAACCTCTCACGCCTCTACCGTGTAAAAACGACATCAGCTCAGGCAGGTCATCCACCGTGAAATTTTCTGCTCGCATGCGAGCATTAAACTTATCGAGCCCGAAATAAATCGCATCAGCGCCATTTTCCACGGCGGCCTTGGCACAGTCCCAGCTGCCCGCTGGTGCTAGCAGCTCTGGGCAAATCCAGCCTTCAGTCCCTTCCATGGCTGTTAACTCTTCTTCTTCTATCGTTGGGCAGTTGGGCGATGTCATCTTTGAATGGCGCACCCTACGAGTGTATAGCAAACGCCCAGTTTAGATAGGAATAGGCGCGCTGCTGCAAGACTCATCTTGTTTTCGGCGCTTGAGTCAATGACCGTTGCTCTTTAGAATTGGGGTGGTATTAAGAAAATCAAAAATTTTTTCGCAAGAAGATTCTTTAGGAGGAACCATGGCTGAACGTCCAATCATCCTTGGCATTGTGGGCGATAGTGCTGCAGGTAAAACCACGCTCACCCGTGGTATCGCTCAGGTGCTAGGCGAAGAAAACGTTGTGGCCATCTGCACCGACGACTACCACCGCTACGATCGCAAGCAGCGCGCCGAAATGGGCATTTCAGCCCTACACCCAGACTGTAACTACCTAGATATCATTGAGCAGCACTTGCAAGATCTGAGAAATGGTAAGGCGATTCTCAAACCCATTTACAACCACACCACAGGTGAATTTGATCCGCCTGAATATATCGTCCCGAAGAAATTCGTCATCGTAGAAGGTCTCTTGGGCTACTCTACAAAAACGGCCCGCGACGCCTATGATGTCAAGGTCTATTTGGCACCGCCCGAAGACCTACGTGCCAAGTGGAAAATCAAGCGGGACACTCGCAAGCGAGGCTACACCGATGAGCAGGTTTTAGAAGCGCTGCGCAAGCGTGAGCCTGACTCGGAAGCCTTTATTCGCCCCCAGCGTCAGTGGTCTGATGTGATTGTGTCTTTTGTGCCGCCGAGCGCAGAAGCTGATAAAGGGAATGACCTGCTGCTAGATGTGAGATTGGTGCTGCGACCGACGCTCCCTCACCCAGACTTCACGCACATTTTGGATGACAAAGGCAATGACCTTGGCGATGCTATCCGGTTGTTGTTGGATCGTGATATGGGCAAGCCTGTCGATGTGTTATCAGTCGATGGTCACGCGACTGAGGGACAGGTGCAGCAGCTAGAAAGAATCTTGTGTAATGAGGTGCCTTACCTGGGTAAGTTCTGTAGCCTAGAGGGCAATCAAGACGTGGGTAAGGTTGTGGGAACAACGGGTGAAACCCTGCAGAGCTATCCACTGGCGCTCACTCAGCTGCTGATTACTTATCACATGCTGAAGGCGGTAGAGCGGACGCAGAAGAACAGACGATAACTGTTCATGTTGACTGGGTTAGTGCTGATGGCTCGGTCTGCTCGACTAGCTGATTTAACTGGTCGAGTAGACCGGCAGATTCTTTGAGGGTGACGAGGCTGTTGGCGCAGAGAATGCCACTGGCCGCGACAGCCGGTACGCCGATGCCGGGCAGCGTACTATCGCCGACCAGATAGAGCCCTTTGATAGGGGTTTTACCGCTGGGAAACCGGCCTTCATTGGCAGCGATCGCAGGCCCGTAAGTACCTCTGTATCGGCGCAGGTAGCGGCTATGGGTCAGTGGCGTGCCGATGAGTTCTAGCTCAATGCGATCGCTCACATCTGGAATAATGCGCGAGACGGCTTTGAAAAGTGAGGCCGCGCGCGCTTTCTTTTTCTCTCGATAAGTAGCACTGTTGGGGGTTTCTTGTTCCCAGTTTGCGTAGGGCTCTAGCGTGTAGGCGTGAACTGTGTGATAGCCCTCGGGAGCCTGCTGCGGGTCTAGGGCAGTCGGGATAGAGACCATGCAGGTGTTGCCAGGTGTGGCGATCGCCTGGTCGTTGTCGTGGACAACAACATGGTGAATGGGAACCTCTGCCAAGCCCTCCGAGCGGATGCCTAGGTGAAGGTGCATAAAGCTATCAACCGCTGGGGTTTCTAGTGCCTGCTGACGGTAGGCTGCGGGCAAGTCTGAGGGGGAAAGGAGCTGCTCGTAGGTATCCCAGCGGGTGGCGTTAGAGATTACGGTATTGGCGCTGAGGCATTCGCCGCTCTTTAGCTGCACGCCGGTCGCGCTACCGTTTTCGGTAATGATTTTAGAAACGTGGGTGCCGAGGCGGAGCTGACCGCCCCAGCGCTTAAAGCCGCGCACCAGTGCGTCGACGATGGTGCCGCTGCCGCCAACCGGGTAGTCAATCACAGACTGGGCGCGCTCTCCGAACATAAAGGCCATTTCGGGGGCGACTGTTTCGTGGCACATCATGCCAGAGAGCAAAAAGCACTCTAGATCTAGCAGGCGCTTGAGCCAAGGGTCTTGCACCGTATCGGCCATGACCTCGCCCATGGAGCGATCTAGGTCGCGCAGGGTGGGGATGAGTTGAGCGATCGCGCCAGGGTAGCGCCTGATCAGCAGGGGTAATAGCTGAAGGTCGGCTCTGAGCGCCAGGGTTGGAATGGCTTTGAGCGGCGCGTAGATTTTTTGTAGGCGAGCTTCGAGAGCAGCCATTTGGGCAGCTGCGCCTGGGCTAAAGGCTTCGAGGGCCTGCTGATATTTTTGAGCGTTGCCATAAACAGGCAGCGTACCTTCGGGGAAGTGATAGTAGCCAAAGGGGTCGTAGGCGATCGCGTCAATCGATTCTCCTAGCACCGCCAGCACCTGGGTGAGCGGATTGGCAGAGGCACATTCGCCCAGCCCACAGTAAAAAGAAGGGCCTGAATCGAAGGTGAACGTTTTCCCTTTGTGCTGCCGGGTGAATGCGTGGGCCGCTCCCCCCGGCAAAACATGGCTTTCGCAAAGGATGACGCGACGCCCGTAGCGGGCCAAGAGCGCCCCAGCAACGAGGCCGCCCAAGCCGCTGCCAATAACGATGACATCAGCTGTAGTGTGTGGGGTGTTGCGGGCGATCGCGTCAGTCATAAAAAAGCCTTGTGATCAGGTGTCGCTACGCGCACTGCGCCTGCATCAGCGTTCGCTCAATATCGGGGAGGTATTGTCTCACCGCAGCCTCTTCATCAGGCGCGATGTTGGTTAGTGTTTGCAGTCGCCAGGAGTTGGCGCTTTGGAGTTCTTCTAGCTCTTGCTTCACCTTTTCTCGCTCGTGCTGCTTAGCTGTTTCGGCGAGTTCATTGGCAGATTCTATCTCGCTCAGGCGCTGGTTGAGCAGGCCTGCTTCTCGCTGAGCAAAGGCTTGTACGGCCTCGGTTTGGGCCTGCACACCTCCCGACTTAACGACGGAGTAAATTTCCATCAGGCGATAGTAGGCCTTGAGATAGGCTTCGTCTCCTTTGGGCAAAGTCGCGCTCAAATTGCTGCGTAGGGTGGCGACCCGCTTGCGCTGCTGCCACCACTCAAGTAGCAGTGGCACAGAGACCCCTGTAATGGTGGAAGGGCCTATGGTGGGAGAGATAGGTAGAGGCATTTACGATATTCTCAACTGTGAAACTTATAGGGCAGGTTGAGACGTTAATCAGAAACTCTTTGGTAACGATTGCGTTTGCCGAGGTCCTCGGCTTGGCGATGTTTCTTTATCGCACCGGTCCTTATACTAGGACGCGACATGACTTTATCATCTCGCCTTTACGAAAAGAACTCACAAACTTGACGTTTAGCCGTGCATGAGTGCACAGATCTGACAAAACGTACACCGTACCTGGTCGTTATAACCTATACGTAGTCTATACTCCGTACGTTGCTGAGGCATCCGCTTTATGGCTTAGTCTCCTGTTACATTAAGAAAGCATACAGGTTACTTACGGGTAGGGCTGCCAGCGTCAACTATGGCTCTTAAGGTTGTTTTGTTCAGCTTCAGCGGTGTCATCATCAATGATGAATCGATTCGCCAAATGTTAAGCAATCAGCTGTTGCTAGATGAGAACCTGCGACCGGATGAGGATGACTACACAGAGATGTGTTTGGGTAAGAGCGATCGCGCTTGCTTGAAAGGCCTACTCTCCCAGCGAGGCCGCATGGTGAATGACGACATGCTCGCTAAGCTGCTGACCAAGAAAACAGCTGGCTACCAGGCATGGGTCAAAGACGTTGACAAGCTGCCACTCTATCCTGGACTAGACGATTTGATCTTTCGCTGCCGAGCAGCCGATATCAAAATGGGCATTGTGACGGGTAGCCAGCGTCAGCAGGTGCTAGATGTGCTGGCTCGCGCTGAGCTAGCAGACCATTTCCAGGTCATTATCGCTGGGGATGATCTTTCTGCTGAGGGCAGCAAGCCGTCACCCGAAGGCTACACAAAAGCGATCGCAGCGCTCAACCAAACAGATTCAGAATTGCAGCTGCAGCCCCAAGACTGCATCGCCATCGAAGATTCTTTTGCTGGCATCGAAGCGGCGAAGGCGGCGCAGATTCCCGTGGTGGGGGTTGCCCACGTGTACCCAAATCACATGCTGCAGCGCCGGGCGAACTGGGTGGTGGATTATCTGCGAGAGATAAAGTTCGACTGGATTGGCGAGCACGCTGGGGGCGAGCGACCCAGCGAAGAGGAAGACCCAATGGTAGAAGAGGGCGAAGCATAGTCTTTGACAGGCTCCTTTTCAAGGGGCTTGTTCTATCTCTACTGCGCGCTCTACCTCTACTGCGCTCTCTACTGCGCTGGTGTCTTGATTGAGCGCGTCTTTTACAGTTTCTGGGTCGCCAATGGACGCTTTGATTTCAGACTGGAGTCGCTCTAGGGTGGAGTCTGTTTTCGCCTGGGCAAGGATGCCTTGCATCACGGTATTTACGCCGGTTGGCCCCCAGCTACAGCCCTGCTGAAGGTAGACCTTGGCGGCCTGGCCGACGGCATAGGTGCCATAGCCTGCTGCGCCCGCTTGAGCCGTCATCGCCCCTGCAAACGCAGTAAAGCCGGAGAAACTCTCGAAAGCGCTCCAGATAGCTGCGCCACTTTTGCCAAAGCCTAACATCAGGTTGGTGCCAAATTCACTGAGCAGTAGGGTGCCTGAGCTGCGGATAATGGACTGCCAGAGTTTGCCAGCTTCGAAGCGCGTCATGGGGAAGCCGTACATTTGAGACAGCGCTCGAATCATCACCAAATCTGAGCCAATGCCGCCTAGCATGTCGAGAATAGCAACCGGATTGAAAGCAACTGCGATCGCTTTGTATTTTGCATATTTCCAAATCAGGTCATCGGCGTTTGCCTGATTGAGTTCAGCGGTCTCTTTGGCCAGCGTTTGCTCAATCAGACCTGCTTGCCTAAGGGCATTGAGCGCGACTAGCGTAGGCCCTTCTGTTCGCACCGTTTTCAGCAGTGCTGCTCTGAGCGGCTCAATCTGCGCTGGCGGGCTCTCCCAATCTTCACTGACGCGGCCATCCGGCCATTCAGTACGCACTTGAATCGGGGCAGGCTCAGCAGAGACCATGATGATGTCGTCAACGAGGCGCGCGCCCTGGGGCAAGTTTGCCCTGCTTTCGGCCTGTTGCCAGAGTGACTGTAGATTGTTGGCGACAGAGTTTCTATCGGCTTGGGGATAGAGATCTACTTTGTTGAAGACGAGCAGCAGTGGCTTGGCAGTTGCATAGAGAGATTGAAGCGCTCTGTATTCTGTTTGGGTGACATCGCCAGAAACAACAAACAGGATGAGGTCGGCCTGCTGGGCAATCTCCTGAGCCACTTTTCCTCGCGCTTCTCCTTCAATCTCATCGAGTCCGGGCGTGTCGATTAATTCAATTTTGAGGGGTTCTTTGGTGAGTGCTTGGTTAGGTTTGTTGGAGGGCGCTACTGCAGAACCCTGTTCTTGCTTCTTTTCCGGTAGCCAGTAAACCGAGCGTGGCCATTGGGTGACGCCATTTAGAGGGCCAGTTTCTAAAATTTTCTCCCCGATGATAGCGTTAATCACTGCCGACTTTCCCCGGCTCACGAGCCCAAACACAGCTACGCGCAGCAGCGCACTATCCAGTTTGTTTTTTAGAATCGTCAGCTGGTCAATTCCGTTTTTTACAGCGGCTTGGCGGCTGAGTTCTTGAGAATCTAGCCGCGTTATTTTTAGCTGTGGAATGTAGCGGTCAATCGCCTCACCTATGCTGATACGAGCCTGTTCGACGATGGGGTTGGGCGGCAGCTCAGGTGAGGGCATAGTCACGACGTTATAGGTCAAGCTTTATTGGGCGGGGGCAGCTTTTGGCTGCATGGGCAAATGGGAAAGAGCCTGCTGGACGAAAGCCTGTAGCCCGAGGCCCTGCTTAGTCGCTTTGAAAATAGTTTGCAGGCGATCGCCCATTTCTCCAAAGGCAAACCGCTGCTCTTCCGCAGGCAGCAGACTCTGCTCTTCAAAGAAATCAATCAGACTAAGACCCACCATCCGAGTCAAGTAAGCTGCGCTAACGCCTTGCAGGGCACCGCCTGCTACATAGGTGGCAAAGTGAGCTTTGAGCAAGCCACCCAACGCTTGGGTAGATAGCTCCACGAGGCCAAGCTTGACGAGCAGTTCGGCCAGCGTACCCGCCGCCTTTTTCGCCTGCTCCAGCGAAAAAGATTGACCATACACCGCCCCCAAATCGACGATGAGCTGGGCATTGATCGCAGTAGAAGCGAGTAAATCTAAGCTGGGAAGGGGGCTTGCAAAAGCACTGCCAGCGGCTATCCACTGCATCTGTTCCACAACGGGGAGCGCGCGCTGTCGGCGCTGGCTGTTCAGTAGCTGCTGCACCTCTTGACGCAGGGCTTTGGCTTGTCTGAAAGTTGTTGTTAATACCAGCTGTTCGGCTTCATTTTCCACTAGGTAGGTCAGCCGGTCGGTGAGGCTTTTTACCTGTGCTTCTGGCTGCTCAGTGGATTCTACGACGGTTCCATCTTCTTGATGGCGACGGACTTTGATGGGGTTCGGATTTGTAGAAATCGCGCTGACGCCGATCTCCAGTGCCTCTACGCGGGTCTGAATGCGCTGTAGGACAGATTGCCTATCGGCTGGGGTTAGCTGATCCTGTTTGTTGAAAACGATGTGAGTGCGATAGCCAGCTTTGAGCAAGGTTTGAATGCGCTGCAGCTCTGACTGGGTGAGGTCGCCAGCGGTAACAAATAGAACAAGGTCTGCCTCTGTCGCAGGAAGGGTTTCTTCTCCGGTGACTTCTGTAATCTTTGTCACTTTCGATTGACTGGAGAAATCTTTGGGCTGCCAGTGACGCTCAAGATAGGTCACCAAGGAAGACTTGCCGGTTGATTTGTTGCCAATGACTGCAAGGGAGAGCTCGCTTCTCTCTGTATTTTGGGTGATTTGTGCGATCGCTGTTCTCTGCCTTTCAATCTCTACCCAGACAGGATGCACTTTATCCGATTTTGCTGCCTCTGGAAGTTCAGAAACTAAAGCATCCAGCGTTGCCCCTATCTTCTCAACGACAGAGTCAATAGCAGATTTATTCACCGCGCCTAGTGCTAGGGGCGGCTCTACAACAATTTCTGTGCCGCTTCTTTGCTTGAAAGCCCAGAACCCAGCACCCAGTGCGATCGCACCCAGCATGGCAGACCCATCCCCCAAGGCATGCCCCACCGGCGAATGGCCAACAAGATTGAGGAGCCAAAGACTGGCTGAAAGACCAAGACCACCGACCAAAATAGGACGCTTCAGTTGCATGGGAAAGTTACCATTAGCTGCTGCAACTATTGTATATAGCTAAGTTGGATTGGGGAAGTAGTGAGAACCGTTATCGGTGTCGCGAGATGTCACAAGTTTTCGAGCGGATACGCTGGAATGATTTTCTTGAGCTATGTCTTTGAACAGTTGTTCTGTATGTGTTCTGTGCGCAGTCGATAGGTAAGTTGGTTTGTATCGCCTGTGGTCTCTATGAGGCCTTTGTTAATGAGCTGCCTGAGGTCGCGCTGAAGGGTTCGCCGAGAGGGCTGCGGGCACAGGCGCTCAAAGGTTTGGATCGTGAGCTGACCGTGCTGCTGGATGTGTGAGAAGGCGATTTGCTGGCGGGGCGTGAGCTTTTCTTTAGCGTCCGTAGCGGTGAGTGTGGAGGTAGGCTGAGCATCGCTATCTATAAGCTTGTGACAAGTAGTGTCGCTAGTTACGGGGTCGTAAGTCTTGAGATAGTTTGTGAGTAGCTGCTGAAGCTCTTGGTATAGCTGGTGTTTGTAGTGGTGCTCGCTACTTAGCGCTCGGAGGAAGATGGCATTGAACGTACGGTGGCAGGTTTCGGCGACTAGCTCACTTTTGGCTATGGATAGTTGCGGATTGCGCATTCGTAAGAGAATCGCAAATCGGCGAATGTAGCTGTAGTCCACCGCTGCGTCGAATTGAGCGTATAGCTCTGGATGGGTGTAGTACTGGGTGTACACCACCCTAGAACCGAGGTCTTCAAAATAGCGGGCGAAAATTTCAACCGTTTGCTGGATCATGTCGGCTAGGGGCTGCTGCGCAAATTCTGGGCTCACCAGCTGAGCGTGAATATCTTCTACGTCCTGCCTGTGCTGCTTTTCGAGGGCGTGGAAAATAGCGAGCTTATTTGGGAAAAAACGATAGAGCGTGCCAACGGCGGTGTTGGCTTGTTTGGCAATTTGTTGGGTCGTGGCTGCGTCGTAGCCCACTTCCCAAAACACCTTGGCCGCTGCCGCTAAAATTTGCTCTACTCGGGCTCGGCTTCGCTGTTGCCGAGGCTGATTGCGAAAAGTAGACTGGGCAGCGGCTCGGGAAGTTGCTGAAGAAGCCTTTTTCTGCGCTGCCTTATCAAAAGCCATGGGTTGAGGACACCTTTAAACTGAATGCGGAACTCGACGAGTCGAGCCTTGACAAATCTAAATCAAGTGGGATAAACATGAGTAAATGTGAATAATTTTTCACATTTTCCGCTGCTGCCTGCTTGGAGCGATCGCAATGTCTGCTACCTCTTCTACAGCTCAATCTTTTACCAATCAAGCTGCTCCATCTACGGAGCGATCAATGCTTCAGGGGGCGCCGTGGCTGCTGGCTCACAAATCTATGCTAGCGGTGAATCAACCTGTCAAGGTGTCGGTGTATGGGAAAGACTATGTGCTGTGGAAAGCTGCCAATGGTGATGTCTATGCTCTGCCCAACCGCTGTCCGCACATGGGCGCGATGCTCTCTGAAGGGTGGTGCGAAGCGAAGGCAGATGGCAGTAGTGCGATCGCCTGTCCGTTTCATGCCCTAGCCTTCGATCCCTCGGGTCGCACTATGCTGCCTGATACCCAGCGGAGAACTCTGCCCCAGCTAACCCCTTTAGAGCTGATTGTGCAGGGTGATTTTATCTGGTCTTACGGCGGCGTTGAACCTCAACGCCCTATTCCTGAAGTGTTGAATAAAATCGCCGAGGACTACGAATTTGTCGGCAGCGCGGGAGAGGTTAGCGCCCAGACCCCGCTGTTGCCAATGCTCTTGAACATGCACGACTACAACCATCAAAACGGAACGCACCGTGAGATGTTTCGGATTGAAACGGTACAGTTCGAGCAGTTTATCGACCGGGGGCATCATTCAGAGGCCTTTATGAAAATGCCGAAGGCTTCTCCTACTCGGCAAGAAGTGCTGAAGAACCCCGCCGTTTTGACAATGCCAAAAGTTATCGAAGCTCATTTGGAAAACCATTTTCCCTCGATAGTGATTTTCCACGGTCAGACATTTGCAGGCCCCATTGCGCAGTGCCATTTCTTTGTGCCCGAATCTCAATCGCAAACGAGAACGTTTGTGTTGCTGTTTGCTCAGCCAAAGTGGCCGATATTTTGGCTGATGAAAGGTGCTTTCTTGAAATTGGTGGCGACGGTGGTAGAGCAGGATGTAGAAATTTTGAGTAAGCTTTACGCGGCGCCACCTCAAAAAATAAAGCTGAACAATGAAGTGGGCATGGATTGGGTAAAGCGAAATTTTGAACACTGGCCATCCATCGCCGAGCCAAATCTATCCCGCTAGGTTCGGCCTTTTGTAGCATCTGACCATCCTTAGCAAGTGAGTGTATGACATGCAAGAAATTCAGCCGTCATCAGTCCAGCAGCCTTCAGTCCAGCCGCCATCTTCTCAGCCATCAATGTTGCCAAATCCAGTGGCCCTATCTGGCATTCGGCAGCTATTGAACTGGCTAACGCGCCCCTATGCCTATTTGGATGAGTGCGCCGAAGCCTACGGCGACACCTTTACAATGAATATTTTTGGGTTTCAGCCGCTCGTATTTTTTAGCGACCCGAAGGCGATAAAAGACATTTTTGCGGGCGGTGGTGATCAGTTTGATGTTGGTAGAGGTCAACGCATATTGCAGCCGCTGTTTGGCAACAACTCTCTTCTTATTCTTGATGGTGAGCGCCATAAGCGTGAGCGTAAGCTGCTCATGCCTCCTTTCCATGGCGCTAGGGTCAAGTCTTATAGCGAGACAATCTGTGATATTACGCGTGAGATTAGCGATTCTTGGCAGCCCGGAGAGACAATTTTGATGGGTAAGGTAATGCCCGATATTACGCTGGAGGTGATTTTAC
Source organism: Cyanobacteria bacterium J06614_10 (assembly GCA_038527325.1). GTDB lineage: Bacteria > Cyanobacteriota > Cyanobacteriia > Phormidesmidales > Phormidesmidaceae > Phormidesmis. Next base: position 46,975 of record JBCBFY010000015.1, read on the forward strand.
AAACGGTGTTTGGTCTGAGAGAGGGCGATCGCTACCAATCTCTCAAAAAGCTGTTGATTCGCTGGCTTGACCTGACCGGGTCACCCCTCGGATCTAGTCTGCTGTTTTTTCGGTGGTTTCAGCAAAACTGGGGTCGGTGGAGCCCCTGGGGACGAGTGATGTATTTGAGGCAGCAAATATATCAGCTGCTGCAGGCAGAAATTGACGAGCGAAGGGCTCAGATGGAACGTGTGTCAGAAGATGCTCTGGCAGAAGAGGGTGGCGACGATGTGCTTAGCCTGATGCTCCTCGCGCGTGATGAAGCGGGCGAACCTATGACCGACGAAGAGATTAAAGACGAGCTGGTGACGATGCTGGCGGCGGGCCATGAAACAACAGCGACTGCGCTCAGCTGGGCGATGTATTGGATACACAAGCTACCGGCGGTAAAAGCTCGGCTGATGGCAGAACTCGACGCCCTCGCTGACGATGCTGACCCGCTAGCCATTGCGGCGCTGCCTTATCTAACGGCTGTCGTCTCTGAGACGCTGCGAATCTATCCGGTGGCACCCATTACAGCCCCTCGCATTTCTAACAAAGAGACCACCATCAACGGTCAGACTTTCCCGCCTGAAGTCTTTCTCTCGCCTTCTATTTATTCCGTACACCACCGAGAAGATCTCTACCCTGAGCCAAAGAAATTTCGACCTGAAAGATTCTTAGAGCGACAGTTTTCTGCTTCAGAATTTATTCCCTTTGGTGGCGGACATAGACGCTGCATCGGCTACGCTCTAGCAAAGCTAGAAATGAATCTCATTTTGGCGACATTGCTGAAAAAGCACACCTTCGCGCTAGCGAATGACAAACCCGTAACTCCGCAGCGCCGTGGGATCGTTATTGCTACGAGTAGTAGAGTTCCTCTGACTGTGGATGCAAATTAATCTGAGGCGTAGTCGTAAGAGTTGTGGATATTGGATGGATATCCCTGAAAGCTGTTGGCGAGTGAATGGATTCCACACCAGGAAGATTTATCCATCTAGATTTTCAAAAGACCCTTTAGCAGCATTTTCGAAATCGCTTTCGAAGGTGGCAAACAGATCAGCTTCAAAGTCAGCTGCTAGCAGGCCAGTCTCCAGCCATTTTCTTTACTCAACTTTGCAAAAGGTAATGATTGGTTGTAAGAGTTCAACGGTATGGCAGCATTAGGGAGGTGGCCGGACCTCAGTGCCGGTGCCCACTTAGTCCCACTGCCGTACAGCCCCATGGAACAGTCGCAAGGTCCTGACGTAATCAGCCCTAACGTAATTATCACTGGTGCCTCTTCCGGTGTTGGCCTATACGCTGCTAAGTCTCTTGCCGAGCGAGGCTGGCACGTCATTATGGCCTGCCGAAATTTGCCAAAGGCAGAGCGCGCTGCTAAAGAAGCGGGGATAGCCCCCGATAGCTACACCCTTCTGAAGCTAGATTTGGCCTCTTTGGAGAGCGTCCGGCAGTTTGTAGAGGCGTTTCGTGCAACGGGTAAGTCTCTCGATGCTTTGGTTGTGAATGCCGCTGTGTATAAGCCGAGCCTTAAGTCGCCAGAGCGCAGTGAAGATGGCTACGAGATCAGTGTGGCAACGAACCATCTGGGGCACTTTTTGCTGTGCAATTTGCTGCTCGAAGATATGAAGAAAGCCGCCCATCCGGAGCCCCGCTTGGTGACGCTGGGCACCGTGACGGCGAATCCCAAAGAGCTGGGTGGTAAGATTCCGATTCCTGCGCCCCCGGACCTTGGCGAACTTAAGGGCATGGAACTAGGCTTCAAATCGCCAATCGCCATGATCGATGGCAAAAAATTCAAGCCAGGAAAAGCATACAAAGACAGTAAGCTGTGCAACATGTTGACAATGCTAGAGATGCATCGCCGCTTTCACGAGGATACGGGTATTGTTTTTAACGCGTTATACCCAGGCTGTGTTGCTGAGTCAAACTTGTTTAGGGATGCGCCTAAGCTGTTTCAGATTATCTTCCCGTTCTTTCAGAAAAATATTACGGGTGGATACGTTTCTGAAGAAGAGTCGGGCGATCGCGTTGCTCAAGTCGTGGCCGAAGAAGGGTTCAACAAATCGGGCGTGTATTGGAGCTGGGGCAACCGACAGGACAAAAACCGTGAGGCCTTTTGTCAGGAAGTCTCTAATGAAGCGGCGGATGCCAACAAAGCGGATCGCCTTTGGGAACTGAGTGAAAAGTTAGTGGGGTTAGCATAATTTAGGTGTTCGATCATCTTTCTATTGGTGTCACAGATTTAACGCAGAGCCTGACCTTTTACGATGCGGCGCTAAAGCCGCTGGGCATTAGCCGCATGTTTGCAATGGGCGATCGCGGCATTGCCGCCTATGTCGATAGCAGCCAACGCTCTTTTTGGCTGTATTCTAAAGATGCTGAACAGAACAATTTGGAAGAGTTTCCCAGTCCTCCGAGATTTCATCTGGCCTTCCAGGCGGTAGACCGGGCGGCGGTAGATAGCTTTTATAAAAGTGCGATCGCTCAAGGCGGAAAGGATGAGGGACCGCCCGGTATTCGGGCACATTACCATCCAAACTACTACGCAGCCTATGTACGAGATCCGGACGGCTACAAAATAGAAGCTGTTTGTCAGAAGTAAGTCTGCTGGCCTGCGGGATATCGCTGCTGTCTGCTGCGTGTCGTTGCCGTTAATATGTGTCCTTACTTTCGGCTGGGTAACCTATCTACATGACGTTCGCATATTTTGCACACTGGTCAGTGTGTAGCCGACTGTAGATGGCGCCACCAATAGACTCCTCAGCTACTCCCATTGACTACGACAATATCTTGAAGCAGCAGCTATTGCAGCTTGTGATGGATAGCATGCCGCAGTGCATTTTTTGGAAAGATATCCACAGCCGCTACCTGGGATGCAACCAAAAGTTTGCAGCGGTAGCCGGGCTAGAACGGCCTGAACAGCTGATTGGAAAAACAGACTACGATATGGTCTGGAAGAAAGAAGAATCTGACTACTACCGTTTGTGCGATCGCCGGGTAATGGACAGTGGCAAAGCCGAGATGGGCATTATCGAGCCCCAGCTTCAGGGGGATGGCAAGCAAGCCTGGCTAGAAACCAACAAAATTCCCATGTTTGACAGTGAGGGAAACGTTATCGGCATTATGGGTAGCTTCCAAGATGTGACCGATAGAAAGGAGGCAGAGCTAGCGCTACAGCGATTGAACGAAGATCTGGAGCAGCGCGTAGAAATGCGGACTGCCGAGCTCAAAAAGGCAAAGGGTTTAGCAGATGCCGCCAACCAGGCCAAAAGCGAGTTTTTGGCAAATATGAGCCATGAGCTGCGAACACCGCTCAATGGAATTTTGGGCTACGCGCAAATACTAGGCCGCTCTCCCCATTTACTCAGTGAAGATCAGCACGGTGTCAATATTATTCACCAGTGTGGCAGTCACTTGCTGATGCTGATTAATGATGTGCTCGATCTTTCAAAGATTGAAGCGCGCAAGCTATCGCTTGTGCCTCAGCCTTTGCACCTGCCCTCTTTTCTCCAAAGCGTGGTTGAAATTTGTAAGATTAAGGCGGAGCAAAAGGGAGTTGCTTTCATCTACGAGCCACCAGTGGGGCTGATAGAAGGCATCGACGTCGATGAAAAAAGACTGCGTCAGGTCTTGCTTAACCTCTTGGGGAATGCGATCAAGTTTACCGATCAAGGCAGCGTTACCTTGTCGGTGCGCTGCCTTGAACAGACAGCGCCATTACACCGATGCACGCTGCAGTTCAAAATTGTAGATACTGGAGTCGGGATTGCTGCTGCTGATGTGAGCAAGCTTTTTCAGGCCTTTGAGCAGGTGGGCGATCGCAAGCGTCAGGCCGAAGGCACTGGGCTTGGGCTAGCCATTAGTCAGCAGATTGTGTCGCTGATGGGTGGCCAGATCGCGGTGAGTAGCCAGCTGGGTGAAGGGAGCCAATTTTCTTTTGAAATTACCTGCCCGGTTGCCACGGACTGGGCACAGCAAAGTACGTTTCGCGAGGGTCGTGCCATCGTCGGCTACGAGGGAGAGCCTCGCCGTCTGCTGATTGTCGACGACCATTGGGAAAATAGAGCGGTGCTCAAGAGCTTGCTGGTTCCCCTAGGCTTTGAAATTGAAGAAGCTGAAAATGGTGAAGAGGGCTTAGCGGCGCTGCATGCTTTTCAGCCCGATCTGATTATCACAGACTTGGCGATGCCTGGAATGGATGGCTTTGAGATGATTCGGCAGGTGCGATCGCAAGAGGGTCAGAAACGTCAAAAGATTATTGTCTCTTCTGCTTCCGTTGCCCACGCCGATCAGCAAAAAGCACTGGATACCGGTGGCGATACCTTTTTACCAAAGCCTGTAGATATTAGCGACCTGCTCAAAATTGTTGCCGACCAGCTAACTCTCACATGGCGCTACGACGACCGGGCTGATAGCGCTACAGGCGAAAAAGCCGCAGACACTGGCGCGTGCCCGGATGCTGACACCGAGGCTACCGATGAAAAGATGCCGCCGGTGGCCGTCATTGAGTCTTGGCTGTTGCTAGCTCGACAGGGAAAACTCCGTAAGCTGCGCCAGTCTTTGGAAGCCGCCGTTTTAGAAGATGTCCGGTACACCTCCTTCGTAGATCCCGTGCTGTCTCTGGCTAGACAGTTTCAGGCAGAGGCGATTGAAGACTTGCTACAGCAATCATTACTTATCGAGGTCTAAACCGTGCTAGAAGGGGACGTTCTCGTTGTCGATGATATAGCGGCCAACTTAGAAGTGGTCAGCCAGGTATTGGAAGATGCGGGCTGCGATGTTTCGGTTGCGCTAGATGGCGATCGCGCACTCAAGCTAGCCCGAATGCACCCACCTGACCTCATCTTGCTAGATGTTCAGATGCCGGGAATAGACGGCTATGAAACCTGCCAACGCCTTAAAGAAAATGCTGTTACTGCCAAGATTCCGGTCATTTTTCTGACGGCGCAGAGTGATACCCAGAGCAAACTGCAAGGGTTTGAACTCGGCGCGGTAGACTACATTACTAAGCCTTTTCAAGAGCAGGAGCTACTCGTACGAGTCAAAACGCACTTACAACTGCGTCGATGGCATCAACAGTTAGAGTCACATGTGTCGGAGAGAACTTGTGAACTCCAAGCAGCTCTAGAGAAACTCAACCAGTTTCAGCTACAGCTCGTTCAGTATGAAAAGATGTCAGCGCTTGGCAGTTTGATGTCTGGCGTTGCCCATGAATTGAACAATCCCTTAGGCTTTATCGATGGCAGTGTGCGCCACGTCAAGACCCACGTAGAAGACCTGATCGAACATTTGGCGCTTTATCAAGATTGTTATCCTGATGCAACAGATGACATTAAAGAAGATGCAGAAGACATCAATCTTGAGTTTTTAATAGAAGATTTGCTCAAGATGCTGGATTCTATGGAAGAGGCAACCCGGCGAATGAAGTCTATGAGCAACAGTTTGCGAAACTTTTCGCGGGCGGATGCTGAACAGGCCGTGCCTGCAGATATCAATGCTAGTCTCGACAGCACGCTGTTGCTTTTAAAGTATCGACTGGGTGGAAATGATGTTCGACCCAAAATTAGGGTGAACCGAGACTATCAGTCGCTCGGTGAGATTGTTTGTTTTCCGGGGCAGCTCTATCAGGTGTTTATGAATATCTTGGCAAACATGATCGACATGTTTGATGAAGTGGCGATCGCCTCTACAGAAACTACCCTACATCAACACCCACAGGCCATTTTTATTCGAACCAGTCAGCTACCGGGGGGTGGAGTAGAAGTGAGCATCCGAGACAATGGCAAGGGCATGCCGCCCGAGGTCAAGACCCGCATTTTTGAGCGATTGTTTACGACGAAGCCTGTGGGAAAGGGGACTGGCTTAGGCTTGGCGATCGCTCATCAAATCGTGGTGGACGTGCATGGCGGCAGTATTACTGTCTTCTCTACGGTAGGTCAGGGGAGTGAATTTGTGATTCGGTTACCCCGTGATGTGGAGCCTATTGGTTCGTAGGATGGCCTGGTTTTAGCCTATGGGGTGCGGAGGTTGCGGGTGAGGACGGAGAGAGATAGGCGGGTAAGCCATAGGTATAGTAGTGCGATCGCGCCCATTAGCATCAGTAAAAGCAGTTCGCCCGCTGCCCAGGCGGCCCAGGCCCAAACGCTGAAACCGAAGGCTACTGCGTAGTTGCAAAAGGTACCAGAGAGCGAAATAGTGCATCGCCAAAAGCGTCGCCAAAAGGACCGAGGCGGGCCTCCAGACCATTGGGCTAAGCCGGTCAGCGCCAGACTGCCTAAAACAAGGCCAAATACAGTCCAGCCTAGCTTTTCTTCACTGAGCAGCCCGAAGGTAAATAGACCTAATACTGCGCCTGAAAAAGCGCCGCTAACCGTGTGAAATCGCTTTTGCCAAGCGGAGAAACGCTTCAGCCCTTGTAGCCCGGTGAAGAGTCCTGCTAGAGATAGCATGCCGCCAAGCGCCAGCGCGTAGAGCCAAGTTGGGCTGCTCGGACTAAGACCCATGACCGCGAACAGCAATGTACTCAAGGCAGAGAACATTGGCCATCCGACTCCAATTAGCAAGAAGAGCAGCAGTAGGGTTTGCGATCGCTCCTTGGCAGAGGATCTTCGTTTAGGTGGCAAATTCTCAGCGGGTGAAGAGGACATAATGTAGAAAACTTGTCTTCTGTGTAGATAGGCCGGATAGATAGAGAGGACGCTTGCACCCATGAAAACTTGGCCAAAAAAGCTGCAAGAAGGGCTCATTTGGATCAGCCTGTTGGTCCCCATTGGCATTTACGGTAGCACCGTATTGCAGCGCCCGCCCCGTGTCGCCGTTCCTGAGCGTCCCTTATTTCAAGGCGTTACCTACAGCCGCCAAATCCTCAATGAACCTAGACCTCAGGTCATTCATATCCTAGAAGTGGATCTGACTGCTTCAGGCATTGAGCCGTTTGCAACGCCCGGCATTGAGAATGCGCCGATTTACGACCCGCTCTCACAGGTCAGAGAAACTCGGGTTCAGCCCACTTCCACCTTTTTGGAGCAGCATCGGCTGCAGCTGGCTATCAACGCAAACTTTTTCTACCCCTTCAGAGAAATGACGCCCTGGCACTACCGCCCCAAACCAGGCGGCCCGGCTAGCCTAATTGGATTCGCCATGTCAGATGGTCAGATTGTGTCGTTGCCTCATCCGCGCTACTATTCCGTTTGTTTTCTTTATCGGCGGATTGAGCTGGTGTGGGAAGACATTTGCCCGGCGGGTACTCAGCAAGCTGTCTCTGGCCAGCCGATTTGGATTCGCGATGTTCCCCTGCCCAAGGAGCTACAGTTTCTATCGGAAAAGACGCTTTCAAAAAGGCCGTATCCCCTGACGCTGGCCGCCATTGATGAAACGGGAACGCGGCTGTGGCTGCTGCTCAGCGACGGTAAGCAACCGCTGTATGCAGAGGGCACATCGCTAGACGAAGCCGCCCCCATGCTCAAAGCCCTAGGCGCCACTCAGGCAGTACAGCTCGATGGCGGCGGCTCCACCACAATTGCTATAGAAACCGAAGGTAAAGCGGAAATTATCAACGCAGTGATCAATGCAAAAATTCCCGGTTTCGAAAGGCCCGTTGCGAGCCATATCGGCTTCTATGCTGAGCCGCTTGCGGAGTGAGGCGACAGGAGCGTTCACAACACCTCGTTCTTGGATACTCGCTCGTAGAGTGTGATGCCTACGCGGTGGATGTGGTCCAGAAGCGTGGGACTGTGGATGTGGCTGAGAATAGAGAGATCAAAGAGGTACGGCAGAAGAAGATCGTCGATTTCGGTGTCGATGCGTAGCAGGATGCTGAGGGTGAGCTGCTCGCCAGTGAGGGTAAGGTCTATATCCGAGCTTGGGCGGAAAGTGCCGATGGCCCGGGAACCGTAAAGGATGGCCGATTCGACTTCGGGATGGGCAGCTAGAACACTACGTATTTTCTGAAGGGTGTCTTGGGAAAGACCGCAGGAAAGGGCTTTGGTGTCAGGGCTCATTGTTCATTGTTTGATTTTGTTGCTCTCTGTTTTGGATAGACTGCATAGTTGTAGAGAGGTCCTTAAAAAGAGAGAAGTAATGGTGAGTGATGTCGTCTGCAACAGCTTTAGCTGTATCAAGGTTGTACGCGTGAATGGTTAGGTTTCTGCTTTTTATCATATCCATCCAGATGTCTCCGTTTGTGATGAGGTTGCGATTGAAAGCGAGGCGGATGGCATCGCGAGAGCCATAGATTGACTGTTCGCCTTGAAAGTCGAGATAGTCTTTGAGGAGTTTCCAGGCTAGCTCGTAAGTGTACTCAAATGACTTGATGAACCCCTGTTCTTCTAACTCACTCAGCGTCCCTTTTTCAATGAATTTGGTGAGCTGATTAAGTGCTCGCTGATAGCTATTTAGCCGTTGTTGCCAGCGAATATCTGAATTGCTCATGGCGTCTGAAATGCTCATCGCTAAAGTGACTCGATAGTCAGCGGCTCAATAGTCTGTTTGTGATAATTATCGCTTAGGAGGGAGCTGTGGCAACACGACTTTGCGGCTATAGGCTGCAAGGCAAGGCTTCGGTAAAATTGTTTGGCTGTGTGCTGTGACATTTTTTCTGTAGGCGTCATGTTGCCTCAGAGAAAAGTGGGCGAGGAGAATACATGATTCGACGAATAGCGTTGGGGCTGATAGGCGTTGGCTGGGTACTCATCATTGCGTTACGCATACCCGCCCGTGACTTAGTTGAGCCTTACGAGGTAATAGGGACCGGGGGGGCGATCGCCAGTGTCGATCAGCAGGCAACCCAAGTCGGCATCGATATTCTGCGCAGTGGTGGCAATGCGGTAGATGCAGCCGTTGCGACGGCAGCAGCACTAGGCGTGGTGGAACCCTTTTCGGCAGGCATCGGGGGCGGCGGCTTTATGGTGATTGCCCAGCCCGATAAAACCGTCGTTACCCTAGATGGCCGAGAAGAAGCACCTGCAGGCACAACGCCCGACCTATTTCGCGATCCAGGCAGCGACACGGGCGAACCGCTGCCCTTTTTCCCGAATCGGGTTAGCAGCGGATTGGCGGTGGGCGTGCCGGGGACGCCGCTAAACTGGGCAACGGCTGTGGAACGCTATGGGACGCGGACGCTGGCTGAGCTGCTAGAACCTGCGATCGCACTTGCCGAAGACGGCTTCACCGTCGACGAAACGTTTGCCAGTCAGATTGCTGCCAATCAGACACGATTTGCCGCCTTTTCGAGTACGCGAGACTTGTACTTACCGGGAGGGGAAATCCCTGAAGTCGGCAGCCTTTTTCGCAATCCAGAGATGGCCAAGGCCTATCGACTGCTTGCAGAAAAGGGCGTGAATGCCTTCTACAGAGGAGAAATGGCGGCAGCGATCGCTCAAACTGTCGCTCGCCCGCCCATTGTCGCTGAGCCCCCGTTTACCGTGTGGCCCGGTCGCCTAACGTTGGCTGATTTGGACCGGTATGAGGTGAGAGTGCGCCCAGCGGTGAGCAGTGAGTATCGCGGCTATCGGCTGTATGGCATGGGGCTACCTAGTAGCGGCGGTACGACCGTGGCCGAAGTGCTGAACCTGCTTGCAGACTACGACCTAGCCGATCTGCCAAGAGCGCAGGCCCTACACTGGCTGATCGAGGCTGAACGCCTCGCCTATGCTGATCGGAATGCCTATTTGGGCGATCCAGAATATGTCGATGTTCCGCTCTCTGGCTTGCTGAGCGCTGACTACACCGCTGCAAGGCGTGCTGCAATGGCCACGCAGCCGCCAGACAATGAAGCCGACTACAGCGCAGCCGCCGGAAATCCGCTGCCCTATCAGCAAGATCCGAGCCCGAGCCTAACGGCGTTTACTGTACCTGCTGCCACCACGAATACAGAAGGGCGGTCAACGACTCATTTGACGGCGGTAGATGCTGAGGGTAGGGTAGTTTCCTACACGCTCACCATTGAGATGACGGGCGGTTCTGGCATTGTGGTGCCTGGCTACGGGTTCATTTTGAACAATGAGCTGACGGACTTTGATGCAGAAATCCCTCATCCGAATGTGCCAGAACCGGGAAAGCGACCCCGTAGCAGTATGGCCCCGACGATTGCTATCGGGCCGGATGGCCAGACGCTAGCCTTTGGCTCGCCGGGGGGCTCGACGATTATCACGACGGTGTTGGGGATAGTGGTCAATATGGTGGATTTTGGAATGGATTTGGCGGATGCGATCGCGGCGCCCAGACTCTCTCAACGCAATCTTGGTACTACGCTGGTAGACAGCAACTTCAGCGATACGGAACTGGGTCAGACCCTGATAGACATGGGACATACCCTAGAAGAGACCGATGAGATTGGCGCGGCAACGGGCATCGTGCGATCGCCCGATGGGCAAATTTTCGCTGCAGCTGAGCCAAGTCGTCGGGGTGGCGGCTCTGCCATGACGCTACAGACAGCTGCTTCGCCGTAATGCGGCTCACAATTAGGTCGTCTGAATAAGATGGTCCGAAATAAGATAGTCCACGACTGAATCTGTCTTTTGTAGGCTATTGTAGCGAGCATGCATAACTCACAGGCCGAGCCAAACACCAACCTAAAATCGCAGCCACAATCTCATCGAAAACTTCATCCAAAGCGCCGCAAAGGATGGATGCGAGGGCTATTATTTTTCGGCAGTTTGTGGCTAGCACTAACGCTGTGGCAGGCTCCCTTGATCTCGCCTGTGACCACCAATCAAGTTCGCGGCGTGTGGATGACCAACTTGGGCGCGTCGATTTCGTACTATACGATGCGCACCGATGAAGTAGTTGCCAACCTAGCCAGGCACCGCCTAAATACGCTGTATCCCTGCGTGTGGAGTCGTGGGTATACGCTACATTCTAGTCAGGTGGCGGCGGCTGCCGGTGGCCTACAAAAAGATGTTTTAACGGACTTGCCGCTGTGGCCCTTCGACGATGCGCTCGGTGGATTTGTGCGCCAGGCCCATCGTCAGAAGATGAGAATCTTGCCTTGGTTTGAATATGGGTTGATGATTCCGGAGAGTGCTGCGATCGCGCAGGCCCATCCAGAGTGGCTCACGCTCAACCTGGCAGGCAACCGAGTTTCAGACCCTGCCAAGCCGAATTCATTTCTCCCCAAACCGCTACAGAATTTCCAGCTAGAAGCTGCAGGCGGCAATCTAGCCTGGCTCAATCCTTTTTTGCCGGAAGTTCAACAGTTTTTGACCGACCTAATTGTAGAAGTGGTGGCTCGCTATCCGGTTGATGGCATTCAGCTAGATGATCACTTCGGATTGCCGGTGGCTTTTGGCTACGATCCTTACACCGTCGAACTTTACAAAGGTGAGCACAACGGCCTAGCTCCTCCAGAAAATAAGAACGATCCAGAATGGGTGGCTTGGCGAGCCGACAAAATCACCCAGCTGTTGAAAAAGATTACTCTGGCTGTAAAACAGGCAAATCCAGACGCGGTTGTTTCTGTCTCTCCGAATCCTCCTCGCTTCGCCTATCAGAAATATTTGCAGGATTGGCGACGATGGGTAGATGAAAAGCTAGTCGATGAAGTGGTTGTTCAGGTGTACAGGGACGATCTCTCTATTTTTGAAAATGATCTTTACAACAGCGGATTCTATGATGTGAGAGAACAAGTCCCGACGGCGATTGGTCTATACACGGGGCCTTTCTTAGCCGCTAAGTCGATTGAGCGGCTAGACAAAGAGATTGCAGCCGTGCAGGCAGCAGACTACGGCGGCGTATCTTTCTTCTGTTGGGAGACAACGCTTTGGGCATTTCAAGGAAGCCCTGCCCATAGGATTCGTCAAACTATGGTGAACAGATTTGGGTCTTCGTGAAGTCAGCAAAAATGTGGTTGCTATGAATAGAGACAATATGATTTTTCATATTACGCAGCAAGTGGACTGGAAAGCTGCTCAACTGGCAGGCGAGTATCGTGCGCCTTCTCTGGAATCTGAGGGGTTTATTCATTTTTCGGAAGCGGGTCAGGTTGCTGCGGTTGCGGCGCGATTTTACAGTGGGCAGGCTGGGCTGGTGCTGTTGGAGACAGATTGCGATCGCCTGACATCAGAACTTCGCTACGATGCGGTTCCAGGTCACGGTCGATTTCCTCACCTCTACGGTCCGTTGAATCTGGATGCTGTAATCGCAGTTCATGATTTTGACCCTGACCAGCCTGCTATGCAGCGGTTTACTCAACGTTGAAGGCATGGTTGTCTTTGAGCCATTGCTTTTGCGCGTCTGAGAGGCCTGCTGCGCCAGTAAAAATAGCCCTGCGGACGTTGCATCCTTCAAAAGAGACGCCCGTGAGCTGGGCTTCTTCGAAGTTGGCTTCTCGCAGATCTGCGCCGGTGAAGTCAGCGCCGCTGAGATTGGCCATGCGGAAGTTGGTGTTGTAGGCGGAGGCGCGCTGAAGCTGGGATTGGGACAGGTTGGTCTCTGTGCAGTTGGACCAGTCTAGCTGCGCCTCTGTGAAGTTTGTTTTACTCAGGTTTGCCTGGCTAAAATTTGTGTTCAGTGCGTTGGCTTTTGAAAAGTTAGCGCTGGTCAGCTGTGCCTCATCGAAGACGGCTTGCTCTAAGTTGGCGCTGGCGAAGGACGATGCTACGAGGCTGGCTTCGTGCCACTGGGCGCGCACAAGGCTAGCTCCCTCAAAGCTCGCACCGTCGAAGTTGGCGCGGTTAAAAGCTGTACTGTTGCAGCTGGCCTTTGAGAAGTGCGATCGCGCCCCGTTGGCTTCCCGAAAATCAGCCTCATCGAGTACAGCCGCCGTGCCGGTCGCGCCCGCCAAGGAAGTGCTGTAAAATTTGGCCCCTTTTGCCTGAACTTGTTGCAGATTGGCTTGCGCTAGGTCTGCATTTGTCAAGACTGCATTGACCAGTTGCGCAGCTTGCAAATTAGCCGATTTCAAGCTCGCAAAAATCAGCGTCGCCCCAGAAAAATTAGCTTCCTGACAGCAGGCGTTTGTCAGCACCGCGCGTCTTAAATAGGCGTCTGAAAAGTCTCCTTTATTTAGCTGAGCGCCTGTCAAATCAATGGCGCTCAGCTCTTTTTGCTGTAGGGAATCGCCAGCCTGAATGTGGGTTAAAACTTCTTGAGTCGTTAGTTGAGTCATAAGAAAACCGACACGGTACGCTGAGAAGCATTCTATGCCAACGTGTTCTGTGGTGGTGTGTTCTAACAATCAGTAGGGGATTGTTATCGTTGCTCGGGTATTATGCCGAGCTGATGAAGTCTTTCAGGAGGCGGTAGCAGTTCCCAATGGCATCTAGATGGGCGATTTCATAGCCGTGGGTGTTTTCGGTGGGGAAGGCAAGGCAAGCGCCTCTGGCAACATGGCCAAATTTCATGGCGATAGAGGCGTCACTGCCAAAGCCGCTGATGGCTGCAACCTGCAGGGGAATGTGCGATCGCTCTGCCACATCCATAAGTTCCCGGTTGAGTCCTTCGTCGTATAGGCCGTAGCTATCTTGTGAAAAGAGCGCTGGCGCCGGCCCATCGAACAACGGATACTCCTTTGAAAGCGGGCAAATCTCTAGGGCAATCAGCTCATCTAGCCGCTGCCGCTGCGTAAAATATAGGGCTCCAATGGCGCCGACTTCTTCTTTGGCCGAGGCCACGAGGTACACATCGACGGGCGGCGCGGTGACTGTTTCTGCCAGGGCTAGCAAAATGGCTAGAGAAGCTTTGTTGTCTAGGGTGTAGCTAGCAATGTGATCGCCCATGCGAAAGGGACGCTTGCGGTGCTTGCCAACGACCATGCGCGTACCAGGCCGCACGCCTGCTCGCAGCAATTCTCGGTCGGAGAGCTTAGTTTCTACCCAGGCGTTTTGCCATTCTACGGCTTTGCCTTCTTGCAACACTTTTTGAGGTGACTCGTGGGAGACATGGCGAGAGCCAAAGCTGAGAATGCCGCTGACCGTCGTGCGATCGCCCAGCAGGTCTACAACGCCTTCTCCATACACCCAAGGATAAGCTCCACCCAGCGCCCTCACCGACAGTCGCCCATTTGGACCGACTCGCTTCACGATGCCACCAATTTCATCTTTGTGCGCAGTAATCGCCAGGCTGCGTTTGCGCTTACCGGTTGGCTTATTGTTGGACAGATCAGTCTCGGACTGGTCAGCATCAGGCGACTCAGCGGCCAACCGAATGACGATGTTATCGGCTTCATCTTGCCAATGTTCTACGCCTATCTCGCTCAGCCGCTCTAGTAAGTAAGCATTGACCTCACCTTCTACACCGCTCGGTGAATGCAGCATCACAAGTTCTGCAATGGTGTCGAAAAAGCGATCATCGCTCCAGCGATTCTGCGGGTCAGCCTCAGCCATTGTCGTTGGTTTCTTCCTCGCTATCGGCAGCCCCGGCGTCACCGCCTGCGCCGTTATTGACGCCTCGAACCTCGGCAGCGGTAATGCCCTCCGCCGGATTGCCAAATCGCCACAGGACGGCTGCTGCTTCGGCGCGAGTGGCGGCCTTGTCGGGTTGGAAGAGCGTGGTGTAGCTAAAGGCGCGGCGAAAGTTGGAAAAGTCGCCGTTTTGATAGTCTGCGAGTACGGCCTGCAGCGATCTGGGCGGAATTTTTTCGGCATCTTGAAATCCCCATGCCTGCTGGACGGCTGAGATGGAGGCGTCGGGGAGGGGTTGGCGGGTGTCGAGGGGAACTTTCCACGTGAGGAGATCTTTGCGGGTGAGTGGCGCGTCGGGCCGGAAGGTGACCGTCGTGCTGCTGCCGGTGAGGGGGCTGGGAATGATGCCTGCTTCTGCTAGGCCCTGAATTGCTGCAAAGTCGGCGTCGCCAGCGGGGACATCTTGGAAAACGGGTTGGGCGCTGGTGACACCGGGGCGAATTTTGCGAGTGCGATCGCCCGAGTAAAACTGATTGTTGGTAGCCAGTAGCCAGCGAGCATATTCTCGCCGGGTCACCGCTTGGTTGGGCCGAAATTCGTCTGGTCCTGGAGCCGGTGCTGCAGTCGCAGGAGTGCCATCGCCATTGGCGGCAGGTGGCTTAGCCGGTGGCCGCACTTCTAAAAGGTCTAGCTCAATGAGGTCGACTAAATAGGGCTGGATTTCTTCGGGGGCTTTGCCCAAGTCGGTATAGTCGCCAGCGGCGACTTCAGGGCTTGCTGCCGTTGGCTGGCCTGAGTCTTCGTTGGTATCTGTTGTGGGTTGGTTGCGCTCAGTCACACTGGGCTGATTTTCCGTTTCTTCGGTATCGCCTGCTGCCGGATCGTTTTCAGCAGCGGCTGAAGCATTGGTGTCACGGTTGTTGTCACTGTCCTGGCGGATCGCCAACCCATTGGGATTGTCTGCAAGCTGAGGATCGGGCTCTAGGCTTTTGCCCACGCGATCGCCCAGTTGACTCCCTTCACACCCTGCTATGAATACCAAACCCGAGAGCAGCGAAAGTCTCACCAGCGTGGATTTTGCGGGCATCTGCCGGGCGGATGCTGGCCAAGATAGCTTTTGCCAAAAACGATTCTTGCAACGATTCATGTTTTGGGGCGGCGCATTGCTGGCGCTAAAGAAGGGCTGTATGGAAAGAAACTGCCAAAGAAACTATGAAATATCCTTGTTAATTAAGGAAGCCTTTTGAAAGGCTAGCGCTTGGCAACATGGCTCCTAAACTAGCGTAAAACGGACCACCCTTACTACAGATGTCTATGGCAGCACCGATTATTGTTGACTGCGATCCGGGAGTAGATGATGCGATCGCGCTATTGCTGGCCTTTGGCCTAGAAATGCCAATCGCAGGCGTTACCACAGTCGCGGGTAATGTGCCCTTATCGTTGACCTATGGCAACGCCCGTAAAATATGCGCCCTCGCCGGTCAGGCTGATTTGCCAGTTTTGGCAGGATGCCCGCGTCCGCTCCTGCGCTCCTTAGAAACGGCCGAAGATATCCATGGTGCTACGGGGCTACAGGGAGCCGACTTGCCCGAGCCCGCCGCGGCGCAGTCGGCACAGCGCGGGGTAGATTTTCTGATTCAGCAGCTACTGGCGGCGCCGGAGCCGATGACCATAGCCGCGCTCGGGCCGCTGACGAATCTGGCCGTTGCCTTAATTCAGTGCCCGCAGATTGCCGATGCAATTTCTCAGCTGGTGATTATGGGCGGAGCCCGCGGGGAGGGCAATATCACGCCCTCCGCAGAGTTCAATATGTATGTAGACCCCCATGCCGCTCATGTGGTGCTAGGGGCAGGCATTTCCACAACGCTAATCACGTTAGATACGACCCATCAGGTGCTGACCACGCCCGAGCGCCTGGCCGCAATTCGAGCCGTGGGCAACCCGGTGAGTGAGGCAGCGGCGGGCATGCTGTCTTTTTACGGTCAGTCGGACTTGGAGCGCTACGGGCTTCCCGGCGGGCCGCTGCACGACCCTTGTGTGCTGGCATACCTTTACAATCCGGCACTGTTTACCACCAAGCGGGTAGCGGTCGCCGTTGAGACCGTTAGCCCCATTACTCTCGGGCGCACCGTGGTGGATTGGTATGGTGACGGCGCCGCATCGAGCGTTCAAGTAGTTGAAACGGTCGATGCAGACGGATTTTACGCGCTGTTGCTAGATGCGTTGAAACAGTTTTCGTAAAGGGAGACTTTTCTGACTACGACCAGCTTTTAGGCGGGTGCTGCTGGCTGTACTGGGTGATAAAGAAACCTCTGATTGGGTCTTGGGCGATTTTCTGGCGGCCTTTGTATTGGGCGCACCGGGCGTATCTTATTTTGTCTTGTTTCTGGAAGATGAGGTCGATTCCTTCATCTAGAAAATCGCCGATTTCGTTGGGGAAGAAGGGAACCTGCTGCAGGCTATCGCGAACTGACTCGCTGATATCGTCGAAACGGGTACTGACGATGATGCGAATATCGTCGTGGGGGCGTCCTGCCATCAGGGAGCTTTCGTGATGGCGGTGATTTGGATCGTATATCCAGATGTCTATTTGGCCGTCGGTGCGGGTGCGATCGCGCCACTTGTAAGCGATGACTTGATGGTTGTCCCAGGGAGATTTTTCCAGTCCAACTCGGATCAAGTACAAGGGAACGAGCTTACCTGCATTGAGCTGTTTGATCAGGGGGGCTAGCTGGCCACCGGTGGTGACTTGCAGGGCGTCATCGGGCAGGGCCATCCAAGTGACCGTGGAGGCGATATCGTTGATAGGGGTGAAGATATTGAAGCTATCGATTTGCCGGTCGAGCAGGTAGTGCCACAGCCGGTCGGAGGGATTGGGAACACGGGTTGTCGCGGGGACTGCGCGCTTCTTTAGAAAATGGTCCATAGCGGTAAACCCAATGCCGCCGCACAGGCCATACCCGTCGCCGCTGGGTTCCCAGTCGCCAATGATGGGCAGTCGACGCTGAATGTCGGCCACGGAAAATCGGTTGGCAAAGCGTAGGCCGTGCTGAGAGGGGACAAACTCGTCGTACTGCACAGACTTATCGATGAGCCGGTAGATTTGGTTGTTTTCATCGAGAATCCAGGCATGTCCATGGATATCTAGGGTCAGCTGACGCGCTTTGCGGTTTAGCTCCGCCCAGACTTCCCAGTTGTCACCTTGCCATTTGAACAGTCGCTGGCTTACGCCTATGCAGGCAATGGTCGTTGAGCTGTTGACTGGTCTAACGGAGGCAATATCCAGTGCCTTCCCAGGAAATTCGCGCCATAGCCCTTTTAACCTCTGAACAGAGCCGTCTTGGGCAAGGGTCCAGTATACGGACTCGCTGAGCGCAGTCACAGCTTTGAGAGGCTTGTCTGACTTGCGCTTCATGGTCCAGTCTTGCTTGGCCTCATCCCACTCGAACAGCTGCTTGCTGGTAGCACCGATGCAGGCCATGCCGTTTTGAGTGTCGCTTGAGCAAATGTCGATAGCGCCGCCTTTGAGCGATCGCCATCGACCAGCGATAAATCTCAAAATACGATTGTCTGTAAGGGTCACCCAGGGATTTCCCTGCTTATCTACGGCGAGCGTGGCGGCGTTGGTCGGAGTGTTGTCGGCGGGGTCCCAAGTTCGTGAAGTGTTGTTCCACCTGAAGACTTTGCGGCTTGTGCCGATGCACCACACAGAGCCGTCTTGTCCTGCATCAATATCTAGCGCGTTTCCAGGAATCTGTTCAATGTACATGAAAGTCTTGTGCCAACCTTGTTTGCTGTTGTTGCAACAGCATCAAGCTACACAATTTATTAGAGAGGCTCATAGTACTCACGTGGGTGATATTGCACTTGGTTTGGGTGTGTTTGGAGTGTGCGTTTGGAGAGTAAGGGTTAGCCTATCAATGCTTACCAGTAAGTTTTGCAGGTGTCAGGGCCAAGGCTTCTTGGTAAAATTGCAGGCAAACGTGCTAGCTGAATAAGTCCGTGGAGGCTGCTCTCAGCGTCGTTTGTCAGGCCACTCATCTTTGGCGAGCCATGGTTTATACCACCGCGCAGCTATTAGAAATATTGGACGCTGAGATGAAGGCTGCGGTGCGGGGCGACCGGCTCCTTCTCACGCCCGACAGTCGCATTGACGACCCGGTGATTGCCAAAGCCATCGGCCCCCAAAAACTCAGCCAGATATATGCTTTTCGTGACTTTCGCGATCAGATTCATCAGTATCAAATAGCTGAAGGGGTGTCGGGTATTGTCTGGCGCGAATGTCACTTTAAGGGGCGCACCATTCGCTTTCCCGAAATTCATCCACAGCTCACAGCGACCGCTGAAGACAAGCTGCGTCTGGGTGCGGCGAAGGGGGCTGTGATCGATTTTTGGTGGCGGGCGATCGCTGGACTCGATCTTTGGCGAGCGGGCAATCCACCCCAACCGATTGCCCAAGGCCAAGTAGAAGAATTAATTGACCATGCCGAATGGGCAGATGTAGAAGCCACCCGGAGCGAGCTGTATTTGCTGCTGTGCTGGGGCAACCCAAAAGAGAGCTACTACGCCTGGGCCTACCCAGAGTCAGGCTGTGATCGGATCATTGCATCTCAGGGCCAGCCGAGTGGCATCAAGGTTTAAGGCAGAAGGGTAAGGATGAGGTGAGTCGGGATGATACCGCCTGGCGGCTATCGGAACAGATCGCCTGCAAGGTACAATTCCACTAAATGAGGCAAAGTATTCAGCTGATTACAGTCAGCCAGTTGCACCTAGCTGACTACGTTGGCTGATTGCCCTATTCCTTTCTCATCCCTTTTTTTCTCCCATGCCCATCGCTGTTGTCACTATCGAAACCCACGGCT
>JBCBFY010000016.1:0-29417 GCA_038527325.1 Cyanobacteria bacterium J06614_10
TTGAATGAAGGTATTCGTGCGTGGCTCAGTCCTCAGGACCAGCCCCACGAGAAATTTGTATTCCCTGAAGAGGTACTACCTCGCGGTAACGCGCTGTAAGCTGCTTGCTTTAGGAATTCAATAGTAGGAAGCCGTGTTGGAGGGTGTCTCCAGCACGGCTTTTTTATCGAACTCTATTGTGTTTCGTCAGGCATTGAGCAGATGCTTTTTGGAAAGCTTGATATTGAACAGCTATCTGATTCCGCACGATGTCTGAGTCCTTTGTTTTTTTCACAGGCTCTTATCATGGATGAGCCGAGATTTTATACCTCGAGGTAAAAGGCTTATGTATGACCAGGCATTCTGGGATGGGCGATACGGAACTGAGAAATATCTCTACGGGAAAAGCGCCAATACGTTTTTATCAGAAAACATAGATTTGCTGAGCGGTCCGGTTCTTTCGCTCTCTGAGGGCGAGGGGAGAAATGCTGTTTTTATGGCGTCGTATGGCTTGAGTGTTCTTGGTGTTGACTGCTCGAAAGTCGGACTAGAGAAGGCGCAATCCCTGGCAAAGTCTAAGGGGGTTGCAATCAAAACTGAGGTGGCTGACCTTGCCCACTATCGGCCTACAGAAAATCACTACGGCTCCGTTGTTTCTATTTTTGCGCACTTGCCTAGCAGTATTCGTCTTCGGTTGTATCCACTTGTTGAGGCGGCGCTCAAGCCAAATGGCATCGTTTTGCTGGAGGCTTACTCTGAGAGCCAGCTAGGAAAGGATACTGGTGGCCCGAAGGCTGTAGATATGCTGATGTCTGCGGCAAAACTTCGTCGGGAGTTTCCAGCTCTCAATCCTATTATGGTTCAGGAAATGGAACGTGAAGTGGTCGAGGGGGAAGGTCACACGGGTATGGCGTCTGTTGTGCGCTTCATTGGCAGAAAAGAGGGCTAGCGATGCCTGGTAAAAAACATCCCGGCCCCTCACCCTAGCCCTCTCCCATCGGGAGAGGGAACCGGACTTACTGAGGGTGGAACTCTGCCTATGACTATGTAAAGTGTCCTCTCCAAAGTTCCGCGTTCGTACTTACTTAGTTCTATTGCTATTTCAGGCAACCTTGATATGTTGGGTTGTTTGGCTGGTGGAGCTAGAACAAAGATGGGCGTTATTTTCGTTAATCAGGCTGCGACGGGGCTCCAGGATGGTAGCTCTTGGCAGTCAGCGTTTACCAGTTTGCAATCAGCGATCGCACTTGCAGAAAACGGCGATGAAATATGGGTGGCGCAGGGAACCTATGTGCCTGGGCAATCTCGCAACGATACATTTGCGATCGCAGACGATATTGAAATTTATGGCGGGTTTAGCGGGTCGGAAACGCAGAAGAGCCAGCGAGACTGGGAGAGCAATCTCACCATCTTAAGTGGTGAGATTGGTACGGCAAACAACATTACTGACAATATCCACCACGTTGTGACTGCGCAGGCGGAAGGCGGCGCGCTGCTAGACGGTGTGATCGTTGAAGCGGGGAATACGGCGGGCGATACGAATAATGATGATGGTGGCGGCATTTATAACCGAGAAAAGCTGACGCTAGAAAATGTCATCGTGCGAAATAATGCGGCTGACGATGATGGTGGCGGTATCCGCAATGATGGTGAGCTGACTATCATTAACAGCACAGTCGATGCTAATAAGGCTAATAGCAATGGCAGTATCTCCAGCGGTGGTGGCGGATTAATCAATACTGTCGGTGCGACGACAACGGTTGTGAACAGCACCTTTAGTCACAATGAAGGCCTGAATGGCGGGGCTATTCGCAATGATGGCAGCCTGACGCTGACTAACACGACGCTGAGTGGCAATATTGCCTACGAGAGCGGCGGCGGGTTAGTAAATACGACGACAAACCCGTTTAGCGCTGAGGCACTTACGGGAAGTGCAACACTTTCGAACAGCACAATTACAAACAATACCGCTCAAAATACCGGGCTGAGTGGCATAAACGGGGGAGGTCTTGCGAACTTTGGTAGCCTAAATATTGCAAACACCATCGTTGCAGGCAACGTCGGAGATGATGACATCAACGATGTCTTTTTTGGTAGTACTGTCAGTGATGGTCACAACCTTATCGGTAACAGCGCTCAGATATCGACTTTTGAGGCGGCTAAGGGTGACTTGTTCGGAAGTAGTGAGGCGGCGTTGGACCCGAAGCTGGATAGCTTACAAGACAATGGCGGATTCACGAATACGCACGCGCTAACGGAAGATAGCATTGCTATTGATAATGGTGGGAACGGTCAGCTGGCACCCGATGCTACTGATTTGGATGGTGATGATAATGCCGGTGAGGCTGTTCCGTTTGATCAGAGGGGAAGCGGTTTTGACCGCGTTGTAGATGGGACGGTGGACATTGGTGCGGTTGAGTTCTCAGAGCCTTCTGACAGTGGAGAGGGTGGAGAGGGTGGCGAGACGCCGGGAAACACACCTCCTACAGCAATTTTTCTAGAGAATACGGTACAGTCTCTGCCTGAAAATACAGCGATTGATAGTCCGCTGCGGGTCGCTGATATTGTTGTGAGTGATGATGGATTGGGGAGCTATACCTTTTCTATTGCGGGTCGTTATGATGATTTGTTTGAGGCGATCGCACCAGAAATTTTTGAGACGATTGCGACTGAGCACTTCGATACGCTGGAAGATGAGTCGCTGGAGTCGCTTGAGGGAGTGTTTTTGGCTGCGATCGCAACTGAATTCTTTGAAGCAATGGGTACTGAGTTCTTCGAAACGGTTACTGGAGACTTCTTGGATGCAGTTGATGCTGAGTCTGTAGATGCTATTGATGAAGACTTTCTCGAAGCCTTGGCTGAAGCGTTTGCTGACTCGGTAAATGCTGATTTCTTTGAGACGGTTGTGACAGAGTTTTTGGCGTCGATTGATGAAGGTGATCTGAAAGATATTAACGATGATCTAACTGAGCAGTTTGATAGTGACTTTTTTGAGACTTTGGCTAACGACTTCTTAGAAGGCGTGGATGCTGATTTCTTTGAAACGCTAGCGGATGAATTTTTGGCGGCGGTAGATGTAGATACTGTAGATGACATTGATGCGGAATTGCTGGAAGAAACGGCCCGTGAGTTCTTGGGTGTGAACGATCCAGATGTGTTTGAAATTGTGGGTGATGGGTTGTTTTTAAAGGCGGGGACTGAGCTCGACTTTGAGAGGAAGGAACAATACAACATTGTTGTTCAGGTAGATGATTCGGCGGTCGGTGAAACGCCAGATGCGGTTGTTGATTTTAGCTTTTCTGTTGTTGATGTTGACGATAGCCCTCTGAAAGTGACAGAGAATCAGCTGCTGAAGGTGGTCAGTGATGAAGATGAAAGTCACGTTTCGGTTTCGGTAGAGCAAGCGACGCAGAATGAAGTGTATGAAATTGTGGTGGCCGCGACCGATGAAGATGGGCGTATTAATGGCATCGCGCCGGGAGAGGCGGGCTACTTAGAGGCGCTGATTGCAGAGAGCTGGAGTGTCCTTTCGACGCTGGAGTCGGGGACGTTTGAGGATTTTGATGTGACGCGATCGCTCTCTCTTACTGCTGATGATTATTTCCAGTTTGCAGTTATTCAGGATGGTACATTAGACAGCCTGCTGGAGAACGGTATTGGCACTGTGCATATTGGAATGCCGCTGTCGGGTGATGAGGAAGGCGGTATCGGGGGTGTGCTGAAGGCTGAGTCGATAGCCCATGGCGAAGTGAAGCTGGGCTTCGACCTTTCTGAAGATGGGAACTTTGACGATGTTGTGCTGGCGGCAATTTTTGGTGAGGGTGACGCTTCGCTGGGTGCTGGGCTGCAGGGTGGTCAAGAATCTGAGCTGTTGGACTTGAGAGATGTGGAGGGGCCGGTTTCTGCAGAGTTCACGGTGTATCGTGAGGCTGATTTTGATAATGTGATTGGCTTTTTTGCGATTGAGAATGAGGCGGGGCAGGTGCTAGGGCTAGATGATGAGACGTTGATTAGTCCGGGGGAGGCGGGGTATGTGAGGGCTGCGATCGCGCGCCGTCTGTCAGTAGAGCTGACGGGTGAAAATGGCCAGGTGAGTACTTACAGCGCAGAGGTAGAAGGGGGCCAATTGCTCTCCACGTTTATTGTGAGTGATGGCTCGATAGAAGCTTTGTTGGATGATGATGCTGGGAATGACCCGGCGGTTTACTTTACGCATTTGGGTGCAAATAGCGATGGGTCAGACCATGTGCGGTTGCTCGGTGACAATATCTTTGGCTACGAAGACATGGCAGGCGGTGGTGACCAAGACTTTGACGATGTGGTGATTAAGACTGTGCTGAGTCAGTAATGAGCTTTACGCCCTCGTAAGTGAGGGCTACCGGTATTGCAATGCTGACTTTCTATGGGGCCTAGTCGCGACTGCGCCATATTAAAAATATAGCCATAGATGGCCGCCTCGTCGGGAACACTGACGGCTTGCAATCATGGCCTTGCAAGTGGTGCAATTTCACTACCGAGTGTAGCGTTCGTAGGGACTTTCATTGTTGAAGCTCTGCTTTGGGTGTTTAACTTGCGCAGTAGCGTAAAATCCCAAGAATTTTGCCGACATCGTTGAGATAGTATTCGTCTAAATCAGCTTCTACGAGGTTGCCTTGTAGTCGCAGAAATTTCCAGTTGCTACCTGTTGTAATGACACCGTAGATTGTCGGGATGGTGTTTTGATGCCTTTCGTTGAATATTTGAGCGGCGACCATCTCTGCAATACATTGCCCGATGCCGGACGGAATGTTGTCGTTTTTGGCTTCGACGATTGAAATGACGGGTGATTCGATGATGAGCTGCTCTGGTGATTTACTAATAAGAAAGTCGCAGAAGCCAGCGAGCCCTTTATCAGGTTCTACGTTAAATTCTTTGCCAGAAAATAGGCTAATTTGGTCGGTCATCTGCTCTCTGAGTTCGTAGAGGATGGGAGCAATGATGAATTCAGATTTTGATTTTTCAGTGCCAATTGCGATCGCAAGCGGACTATATTTAGCCAACAGCTCTGTCAGTAGACTGCTGTATTCTACAGGTGGAATATCACTGAAGAGATTAGCTCGGTCTTTAAGCTGGATACCGAGTTCGCTTTTGATGTTTTCTAGCTTGAATTGGCTATATGGCATGGTTCTCTCCGTCTAGCAGTGCTGCAATATTAGTTTAGCGATACGGATTGGTTCCTATATAGACGGGAGTTACTCATACGCTAAAACCATGAGCACACACTAATAGCCTTAATCATTATTTTGCAGGCCAAACCGCAGCTTCTAAGCGTAGAAGACTTTCTCACGCTAATTATGGCGATGATAGTCGGTATGAACTGATGGACGGGGAGCTGAACGACAAGATTTGAACCCAGCATGATGGTATTGAAGAAAACATGCCTAGGAGTTAGAGGCTACTAGCGTTCCTGAAGACTGGCTCATTGTAGGGTGTTGGCCGCTTGAACGTCGTACTTCGCCAACGTTCGACGTTGCTCGGTGATGGACATTGCTTCTATGTAATGACTGCATTCAACTAATTCAGTCATTGTTATTAATAGTAAGCATTCTCGATTCGATGCCTATCCATACATCAGGAGAAATTCTTACTGCTGATTCTTTACAAGGAATTATTAGCTCGCAAACCTGTAGTTAGAGCGGCTCGCAATCATAGGGCTAAGTCCAAATACGATGCATTTTTAAGACGAATCCAGGCAGCACATCCTCACCTGATAGCTCACTGGGCTTATCTAATATTTCTGTGGCCTTGTCGGCGCGATGGACTTCAACCTTCTTATTTTTAGGGTCAATTAGCCAGCCTAACCTTGCCCCATTTCCATGTATTCCGAATTGTCTTTATTGGCGTTTGTACCATCGTGGCTAGCCTTTTTTTGGCGGGTGCTGCTCGAGGACTTCTTTGAGGTACTTACCAGTATAGGAGCCTTCTGTGGCGGCGACCGCTTCGGGGGTGCCCTGGGCGATGATTTGACCACCGCGATCGCCCCCTTCCGGCCCCAGATCAATCACCCAGTCGCAGCAGCGAATCACATCTAGATTGTGCTCAATCATGATGACGGAATTGCCCTTGTCCACTAAGCGCTGCACCACGTCTAGAAGCTTGTGTACATCGTAAAAAGAGAGACCTGTTGTCGGCTCGTCAATAAGGTATAGCGTTTTGCCTGTGGAGCGACGGGCTAGCTCGCTGGCTAGCTTCATCCGTTGCGCTTCGCCACCTGAGAGGGTAGGGGCTTTTTGTCCTAGCTTCACGTAGCCAAGCCCCACGTCTACCATCGTCTGTAGCCGGGAGGCCGCTTTGGGAATGTTTTCAAAGAATTCTCTGGCTTCTTCGGCTGTGGTGTCGAGCACATCGGAAATGTTCTTTCCTTTGTACTTCACTTGGAGGGTTTCTCTGTTGTAGCGGGCGCCTTTGCAGACCTCGCACTCTACATATACATCGGGCAAGAAGTTCATCTCGATGACGTTTACACCCTGTCCGCCGCAAGCTTCGCAGCGTCCCCCTTTGACGTTGAAAGAGAATTGGCCGCGCTTGTAGCCGCGCGCTTTGGCTTCGATGGTTTCTGTGTACAAATCGCGCACAACGTCAAAAATGCCGGTGTATGTGGCGGGGTTGGAGCGCGGGGTGCGGCCAATGGGGGATTGATCGATCACGATGGCTTTGTCTAGGGCTTTGAGGCCCTTGATAGGGTCCATTGCCTTGGGTTGCGGAATCTTGCTGCCAAAGTAGTGGCGAATGGCCGGATACAACAACTCATTGATCAGGGTGGATTTGCCTGAGCCGGAGACGCCTGTGATGCAGACGAATTTGCCTAGGGGGATGTCCACGTCAATGTTTCGGAGATTGTTGAGGTGGGCGTTGCGGATTTGAATTTTTCTGTTGTTGCCTTTTCTGCGTTCGGCTGGGGTGTCAATGGTTTTGCGGCCAGAGAGATAGGCGCCTGTGAGAGAATCTTCGCAGGTGAGAATGTCTTCTAGCTGACCGTGTGCAACGATTTGACCGCCGTGAATGCCTGCGCGGGGGCCAATGTCGACAAGGTAGTCGGCTGCTCGCATGGTGTCTTCGTCATGCTCTACCACAATTAGGGTGTTGCCTAGGCTTTTCAGTCGTTGTAGCGTGTTGAGCAGTCTGTCGTTGTCTCGCTGGTGGAGGCCAATGCTGGGTTCATCGAGAACGTAGAGCACGCCGCTGAGTCCGGCACCGATTTGGGTGGCTAGGCGAATGCGCTGGGCTTCTCCGCCGGAGAGGGTGCGAGCGGTCCGATCGAGGGTGAGATAGTCTAGGCCAACGTCTAGAAGAAAGGTGAGCCGGGCTTTGATCTCTTTAAGGACTAGTTCACCGATGGTCATTTGCCGGGGGGTGAGCAGGGGCGGGCTGCCATCTTCACCGACAAGGGCGTAAATGCGATCGCGGCACTCTCGAATAGAGACACTGGTGAGTTCTGTGATGTTGTAAGGGCCGATCCGTACTGCGAGAGATTCGGGCTTAAGCCGGGCACCATTACACACTTCGCAGGGCTGGTCGATCAGATATTTCTCCAGCTTTTGCTTATAGGTTTCTGAAGAGGCTTCTTGATACTGCCGCTGCAACATGGGCAGTACGCCTTCGTAGCGGCGATGGTAGCCTTTGTTCGCACCGTAGCGAGAATCTGTTTCGATGTAGATTTTCTCTTTTGAGCCGTGCAGAATAATGTGTTTTTGTTCTTCGTCTAGGCTAGCCCAGGTAGACTGTAGCTCGAAGCCAAAGGCCTGGCCAACGCTGTAGAGAAGAGAGAAATAGTAGGTGTTGTCTTTTTCTGACCAGGGTGCGATCGCTGCATACACCGGCACGTTTGGGTCAGGCACCACTAGCTCCGCTGAAAACCGTTGCAGGCTGCCGAGACCGTGGCAGTGAGGGCATGCTCCGTAGGGAGAATTGAAGGAAAACAACCGGGGCGATAGCTCATCCATCACTGCGCCATGCTCTGGGCAGGCGAAGTTCTCAGAAAAGACAATTTCGTCCGGTAGTTCCTCTTTCGATTCGCCGGGCAGAATATCGATGATGGCGATGCCTTCGGAGCGCTTGAGTGCCGTGGTGAGAGAGTCGACCAATCGCTCTTGCAAGTCGTCTTTTTTGACGAGGCGATCTACAACAACTTCGATGTCGTGTTTTTTGTTTTTGTCTAGCTCAATGTTATCGCTGAGTTCGCGTAGCTCACCGTTTACGCGGACCCGGACGAAGCCTTCTGCTGCGAGCCCTGAGAGGAGCTTTTGATGGGTGCCTTTTTTGCCTCTGACGACGGGCGCAAGGAGCTGAAAGCGTGTCCGGTTTGGTAGCTCCATGACCTTGTCTACCATTTGGTCAATGCTCTGGGGTGAAATGGAGCGATCGCACTGCGGACAATGGGGCTGCCCGGCCCGGCCATACAGCAGACGCAAGTAGTCGTAAATCTCGGTGACGGTGCCGACGGTAGAGCGGGGGTTGTGTGAGGTGGACTTTTGGTCTATGGAAATGGCTGGGCTAAGCCCTTCAATCGCATCGACATCTGGCTTATCGACCTGGCCTAAAAACTGACGTGCGTAGGCACTAAGAGACTCTACGTAGCGCCTTTGCCCTTCGGCAAAAATGGTATCGAAGGCCAGTGAAGACTTACCTGAGCCCGAAACGCCCGTAAAGACGATCATTTTGTCTCTGGGGAGGTCGAGGCTGACATCTTTGAGGTTGTGCTGGCGGGCACCGCGAATCCGAATCAAGTTCTTGGTATCGGAGAGGTCAATGGTGTCTTGTGAGCCGGTGTCTTGTGGGCCGGTGTCTTGTGGGCCTTTGCCATTGAGTTCAGAGGCGGTGAGCTTGCGAGGGGGAACTTTTGACGCAGACTTTTTCTTGGCTTTGGTGGCTGATTTGGTGCCGTTTTTCTGAGTTGTGCCGCTCTTTTTCTTTGCCTTAGTACCAGATTTTGTACTGGCCGCTGTCTGGGTAGTCTTGGCGGCAGATGCTTTGCTGGTTTTGGTGCCGGTGGATTTGGTCTTAGCTGCTGTCTTGGAAGTTGACTGGGTTGTGGTCGATTTCTTTTTGGGTGTGGGCATGGGGGAGGGAATAAGGAGTCAGCCAAGGGGTCCGCCTGCGCAAAAACCCGCGAAAATATTTCTTCATAATAGACCACTAGGACAAGCCTGTGCTGTATCACTCACGATCCCAACCCGCCTTCAAGGCTGGCTACTCACTGGCTGCTCAGTAGACGGCCAGGTGACTTTGGGCGGTGTCGTTTCGACAAGCAGCTGACCTTGAGAGATCACGTACCTGACGGTGGCTCGTTTCAAGATTGCCTCGTAGCGACTCTTGGCTGCCAAAACGACCAAATTGGCTGGACGTCCAATTTCAATACCATAGTCGTCTTGCAGATTTAAGGTCTTTGCACCGCCGGTGGTCACCATGTCAAAGCAGGCGTCTATTTCTGATAGGCCTGTCATTTGGCAGACGTGCACTGCCATGTCGGCGACGGCGAGCAAATTGCCGGTGCCGAGGCTGTACCAAGGATCTTGGATGCAGTCGTGACCGAGGCTGACGTTGAGACCGTTCTGCCACAGCTCTTTTACCCGCGTGACGCCCCGTCGCTTGGGATAGGTATCTGTTCGACCCTGCAAGGTAATGTTGATCAGCGGATTGGCGATAAAGTTTAGCTTTGCCCGCTTCAAAATGCCCATGAGCTTAAGGGCGTAGGCGTCGTTGTAGGAGGCGAAGGCGGTGGTGTGGCTGGCTGTGACTTCTGAGCTCATGCCGCTGCGCAGACAGCAGGCGGCCATCACTTCTAAAAAGCGCGACTGTGGGTCGTCTATTTCGTCGCAGTGGATATCGATTAGGCGGTCGTACTGCTGGGCGAGGGCAAATATTTTGTGGACCGAGCGGACGCCATCTTCTCGGGTGAGTTCGTAGTGAGGAATGCCACCGACAACGTCTGCGCCTAGCTTGAGAGCTTCTTCCATCAGGGCTTCGTTGGAGGGTTTCTCCTCGGGCGAGTGGCCGTACAGGCCATCTTGGGGAAAGGCGACAACCTGCAGTGTTATCCATTCTTTTACGGCGTCTCTGACGGCCAAAAGCCCTTTTAGCGCGCTCAGGCTAGCTTCGCTGACGTCGGCATGGCTACGGACGAACAAAACGCCTTGACTGGCCTGCTGCTTGAGCGCTTGGATGGCGCGCTGCTGTACGTCTGCTTGGGTGAGGCTGGCTTTGCGCTCTCGCCAGATGTCAATGCCTTCAAATAGGGTGCCGCTTTGGTTCCAACGGGGGTCTCCTGCGGTGAGCGCGGCATCTAGGTGAATGTGTGATTCTACGAAGGGGGCGGTGACTAGCTGGCCGCCGATGTCGAGTTCTGTGACGGCGGTCATAGGCAAGTGGGGTGCGATCGCTACAATTTTTTTAGCTGCGATCGCGATATCTACTGGTTCTGGCCACTGCGCATCTATCAGTTGGCAGCGTCTTAGCAGAAGGGTTGCATCCATCAGTCGTTTTCTCCCCGTAGCGACAGGTCATCAAAAGGTTTTAATCAAAAGGCCTTAATAGATTCTTAAACTTAGTTAATTTTGCCTACCCCTGGGTTCAGTTTGCGCTATATAAAGCAAACCTCAACTTAGAACCTTGAAGGGATAAGATCTGACACGAGGGATGCATTTTATGGCGCCAATTTTGGTGTTCAAACCCAAAACTCATGGAAATACAGCAGCGTATCAATCAACAACGCGTTCGACACATCATTGATAGCTACATTCTGATGGGTAATGAGGCCGAAGCCTTCGAGGCCTATCTCGGTGACTTGTTGAATCAGTACCCCACCGGTCTCGTTGAGCTAGCGCTGGTAGAAACGCTGGTAAAAAGTTGGCTCACCATCCCTATGAGCAAAGGCGTTCCATTTCTAGATGCTGCACATGCCAAGCTTAAGCAGTGGCAGCAGCAGGCGACAGCGACAGTTAGCCTCACGCCTAGTCAGTTTTCTCAAATCACCGGACTCGACGCCCACACTGCGTTCGCGGCTCTAACTCAGTCTAGGTCCCGGTTTCCTCAGCCCGCTGCAGAATCTCCTTAGCCCTAAGCCCAAGCCCGCAGTTCAAGCATCAGACTAGCTTTTGGCTTGATGGTTTGCGCTAGTCGCTGATGGCTCTCGCTAGGGTGAGCACGCCGACGGTTTTTATCTGCGCACTGGTCAACACGTTGGCAGCACTGTTTACCGTTGTGCCTGTTGTGTAGATGTCGTCTATGAGCAGTACGTTTGGTCGGGCCGGTAGCGGCCACTGCTGGCTACCTAGCTGAAATGCCTGACTGAGGTTCTCTTGCCTTAGGAGCAGGCCGAGCTGGTGCTGTGGCTGGGTGTTTTGTACGCGGCGCAGTCCATTTGCCCAAATAGGTAGCCCGGTTACCTGGCAGAAGGCTTTGGCGATTAGGGCGGCTTGGTTGTAGCCGCGCTGGGCCTGTCTGCTGGAATGCAGCGGAATCGGCACGACGCAGAGCGTTTGTTGAAGTGACTGATTGTTAGATAGTATTTGCGGTGCGAGCAGGGTGCTTAGCTGGGATGACTGGGCGAGCCACTGTTTACCTAGGGCGGCGCCGAGTACTCGGGCAACGTCGGGTCTGTTGTGATATTTGAGCGCTAGGATGGCTTGCTTAAGGGGGCCTGCGTAGGGGCCAAGCGCATTGATGGCAAAGGGTTGTTCTGGGACGGTTTCCCAACTGCGTGGCGGGGAACAAAGGTCTTGAATCTGCCGGTGACAGTCTGTGCAGAAGGGAGAAAAGGAGGGGCGATCGCATACCGAGCACCCTTGGGTTAAAAACAGTCCTAGCGTGGTAGTGAGCTGGGACTGTATCTGTGTTTTTACTAGAGGACGAAGCTGGCGGATGGCTTTGAACACGGTGATTTTTAACGTCTGTTTCTAGATGTTTGGGGATGTTTTTGAGAGAAACAGCCGATAGGCCGCACTTTGATATTTCCCAATGTCTGTGGGTAGATGCCTAGGCTCAAATCTCTAAGCTGATGCAGACTGATAGGAACAAATGCATTCGGAACAAATGCCTTTAAAGCTAGTGCTCCCAGAATTTTGTTCTGGGAGCACTTCTGGGAGCACTGGAAGTCTTGGTATATCGGTGGGTCTTAGTTGCGAGTTTTGCTGGGTTCGACGGTGGTGACACTGCCATCGGCATACACCAAGCACATGAGTTCTCGATTGGGTTCGTGTTGAGATTTTGAAGGTGAAAGCGCGGAAGGATTAGGCTCTACATTGACTTCAGTGCCTGAAGTTTGAGAATTTTTGAGTGAATGCATAGGAATTAAATGTATTAGTAACGAAATTCAGGAAGTCCACGTTCACTATTGTTTCGGATAAGACCGAAATCCTGTGAGCGTAGAAGTAGCGAACTTTTAGAGTGATGTTCATTACATGGAACTCATTTTCGGCAAAAATGCCCAAGCGCCCCCCTGGCAAGGCATTGAAACACTTTTAGCGGGAAAAGAAAAGTTGGCGTCGCTACCAAGCTTCAAATCTCTCATCAATTTAATGTTTTGCGTTCATCGCTGCTTTATGTGCGGCGTCGGGTTGTTCTGTGAATTCACGGATAAAATATCTAACCTATTGAAGATTAGAGGCTGTGACTGCGCAAATGGTTCGGCAAACCCCTATCATTGAGTAGCGTAAACAAAACATTACGTCGTTTGGCTGAATATGGGTCAGCCAATTCACTTAACCTTGTACATTTTTGCCACTATTTCAACCGTAAAACCTTGGGTGTAGAACTTCGCAGCTACGTTTATCTTGACAACCTTCAAGCTCAGCATGCGGCCTACATAGGGACGGTTTCTATTGGGTTTCTTCCGCTTCCTGGCGACGCCTCTCTATGGATTGAGGTCTCTCCGGGTATCGAAATCAATCGCATTACAGACGTAGCGCTAAAGTCTGCGGTGGTTCGCCCGGGTGTGCAACTGGTGGAACGCCTGTATGGCGTGCTTGAAATTCACGGCAGCCAAGGTGAGGTGCAGGCAGCTGGTAGGGCGATTCTGGGCTACTTGGGCATGCGGCAGAGCGACTCGCTGAAGCCTGAGCTGATGTCGAGTCAGGTGATTCGCAATTTAGATCCGCACCATGTTCAGCTGATCAACCGGACGCGGCGGGGGCAGATGATTTTGGCAGGGCAAACGCTGTATGTAATGGAGTGTCAGCCAGCAGCCTATGCCTCTCTCGCTGCTAACGAGGCAGAGAAGTCGGCGTTTATCAATATCTTGCAAATTTCGTCGATTGGTAGCTTCGGTCGACTGTATTTGGGGGGTGAAGAGCGCGATATTTTGGCGGCGGCGCGGGCAGTGGAGGCTGCGATGATGGCACTGCCAGGCCGTCTTGATGACGATGATGACCCAGATGAATAGTGGTGTTGGCTTCCGTCGTGGATGGTGGCGTTAGCTTTCGAAGGTGAAGGGGGCTTCGCCAGTGAGGGTGCCCGAGACGGCGTCAGTTAGGTAGTTGGCGGCGGCTTCTACAGCTGCGATCGCATTTTCATAAAGCATGCGAGTGGGGCCGAGTACGCCTAGGCTACCAATGGGACCAGGTGCACTGCCGTACTGAGAGGTGACGAGTGCGCAGGAGCGCATGGGTTCAACAGGATTTTCTTCGCCGATCCAGATGCGGAGTCCGTGCTGGGTTAGGAAGGTTTCTTCAAAGGTGCTTTGTAGGGTGGGCTCGATGGGGCGTTTGCTCGCAGGGGTCAATCCTAAGGTGGCCAAATCTGTGGTGTTGCTATGGGCTGCGGTTTGGTTCGGTGGGCTCGGGACGGAGGCGGTAATGAGGGGCCACAGAAGTTCTTTGCCATCTTCTAGGAGCTGTACGATGCTGCGAATTTGCTCACGTTCGGCAAATTCTGGCTGGTCGAGGGCTTCGGCAACACCGCTGACTAAGATTTGGGGGGTGGGGATGGCTCGTGACCGGCGAGACAGGTCGGCGATCGCACCTTGAAGCGTGTCTGCATACTGCTGAAATGCCTGGTCGAGGTGAGACCAATCTGGTTCTGCATCGTGGAGCGATCGCCCCTGAAGCTGCTCAGAGAGAAAATTAGACAGAATCTGCAGCTCGCGGTCAATGTCGTCGTCGCTGCGCTGCCCGATTACTTCGCTTGGCAGGCGCAGCAAGATGGAATGATTGTGATAGATATCGAGCACGACTAACAGCAGCTGCTGTTCGCTAACCCGTACAAGCTGCAGGTGCTTAATCAGGGCAGTATCCATTTGCGGCAGCGTCACGAGCGCGATGTATCCACTGAGCCGGGACAAAATCTGCGCAGATTCTTGCAGCAAGCTTTCTAGGGCCTGATCTTGTCGGTCTAGCTCAAGGCTGAGCACGGTTTCCATCTGGCGCGTTAGCGGCTGGGGCGGTGCCATCAGCTCATTCACATAGGTGCGATAGCCTGAATCCGACGGGATGCGACCGGCAGAGGTGTGGGGCTGATACAGCAGGCCAGAGTCTTCTAGCACGCTCATGACGTTACGAATCGTGGCGGCGCTCACTTGCAGGTTGTATCCCTTTGCCAAGGATCTTGAGCCGACTGGTTCTGCTGTGCTGACGTAGTGCCGCACGGTGGCGCGAAGAATCTTTTGCTGCCGAGGGTTGAGCTTCATTAACGCGTCACCTGCATGGTTGCTGATACTGGCTGATTTTCTATATCGGTTTTCTTAATCATAGAGGATGGCAACGAGCCGGGGGGGTTCCCGAGCGGCAGGGCCGGTGAAAGGGCATTCTTCGGCAATCTTCTCAATACCTGGTAAATTCAGGAGAGTTGCTGTAATACTCCTGATTAATTCATGGGGCTCATGACGGGGTATGTTGACAAGGCGCTATGTCTAGAGCCTTAGCAGATGAGCTATTCCCTGGATCCTCAATTAGTCTCTGGTGAGGGCTATCGTAGAGGTTCCATTCTCACCTTTACTGGATGCCTGCTTGCCAGGCCATGCCGTCATGTCTGACCTTCCGTTTACCCTTGATCAGCTCCGCATTCTGAAGGCGATCGCCGCTGAAGGAAGCTTTAAGCGGGCTGCCGATAGCCTGTATGTGTCGCAGCCAGCGGTGAGTTTGCAGGTACAGAATTTGGAACGTCAGCTTGACGTGCCGCTGTTTGATCGGGGCGGGCGCCGGGCACAGCTAACTGAAGCGGGCCATTTGTTACTGGAGTATGGCGATCGCATCTTGAGCCTCTGTCAAGAAACTTGCCGCGCTATCGAAGACCTGCAAAACCTGCAGGGTGGCACGTTGATTATTGGGGCGAGTCAGACGACTGGGACGTATCTGCTACCTCGGATGATTGGTCAGTTTCGCCAGCGCTATCCAGAGGTGGCTGTGCAGCTGCATGTGCACTCTACTCGCCGGACCTCGTGGAGTGTTGCCAACGGGCAGATTGACCTAGCGATTATTGGGGGTGAAATTCCGCCTGAGCTGCAGGAGTCGTTGGAGGTTGCGCCCTACGCAGAAGACGAGCTGGCGCTGATTATGCCGGTGTTTCATCCGCTGGCGACCAGTGAATTTATCGCTCGCAGTGACCTTTATAAGCTGAAGTTTATTACCTTAGATTCACAGTCGACGATTCGTAAGGTCATCGATCAGGTGCTGACTCGGGGCGGTATCGAAACTCGGCGTCTGCGAGTAGAGATGGAGCTAAATTCGATTGAAGCGATTAAGAATGCGGTGCAGTCTGGCCTGGGGGTTGCCTTTGCCTCGACCTCTTCTATTGAGAAGGAGCTGCAGATGGGGGTGATCCATCGGGCGCGTATCGAGTCGGTAGAGGTGAAGCGGACTCTGTCAGTTATTTTCAATCCCAATCGCTATCGGTCTAAGGCGGCTGAGGCGTTTACCAATGAGATTTTGCCCCAGTTTACAAATCGGGAGCTGGAATTTAAGCGAGCAAGTGTAAAAAGCAACGGAAAAAGCAACGGAAAGTCGGCTGGCGCGGCGGTAAAGGCCGACTCACTCAAAGAGACATCTGCTAAAGTGCCTGGTAAGGCCAACGCCACCGTCGATGCTGACAGTGGCCGCTAGCGGTTGAGCTTCTTGTTTATCCTCCTATGCAACTGCACTGCACGCGTCCAAACTGTCCCTCTCCCATCAATCATTTTGCCGATCTTGATGATCCCAATGTTTCTCACCCGCTAAAGCAGAAATATTGCAGTGCCTGCCGAATGGAGCTAATTTTGCGGGGGCGCTACCTGCCAGTGAGTCTGTTGGGCAAAGGCGGGTTTGGGACGGCTTTTTTGGCCCGAGATTTTGACTCGCCGACCCAGCGCCGCTGCGTTGTGAAGTTGTTTCAGCCGCCGGTTACGCTGACGCCTCAGCAGCTGGCAACCGCTCAACGGCTCTTTGAAAAAGAAGCGGTTGTGCTGGAGCGGCTAGGTTTGCAGCACCCTCAAATTCCTAACCTATACGCCTATTTCCCGCTGCTGGTCACCAATCCGTTGAACAATCACTCGGAGGAGCTGTTCTATCTGGTTCAAGAATTTATCGACGGGGAAGACCTTGAGAAAATTCAGCACACCCAGGGGAAGTTTTCGGAGGGCGATGTGAGACAGGTCCTAAAGGCCATGCTGGATGTGTTGGATTTTGTCCATACCCACGGCGCTATTCACCGGGATGTGAAGCCTTCAAATATTATGCGGCGGCAGGACGGACGGCTGTTTTTGTTGGACTTTGGTGCGGTGAAGGAGGTGACAACGCCAACGGGCGTGCAGCGAGGGCCAACGACGATTTGTTCACCGGACTATGCGCCGCCTGAGCAGATTATGAATGGCACGGTAGATCAGACGTCTGATCTGTATGCGTTGGCGGCTAGCTGTGTGGTCTTGCTGACTGACAAGGGATCGAATGAGCTGCGCGATAGCATTTCTAACCGGTGGAAGTGGCGATCGCACGCTCAGGTCTCTACAGATCTCGCTGACATGTTAGACCGTATGCTGCAGCCGAATCCCCGCGATCGCTTTGCTTCTGCAAGTGCGGTCCTGGCTGAGATGACAGCGAATAGCCAGCCTGTTGTGGCTGCGGGCACTTCTCCTAATCTTCCGATTAGCGCAGCTCAGCCCTCGGTCTCTGCAGCGGCTGCCCCTCCTAGACCTGCCCAAAAACAGAGCGCTCGGCCAGCTCCTAAACGCGTCGCACCGCCGGTGTCTGCACCTGCGCGGCCCGCTCAACCGTTTTCTCTGCGCCGGTTTTTGGGAAATGCTGCATTTTCTGGGGTGGAAGGTGGGCTACTGGCGATCGCATCATTGAGCGTGTTGGGAACGGGACTGCTGGGGAGTGGTGCCTGGTTGATTCCGCTGGCGGTACTCGGTGCGCTGCAGTTTGGCCGGGTGATCGAAGGCGTAGACTTGGCGATTATCGTTGGGGCTACGTTTGGCGTTGTGGCTTTTTTTAGACCCCTGCATTCGATTTTGGGGGGGACTGACTTAGTCTCGATTGTGGTAATTGCGCTGATGGCGGGCGGGGCTATGGTGGCGATCGCAGTGGTCTTTCGGCTGATATTTCGGTTGCTGTCGAGCATTCTGTAGGGCTTGTGATAGGGTTTTTGGAAGCGAGCTATCCCGTATCATGTGGTATGGCGCGGGTAATGTTGCAAGTGCAGTGCTGCGAGCCATGTTCGTAACTGCTGGCTAGATTCTGGGGCTAAAAATTCTATGGCCAAAAAAAATGAGCTACCTGCTCTGATTGCCTCTCTATTTTTAACGGTTGCGCTCTTGGGTGCGGGGGCTTGGTGGCTAAGGTCTCGCCTGTTGGTAGGGGCGGGTACCGGTTCGGTGCCGGGGCAGACGGCTGGGCAGACGACTGATGGAGGGATTAGTGAGCGATCGCCCCAAGCGAGCGTTTTGGGCGCAGATGGCAGTGCGGGACGCTCTGTGTTGCCCGGTGCGGTTTCGGCGACTAAGCAGGCCGGGCTAGAGGCGCTCGCGGCTAGTGACTATGATGCGGCGAAGGCAGCGTTTACGGCGGCACTTGCCGAGCAGCGAAACGATCCAGAATCGCTAATTTATTTGAACAATGCGGGAATTGGCGATGCGCCTGCTTACCCGCTGGCGGTGATTGTTCCGGCGGGGTCTGCGGTGAGCGCTGCGGAAGAGATTTTGCGGGGCGCGGCGCAGGCGCAGGCCGATATTAATGAGGCTGGTGGCATTGCAGGGACGCCGCTGAAGTTGCTGCTCATCGATGATAATGACGAGGTTGCGCAGGCCCGAGAAATCGCTGAGGCGCTAGTAAACGCGTCTGATGTTTTGGGGGTGGTGGGGCACTTCTCCAGCGGGACGACTCTGGCCGTCGCAGAGATTTATGAGGCGGGTCAGCTGCCGATGATTTCACCGACTAGCACGGCGGTCAAGATTGCTGATGCTGGGGAATACATTTTTCGTACGGTGCCGAGCGATCGCCTGGCCGCGGCAACGCTTTCTCGCTATGTGCTAAACGAGCTGAATGAGCAGAAGGCAGCGGTTTTCTATACTAGCGAGAGTGCTTACAGCCAGTCTGTAAAGTCAGAATTTACCACTGAGCTGCTCAGCAATGGGGGTGAGGTGGTTGCAGATTTTGATGTGAGTGAGCCTGGCTTTAGCGCTGGCCGCGCTGTGCAGTCGGCCCAAGAGAGCGGCGCGGAAGTGATTATGCTGGCGCTGAATACAGCGACGATAGATGCGGCCAATCAGATTATTTCGGTCAATCAGCGATCGCTGCCAATGGTGGGCGGAGACAGTCTTTATAACCCGAAGGTGCTGGATGTGGGCCGGGCAAATGCGCAGGGGCTGACCGTTGCTGTGCCGTGGCACATTTTGAGTCATGAGCAGAGTTCTTTTGTCAGTGAGTCGCGGCAGCTGTGGGGGGGAGATGTAAACTGGCGTACGGCAACGACCTACGATGCGGTGCAAGCGCTTGCCGCTGGGCTGGCGCAACAGCCTACCCGAGACGGACTGGCGGCGGCGCTGGCGGCTTCGGGTCTGAGTATTGATGGGGCGACCGACCCGATTCGATTTTTGCCAACGGGCGATCGCAATCAGCCTTCGCAGCTGGTTGAGGTGGTGCCTGGACCGCGCTCTGGTAGCGGGTTCGACTATGTTCCCCTGCAGTAGAGCTGAGCGTTGTCGGGGCGACTATTCATGCTGTCAGCGGGTGAGATTCATGAGCGCTTTTTGGATGTTGCTCAGGGCCTGAGTGCTGAATTAGGGAATGCGATCACTCGCAATGGACCGTTGACCCTGGTGCCGCGTCGAGAGTTGCCTTTTGCCGAGCACCTGTGCCGCGCTGTCGCTGGGCAGCAGCTCTCGCTTCGGGCCGCTGCCACCATCTGGGCACGAGTTATAGACAATTTGCCTGAGCAAACCAGCCTCATCGACTACTGCTGTCACGTAGACCCCACTCAGCTACGACAATGCGGGCTATCGATGGCAAAGGCAAAAACGATGGGTGAAATTGCACGAGCGGCGGCGTCTGGGTTGCTTGATGTCGACGTGCTGGAATCGCTGACGCATGCTGCACGCAGTCAGCGGCTACTAACGATTTGGGGCGTTGGACAGTGGACTGCCGATATGATGGGCATCTTTTACTTTGGCGATGCCGATATTTGGCCAGAAGGCGATGTAACGGCTCGCAAAACGCTAACGCAATTAACCAGCAAGCGAAGAAAAACCACCCTCACCGCAGTTCGATTTGCACCCTATCGTTCTTATCTCGCGCTGCACATGTGGTGCTATGTGGATAGAGAACCCCAAACGACTGAGCCTAAACAATAGGATAGGACTGAAGACCGCTGGTTTCTAAGGGTAAAAAGACGGTCCAGGTGGTGCCTTGGTTGGAGCGTTCTCTGACGGTGAGTTTGGCGCCTAGGGCGCTGAAGAGGCTTTTGGTGGCTTCTAGGTTGAGGCTGAGGCCGCCGGTTTCGGGTTGAAAGAGCAGTAGGTGGCCGAGCGACTTGAGCGGCGGGGCGCAGGTTGGTTGAGTTTGGGGTTGGTTTGGGTCGGTTTGTGATTGGAACTGCAGCTTGAGCTGAGCCCCGGCGTGGAGGACGTGGAGCTGAATATGGCTGCCGGGGGAAACGCTGTGGGTGAAGAGTTCGACGAGGCCGGTGAGCACGTGCTGCAGCATGGTGGGGTCGCTGGCAACCATGGGCAGCTCTGATGGCAGGCTGACTTCGAGGGAGAGGTTTCTGCGGGTGGCGGCCTGCTGCCACTGAGGAATGGCGTCTTCAAAGACTTGGTTGAGCGCGATCGCACTCAGGGGTGACTTGAGGGCCTGGCTGGCGGCTTCTAGCTCTACCGCTTTGAAGATCAGGCTAAATCGATCAATCTGCTGGGTGCACTCTCGGTCGATGCTCTTGAGTCGCTTGATGACCTGGTCGCTGAGGTCGCTGCGCTTGAGGAGCGATCGCGTGTAAGTCCGAATGGTGGTCAGCGGCGTGCGAATCTCGTGGGCCATGGCCTTGAGGAGTTCACTATCTGAGAGCGATTGGTCGGAAGCGGGCGCATTGTCTGTGGCTGTAGGTACAGGCTGACTGCTTTTGGGCGTGGGTTGGGGTAGGCAGGCCAACATCCATCGGTTGAACTGGCTGACGATGCGATAGTTGGGCGCCTGCGGAGCAAATTTTTCGACCAGCGGCTCGATGAACTCTAGCTGCTGCGGGCGAATCATAAGAATGCGCGATCGCAGCACCCGCCACACCGAGGTCACGACCTGCGGCATAAATGAAAACTGAAAGCTCAGCTCTCCGTCTGCGTCTTGGCCTAGCACCAGCACCAGCGAAAACAGCGGCGTCATCACCAGCACAAACTGCTCTTGTGCAAGCGGGTCATCTTCTAGTAAGGGGAGTAACCGAGTTGTCGGAGAATGGGGCCTTCTGCCAAACTTTTCCTGAGTTTTTTGGAAAATTCTTTCAACCGGAGAAAGCGCGTTGAAAGCAGCTGCGTGATCTTCGGATGAGCCTGGTACAAAGGTCCAGTTAGAGAGGTTTGGCAGTAGATTGGGATCGTTTAGCAGAGGAACTGGCCCCGATATGACCAACGCTTGGGGCTTGCGGGAAGACCGTTTAGATTTTGCCTTTGAGCCTACGTTTTTTGCTTGGGCGCTGTGTGCGTGATAGTTGAGCAGCTGGGTAAGTGCTGCGATCGCGCCTTGCCATTCTCTCTGCGCTCGCTGCTGACGATCTTCTATCTGTAGTTGATCACTGACGGTATCGATATGGTTAGCACTGGGTAGCTGGTCGTCTTGGGCAAATTCTCCCAAGGCGACTAAGGCGCTGATAGTTGGTAGTAGCTGATCGGTTGCGCCCATAGAATGCTGCAATGAAAGCGGTGTACTGCAACAGGTAAAAAAAGTATCTACGTCCAGACTACCGGTAAGCCTTTTATCCTGACTATGGGTAGAACCGAACGTCTAAACAAATTTTTCCCATGCTTTCCTCTCGCAAAACGCAGCCGGTTCCTGGCCACAACACAGATAAGCTGGCGGTCGGTAAGCTGCCAGTGGTCGTTTGCCCTGGGTTTCA
Source organism: Cyanobacteria bacterium J06614_10 (assembly GCA_038527325.1). GTDB lineage: Bacteria > Cyanobacteriota > Cyanobacteriia > Phormidesmidales > Phormidesmidaceae > Phormidesmis. The sequence goes on from JBCBFY010000016.1 coordinate 21,517, forward strand.
TGACGCCAGCTTGACCGAAGGTGTTATCGCCGCGCTGCCCGACTTTGTAGACTGCAAGGTTCTGGAGGGTTCACCGATTGCGCCGATGGAGGTTTACTCGGCTTTGGTGGAATGTGCCGGGTGGCTGGCGTCGTCTTCGCAGGCGGCTTGTCCGCCGATGGTGGGTATTGGCTTCAGTGCGGGCGTGGTGGGATTGGCTGGAGGGCTGGCGCTGTGGCAGCAGGGTAATACTCCCTGCCGGGTGTCTCGGCTGATAGCGGTTGATGGTTGGGGCGTGCCGCTGGTAGGCATGCCGGTGACACGCTTTAGCCACGACCGGTTTACGCATCTGACAAGCCTTCCGCTGGGGGCTGGTGAGGTAAATTTTGTGGCGGAGCCGCCGGTTGACCATTTGACGCTGTGGGGGCAGCCGGAAAGCGTGAGCGGTTTTGAAGTCGGCGGCTGGCAAAGGGCCAGAGACGCAGGCATTCCCATGACGGCGGCTCAGTGCTTGAGACGAGTGCTGCATGCTGAGTGGAATGTGGCTTTTAGCTGGCGTTATGCTGCTGACCGTGTTGTTGATGGGGCTAGCTAGTCGATGGGGCCAGTTCATCCGATGGCGCAATCCTGGTTTGTCGGATTAATTAATCTGGGTGATAGAGACGGATAAATCTAGGTCTGATGTAAGGTCGCGGTAGGTAATCATCGATGCCGAATCGATGACAAATCTCCCTCAGATCAATCTTGTTGTTCGTTAGGCTACAACCTAAACTAATAAAACCTGAATGCTCCTGTAAAAATTCGCAGCAGCGGTGACTTTTTGACTGGCTGCTGCCCTTTTTACTGACCGTTTATCCAGATTTTTTATGGCCTCCCCTATTACGTTGGAATCTTCGACAGCGACTAAACGTGTCAGCGGTGCCTACGCGCTGATTGACAGCCTAGTTCGCCACGGTGTGAAACATATTTTCGGTTACCCAGGTGGGGCAATTTTGCCCGTGTATGACGCACTGTATAAGGCCGAAGCCGAGGGAAAGCTGCAGCACATTTTGGTTCGCCACGAGCAGGCGGCTTCCCATGCTGCCGATGGCTACGCTCGTGCGACTGGGCAGGTGGGTGTTTGCTTCGGCACGTCTGGGCCTGGGGCCACTAATTTGGTGACGGGCATCGCCACTGCCCAGATGGATTCGATTCCGATGGTGGTGGTGACTGGGCAGGTGACTCGCGCGGCTATCGGTACCGATGCTTTTCAGGAGACAGATATTCACGGCATTACGCTGCCAATCGTGAAGCATTCCTATGTGGTGCGCGATCCCAATCGGATGGCGCAAATTGTGGCTGAGGCGTTTTACATTGCCAGAACGGGTCGGCCTGGGCCAGTGCTGATTGATGTGCCTAAAGATGTGGGTATCGAAGAAATTGACTATATTCCTGTGATGCCGGGGGATGTAGATATTCCGGGCTACTCTCCCGACGCCTCTGTAGATATGGAGAAGCTGGATGAGGCGATCGCACTATTGCGGGCGGCTGAGCGGCCATTGCTGTATGTGGGGGGTGGCGCGATCGCCTCTGGTGCCCATGCCGAAATTAAGGCCCTTGCAGAAACCTTTGCTGCGCCCGTGACGACGACGCTCATGGGGAAAGGCGCTTTCGATGAGCATCATCCGCTGTCGGTTGGCATGCTGGGGATGCACGGGACGGCCTATGCAAACTTTGCGGTTAGCCAGTGCGACCTGCTGGTAGCCATCGGTGCGCGCTTCGATGACCGGGTGACGGGCAAGCTAGATGAATTTGCCAGCCGGGCGAAGGTGATTCATCTCGATATCGATCCGGCTGAGGTGGGTAAAAACAGGGTTCCTGAAGTGCCTATCGTGGGGGATGTGCGGGCTGTTTTGAAGCAGTTGCTATCGCGGCTAGACGATCAGGCTGCGCCTGATGCGGCGCAGACGCAGACATGGCGGACTCAAATAGATACCTGGAAGCAGGATTTTCCGCTGGAAGTGCCTACCTACACGGATCAAATTTCGCCGCAGTCGGTGGTGGTGGAGCTGGCTAAGCAAGCACCCCATGGCTACTACACTACAGATGTCGGTCAGCATCAGATGTGGGCGGCTCAGTTTTTAAAGAATGGACCGCGCCAGTGGATATCGAGTGCGGGCCTAGGCACGATGGGCTTTGGGATGCCTGCTGCGATGGGTGTGCAGGTAGCGCTGCCAGATGAGCAAGTGATTTGCATTAGCGGTGACTCCAGCTTTCAGATGTGTCTGCAGGAGCTAGCGACACTGGCTCAGTACGGCATCAGTGTGAAAACCGTGATTTTGAACAACGGTTGGCAGGGGATGGTGCGTCAGTGGCAGCAAACGTTTTATGGTGAGCGCTACTCTTCTTCCAATATGGAGGTGGGTATGCCGGATTTTGTGCTACTGGCTAAGGCCTTTGGGGTGAAGGGGATGGTGGTGAATGACCCGAGCGAACTATCGGGTGCGATCGCTGAAATGTTGGAATACGATGGCCCTGTCCTGATGGATGTGCGCGTTCGGCGGGATGAGAACTGCTACCCGATGATTCCGCCGGGCAAGAGCAATGCCGATATGGTGGGTCTGCCAGATAAGCCTCGCCCCTAGTCAGTATGGCAACGGTAACAATTTCCTCTCCTCGTACTGTCTGTGCGTTGTCTGTTCAGGGCATCTTGAGTACGGGGACTTTTTATACCGGTCAACTCTGGATATTTTTTTGAAGGACTAAGAGAAATACATGAGTGCAGGAGATCAGCCGTTGGCTTTGCGCTTGGTTGCTTCTTTTGTTGGCGTTTTGCGCCTCATGTTCTGAGGGTTTCAAGAAATATTTGATATTCCTATTGTTCTTGTTCCGTCCACGGGGTAGACTGCGCGTAATTTGATCCGGAGTTCTGCTGCTGATAACTGAAATCGCCTAGGGATAGGCGGTGCAGCATCTCTGTAAGATTACGGTCATTTTTGCCCTATGCTTTCGCTCTGTCTTGTTTAGAGCTGGGTAGAGCTTGTCTTATTCTTCGTTCTCTTCTTCACCCGTATGGTCTTCGCTACCGATTATGATCCGCTTGATCCTCAGCGCCGTAAAGCTGAGCCGTTGCGGAGTGAGCAGCTGTCCAAACGTCAGACGATTCGGCGGCCTATTCAGCAGCCCGCAGCGACTGCAAACGCTGGGCTAACGCCTGCTCGTCAGACTGAGCAGCTGATTGAAAAGGCCTATCAGCTACAGCATGATGCGCTGGTGCAAGACACCCCGGATATAGACGTTGCGAAACGCCATCGACCGGTTAGGCAGGACGATGTGCCGGTGCAACCCGCGCCGGTGGCGCCGCTTTCTATTAAGCGCAAGCCGAATTTACCGTTTTGGCTGCAGTTCCTCAATCGCTCGCAGCAGTTTTCTACAGTGGTGACCAGTTTGCTGGTGACCGGTGCCCTAGCGCTCTATGGTTCCACGGTGTACGTTGACAAGTCTACTGACCGGGCCCTGAGCAAGCTGGATGCGCTGCAGAATGAGGCGCAGCAAATCACCACGGCTAACGAGGCGATTAAGCAAAGCTTGGCTGAGCAGGCCGCTCGGGAAGATTCGGGCCTAGAGCTGTATGAGTCGGGCGATGTTTTATTCTTGACGCCGGAGCCCACTCGGGAACCGAAGTCTGTGGAGATTGATAAGCCGGAACGGTTGCAGCCTCTAGGCTACTAGATCGTTTTGTGATCTCGAAGATGGGGGCTCGACCATAGAGTCTTTAATCTAGGATCTTGAACTGGGCTGCGGTATTGTCTATGGCAAACTGCTCAAAAGCCCTGATTGTATTTTTCGAATAAGCGCTATGGCTGCTTCTACCCGTTCGCGTGCTCGTCGAAATCCTTCGCGCAGGCCTGCTTCTCGGCGACCTCGGTCAACGCCGGAAGAGATCCAAGAATATCGCTCGAAATCGCCTCGGCTGCGGTTGATTAGCGTTTGGCTACTGCTGATTGCAGGCATGTTTGGGCTGGGCATTCGGCTGGCCTACCTGCAGCTGATTATTGGTGATGACCTGAAGCTCATGGCCAAGGAGCAGCAGGCGATTCAGGCGACGCCTCGGGCATCGCGCCGGCAGCTGGTAGACCGCCAGGGAAATGTGGTGGCAATGGACCGGGTGATGTACACCCTCTATGTGCACCCCATGCTGTTTAAGAAGCCGAAAGAGGCGATCGCAGATGCCCTGGGTGAAGTGCTAGAGCAGGAGCCCAGCTCACTAACGAAACAATTTGATGAGCAGGAAAGCGGAATCAAGCTGTCGACTGATATCTCAGAAGAAACGGCTAAAAGACTGCGTGCGCTCAGGCTTGATGGACTAGATTTGCTACCCTCTCCGCAGCGGGTGTACCCGCAGGGTGAGCTATTTTCTCAGGTGACTGGCTATATCGACTTAGAGGGTATGCCTAAAGCTGGTATCGAAGTCGCACTGCAAGACCAGCTGAAGTATGACGATATTAAGCCCGATGAAACGGCGTCTTTACAGCTGGTGACGCGGGATGACTTGCAGATGCAGCTGACGATTGACAGTCGGCTGCAGCGCATTGCCCAGGAGAACCTTGCAAAAACGGTTGCCGAATACAATGCGAAGCGGGGCGCGCTGATTGTAATGGATAGCCGCACGGGGGAGATTCTGACGCTGGCGATCGCACCTACCTATGATCCCAACCGCTACTACGATGCTGAGCTTGAGTATTTTAAGAACTGGGCGGTGAGCGACCTTTACGAGCCGGGGTCGACCTTTAAGCCGATCAATGTAGCGATCGCACTTGAGAATGGCACTATCCAGCCCAATGACAAGATTTACGACGAAGGAAAAATTCAGGTGGGCGAGTGGCCCATCCAGAATGTGGATTTCCGATACATTGGCGGGCGAGGGTCGATTTCGATTACGGATGTCTTGCGCTATTCGAGCAATGTGGGCATGGTGCACGTGATGGAAACGCTGCCCCGTGCGCTGTATTTTGAGTGGCTAGAGAAACTGGGCTTGGGGCAGGCGACAGGGATTGAGCTGCCGGGGGAAGCGAGCGGTCAGATCAAGGATCGGAATCAGTTTGTTGGGAGTGCGGTGGAGGCTGCTACGACTTCTTTTGGCCAGGGCTTTTCGCTGACGCCGCTGCAGCTGGTGCAGCTCCATGGCAGCCTTGCGAATGGCGGCAAAATCGTGACGCCGCATGTGGTTCGCGGCCTGATGAACAGTGAGGGTGAGCTGACCTGGTCGCCGGAGCGCTCGGCTTCTCGGCGGGTGTTTTCGGCGGAGACGACCCGTCAGGTTTTGGACATGATGCGAGAAGTGGTGGATGACGGAACAGGGGGCGCGGCGAAGGTAAACGGCTATCAGATTGCGGGGAAGACGGGGACTGCCCAGAAGGCGACGGACTATGGGGCCTACGGAAATCAGAGAATTACTAGCTTTGTGAGTATTGCGCCGGTGAGTGATCCCCGGTATGTGGTGCTGGCGGTGGTGGATGAGCCTCAGGGTGAGAATGCCTACGGCGGTACGGTGGCTGCGCCGCTGGTGAAAAAGATGCTGGAATCTCTTGTGGTGCTTGAAGGGGTTGCGCCCGACCAGGTGTCTGGTGGCGGGGCAGAGCAAAGTGGAGTGGATGCGCCAGCAGCGGTAACTGAGGAACCTACGCAGACGGCGCCTGCGGCTGAAGGTCTACCTGGAGAATGACTGTCTGAGGCGGCTGCTACCGATAAGGTTGTAGAGATATTAGGCTCAGCCTGCAGTGCGAGCACCTAGACGATGGCCTACGTAATCGGCGTTGACATTGGCACGAGTAGTACCAAGGCTGTGCTGTTCGATGAGCAGGGTGTCCAGATTGGTAAGCGGGCGCAGAGCTATGCGCTCAATTCGCCTGTGGCGGGGGCCGCAGAGCAGGACGCGCAAGATATTTTGCAGGCTACTGTGAAAACGGTGTCTCAGGTGGTGGCAGACAGCGGAATCGATCCGGCTCAGCTGTTGGGGATCGCGTTTAGCGCCGCGATGCATACGTTGCTGCTGGTGGATGAATCGGGACAGCCGCTGACGCCGATGTATACCTGGGCGGACAGCCGTAGTCATGACTGGGTGGGGTTTGTGCGATCGCACTCACCCGAGCTCTACTCAAAAACCAGCGTGCCGATTCATCCGATGTCTCCGGTGGTGAAGCTGGCTTGGTTGCGCCACGAGCATTCTGAGATATTCGACCGGGCGGCTCGCATTGTTTCTATCAAAGAATATGTGCTGCATGAGTGGTGCGGGCAGTGGCTGATTGATGTGTCGATGGCGTCGACGACTGGGCTGCTGAATCTGGTGAATCAGGGCTGGGAACCGACGGCTTTGGATGCCGCGGGAATTGAACAATCCCAGCTATCGGAGATTGTACCGACGACGCATCAGCTGGCGCTGCGGGCGGAGATGGCAGAGGCGATGAATCTCGCTCCGCAGACGGTGGTTGTGATAGGTGCGAGTGATGGGGTGCTGGCAAATTTGGGGGTGGGGGCGATCGCGTCTGATGTCGCTGCGATTACGTTGGGAACCAGTGGCGCGGTGCGTCGGGTGTTGCCTCAGCCGAAAGTGACTGAGCAGGGTCAGCTATTTTGCTATCCGCTGGTGGCAGACTGCTGGGTGATGGGAGGCGCAGTAAACAATGGTGGGTATTTGCTGCAGTGGACTCGGGATAACCTGGTGCCTTATTCGGTGCCGCCGGATGAGGGTGAAATGGCGACGCTGGAGCCGAGTAAGTCGACCTATGCGCGACTGACGAAGATGGCAAGTGCGATCGCGCCGGGGGCTGATGGACTGATTTTTCATCCTCACTTGCTAGGTGCGCGATCGCCGCTGTGGGATGCTCAAGCGCGCGCCAGCTTTTTTGGTCTGGGTAAGCACCACACTCAGGGACATTTGGTGCGGGCGGTGATGGAAGGCGTGCTGTACAACTTGCAATCGGTTTTTGGCACGCTTGAAGCGGCTGGCGGCGATGTCAGCACGCTTCGCGCTTCAGGCGGGTTTGCCCATTCGGACCTATGGCAGCAGATATTGGCGGATGTGTTTGAGCGTGAGGTGCAGGTTCCCACTGTGATTGAGAGTTCTGCTTTTGGGGCTGCGGTGCTAGCGCTGGTTTCGCTTGGCAGGTGGGATAGCTTGGACCGGGTCGAGGGGGCTATTGATATCGCTCACGTTCGGCGTCCGATTGCCGAACATGTCCGGCGATATCAAAAGTTGATGCCTATCTATGCCGAACTATTGACGAGTCTATCCGGCCAGTACGCCGCTTTGCAGCAAGCGATAGCCGACTAGCCTTTGCGGAAGGTAGCTGATCTACAACACGAATCTACAACACGAACCATTATGGGCAGGTTTCGACGGGTAGGCGAGTGCCCGAATTGATTTGTGAGAAGCCATCGAGATCTAGGACGGCGCGCTCGAAGCGGCCTTCGCCGAGATGGTTGGTGAGTTCGAGGCTGTTTTCGGGGCCGAGGAAGCGGCTTTCTTTGTCTACCTCAAGGTCGGCGAGGTTTGCTGCGATCGCTTCTCCGGTAATTTGGTTGCCCTCTAGTGTGCCGGTCACACAGGCTGAGAGGTCACTGTCGATGTAGCTGAAGGTGCCGGTAATCTGGTCGTCAAACTTGCGGAATAGAAACAGGGTGCCGCCTGCATCTACGAGTTCTGCATCGGTCACGAGTCGATTGGGAAAGTCAGCCGAGACGACTCGATAGTTGCCATTGGGCAACGCTGACAGGTCCAGTCCATTGTCGGGCGTCGGCGCCTCAGGTGTTGGCGTTTCGGGGGCGGGTGTTTCAGGATCAGGCGTTTCGGGCTCCGGTGCTTCAGGGGTTGGCGTCTCAGGATCTGGCGTTTCAGGATCTGGCGTCTCAGGATCTGGTGTTTCGGGATCTGGTGTTTCGGG
>JBCBFY010000016.1:29517-65408 GCA_038527325.1 Cyanobacteria bacterium J06614_10
TGGTGTTTCGGGGATTTGGGCGGTGGTGCAGGCGAGGGTGGCGTCAACGTCTGCAAATGTGGTGCCTTCGGAAATTTCTGAGGTTTCTACATTGAGGAGCTGGGCGTAGTAGAAGGGATCGTCCGTCATGATTTGGCGAGCGTCTGCCAAGACGGTGCCGTAGAGGGTGAGCGATCGCTCTGAGGCGACATCTGCTCTGAGTGACGGATTGTCGGGACTAACTGCAAAGGTTGGAAAGCTGTCTAGGGTGAAGGTTGTATTGCCTGCCGATTCGATGACTGAGATGAAGGTGCGCATGCCAAAGGGGTTTGGCTGGCCGCTGTTGGGGTCGTACCGGCAGATGGTGGTGCTGATAGGGGTAGTTTCGTTTGGCGTTTGGGCAATGGCGGGTTTGGGGAGGGCGATCGCGGCTAGTGATGTGGCGCAGAGGGCTGCTGCGAGCGGGGCTGTAGCTTTAGGTGTGTATGGCATGACGACTGGGGTTAATCGGTAGATGGCAGCTGACGGACGGACGGGAATCGGGCAGGCTTAGGCAGTGGGACCGAGACGAACGGGTGTCTGCTTAGCCTTCTTCTTCTGCGCTGGGGATTTCACAGCTGGTGGGGGCGAGGGCGAAGCCTGCATTGATACGAGAAAATTCGCTGAGGTCGAGTAGGGCCTCTGCATAGTAGGTCTGACCAGCTACCGTTCGCGGCTGCCGAATTTGTAAACCGCCGATGGCATAGGGCTGTGAAGTTTCCCCTGCGGCGTCTTTTTCTCCATTGGTTACGGCTGTTTCATCGGCTGGGACGGCGGCTGTCGTTGCTTCGCCCTCTGATGGCTGCTGTGGATAGGCCGATCCGGTGATGGTGTTGCCGCTGACTGTACCGGTCACACAGACGCCCGGCTGATCTAAGCGTGGTCGAAGCTCGCCTACGACTTGATTTCCTCTTTTCGTCAGCAAAAAGATCGCGCCACCGTTGGCAATGAGCTGCTCATCGGTATAGTTGCCAAATTCGTAGTTGCCAGCTAGGTAGCGATAGCTGCCGTCGGGTAGGGCAGACAGCGGCGGAATAACAATACCGTCGAAGGGGGTGGGCGCTTCTGTTTCAGGTGTGAAGTTGTTCGGGTCGATGCCTGGGTCACTGGGGGGCGGAGCAACGGGCCGAGTAGGAATGGTGTTGTCTGTTGCCGGTTCGGCGTTTGTCGATGGTGAAGCCGGGGCCGGAGCCGGGGTCGGGATTTGCTCTGCTTCTGGTTGAGGAACCGGTGGAGAGGGGGGTGCAGCAGGCGGTGGTGATACGGCTGGGTCTAAATTTGGAAGGGGATCTGCCGGTTCTTCTGTGGGGGCAGATGGTGCTTCGGTAGTGGGTTCTTCTTTGAGGCGGCAGCCGCTCTGTGAGGAAAATAACGAAGTTGGCTGACCTGCATCGAAGGCTAGCCACTCTCCTTCAGCGGTGACTAGGGCCTGCTGACTTGAGCCTACGGGGTGAACAATCGGATGAATGTTTGCGCCGTTGGTTGGGAGCAGTGTGGGCTGGGTCGGATTGCTGTGGGCACTGAGCGCGTGAGTGGATAAGTCTTCGCTCAGTTCACAGGAGAGCTGTTCGGCGCCGGGGGAGGTAGGGCGCGTTGCTGCAAGCAGCAGTGGTGAAGTCACCAGTGCAAGGGTTAGCCAAAGCTTTGAAGGTAAAGACATTTTTATAGTGATGGGCTATTGATTTTGTCGGTGAACCGGAGGCACAGGCGTCTTTGACTATCGTTAGCGAATCATTCGTATTTTTAGTATTTTTACATATTTAATCTGAATTTAATCAAATAGCTAAGTAATTATACGTAGTCTTTACCGGTAGAGCCTTGTATTAATTGGGCTGAAATGCTCTGTACGCCTGTGTGTGGGTCAAATTTTGAGCTGGTGCTTGAGTAGCTCATAAAACGCACGCGACAGTTCTCTTCGGCTCAGGGGCGTATTGTCTACAGGCAGATTTGCAAATGCCTTGCCATAGGCTTGGGGAACGGATGCTTTGACGAGAAAAGACAGCTGCTTTCGTGTGATGGGGCTGTCGGGCGAGAAGCGTCCTTTGCCAACGCCTGCAATCATTCCCTGGGCTTTGAGCGTTTCAATATTGCTGTAGGCCCAGTGCTTCCCTGGCCGCACGTCCCAAAAGCTGGGCTGCGGTGGGGTGATTTTTTCGAGCTTGAGCAGGCTGACGAGCGCGGTGGCGACGACTGCTCGGTTCACGTTGCCGTAGGGGCGAAAGTGGAGGTTACCTGCGTTTTCGCTGCGAATGACGCCGGTGGCCGCCATTACCTGGATCGCTTCGAAGTCGGGATCGTCGTGGGCGATATCGTCGAACCAGAAGAGGGGGACGCCGTTGCGCGCCATGAAGCCCTGTAGCTTTCGCAGTAGGGGCAGGGTTTCTACGATGGTGCGGGGGCTCTCGCCGGTCCAGGCGGCAAAGACGCCGAGAAAGCCGCTGGCTTCTCCGATGGCCCATTCCACAGGATGCATGCGATAGGCAGCGTTGGTGATGTGGGTGGTGCCGATGCTCTTGGCTGAGAGAATGAGGCCGTCGGTGGTCATGGGTACGAGCGATCGCGCGGGCAGTGAAAAGGGCAGAGCGATCACGTCTAATCCTTTGGGGCTGACGTGCCCTTCGACCAAATTGCCGTGCAGATCGAGGTAGTGATATTGCCCGATGCCGAGGCTGTCATCGAAGCAGCGGGCGCGGGTCTGGTTTGGAAAGAAGCGTTCGGCGACGTCTTCGTGGCGGATGGTGGTGAGCGCGACGCCGCGACGGGCTTCTCGGATGTAGGGCTCTAGGGCAATGCCATCTTGGGTCCAGGTGAGGTCGCCTCTGGGCTTGAGGTTGGAGACGCCGTGGGTTTGCAAATAGTGGATGTAGGCTTGGGCGCGATCGCGGGCCCGTTGAATCAGCTGGTTGCGCTCTGTAGGGCTGAGGCCAATGAGGTGCCCCCGACGAAAATCATTGCCGCAGCACTGGACTTTTTCGGGATGGGGTGAGGTGCCCCAGTTGATGGCGGCGACATCGCCTGGGCTGACGGTTTTTTCGTGGAGCGATCGCCGCAGCACGCGCCGGTAGCGAAAAATGCCAAACGGAGCGAAAAAGTCGCGTTTGGACCAGCCGCTGGCTTTTTTGAGCCAGTAGTGGCTGGTAAATTCGTAGGGGTTGAGCCAGGATTCTTTGCCGTAGCCTTTGGGTGGGGGCATCTGCTTGCCCTGGCCTGGGTAGGTGCGCTCTACCAGCACGTTGAAGGTAAAGGACTGCTGACAGGCGGGAATAGCCTGCTCTGGCAGGATCGCTTCTCCTGTGTCGTTGCGAGCTTCTTGCCCCACGCGGGAGGGGAGGTCGGCGATTTCTAGCAGCTCTCCTAGGTCTGTGGCTTCTAGGGTGACTTCAGCGGTGACGGTGAATTGACGGCCGGTGGAGCGATCTTTGAACCTGACGCCGGTAACGCGTTTGCGGCCCGCGTTTCCTTCAGGTGTCTGGGTCTCGGCCATGAGCACTTCGACGGGGTCGCTGTCGGGAATGAGGGTGAGTTTGCCGCTGCGCAGGTAGGGAATGAGGGGTTCGTTGAGCGCTCTGGCTGAGACGACGGGGGTGGTGGTCATGGGGCAGACCCAGGCGCCGCCCGGATTGGCCCGCGCTTTACCGGCGACGGGCTGCAGCTGCCTTTGCCGCCTGCGAAACTGTCGCTGGGCTTTGGAAATGGCAAATTTTTCGCCTTCTACGCGGTTGTAGGTGGCTTTTTGCTTGAGCAGGTCGCCATCGTCGGAAGCGGGTAGGGCCTGAGCTGTAAACTGCCCGCCGAGGACTTTTTGGGGCTGCACTAGGCAGACGTCTATATTCATGCGCAGGGCGGTGAGGGCGGCGCTGTAGGCGGCTGTCGATCCGCCTGCGACCAAAATGGAGCAGCTGAGCGTGCTGCCGTCGGCTGGCCGGGTAAATGCAGCGTCTGACAAAAGGCCATTGGCCTGGCTTACGATGGTCACGGCGTTTCTCACTCCAATCACTGTATAGATAATGTCCTTACTGCCGCACTTTGGCGCACGCTCTCTGCCGGGTTGTCACGATTTGTTTCACTTTTTCCGTACCTGTCGGGTGTGTTTTTGTACGGTTGAGCCTTTATACAGCCGTGACCTACGCTATGAGTCACCGGGTGCATCTTAGCTTTACAAATTCTGTCCTATGCTCGTTCTAGGGGCTGCTTCTGAGGGTGTCTGGTTTTAAGCATTCAGAGGCTTTTCGTTTTAATTTTGCTGTAACAACGTACAGAGATTTTGATCGATGACGGCTGATGTTGCCGCTGACCTTTTCGTAACCGAGACGCCTCAGATCATGTTGGAGGCTCGGGCGCTGCTGACCCAGGGGATGGTGCGGACTCAGGGACGAGATTTTGAACGGGCGCTGGTCTGCTTGAGTCAGGCTGTGGAAATGCTGTCGGCGCTGGCGGATTCACTCTTTCGACGGCGGGCAAGCGGGGAAAGTGTGGCCGGTGTGTCTGCGATTTCTATAGAAGCGCTGAAGATAGCGATCGCACAGGGATATTACTACCGGGGCTGTACGCTTTGTCAGATGGCGTGTTACCCGCAGGCGATCGCAGATTTTTCGTACCTCATTTCGCAGTTTTCACCGTCGGCAGCGCGGGGGTTTTTGCCGCTTGAGTCTCACTGGCTAATGGCAAAAAGGGCTGAAGTTTACATTCACCGTGGCAATGCCTACCGCCGACTCAATCAATACTCGCAGGCGCTAGACGATCTCAATCAAGCGGTGGAGCACTCCCAGGGCTCGGCCCAGAGCTACGGCTGTCGGGGACTGCTGCAGCTCGATGGCAATGCGTTTGAACCGGCCATTGCTGATTTTGATCAGGCGTTGCTGCTGCATCCTACGTTTGCGCAGGGATATTTGTGGCGTGGGTTTGCCAGGTTGCGCCGGGGAGAGCCCGACTTGGCAGTAGCCGATTTAACGCGGGCGATCGCGGCGATTCCGACCTGCGCTGAAGCGTATAACCACAGGGGCGTTGCTTTCTTTCTGCTGGGCTGCCTCGCCGACGCACGGGCCGATTTTGACCAGGCGATTCGGATCCGGTGCGATTTTGCGGAGGCGTACAACAATCGGGGGAATTTGCGTCAGCTGGTGGGTGACTGTGTGGGTGCGATCGCGGATTACGACCGGGCCATTGCCCTGGAGCCGCTGCTGGCTGAGCTGTATTTTAACCGGGCGGCGGCGGGGAGCACTGCGCCACTGGCGGGGTCGGTGGCCGATGCGGCTTGGGAGAGCCAGCTGAGCAATGCGGCGGCTGACTATGATGCGATCGCGGGTTTGCCGCTGAACGATCCTGCGTTTTATCGGCGGCGGGCTGGGGTGCGATCGCAACGGGCAGACCAACTAGCAGACTATGAGGCGGCGGTGGCAGACTACTCGACGGCGCTGGCACTGGCTCCATCGGCTTGGGCTTACTACCAGCGGGGACGGGCGCGTTTGGTGCTGGGTGAGGTGGTGCAGGCGCAGGCCGATTTTGACCGGGCTATTGTGCGATCGCCTGACTATGGACTGCCCTATTGCGATCGCAGCGTTCTACGGTTTAGAGCCCATGATTTGATCGGTGCGCTGTCCGATGCGAACCAGGCGATTTTATTGACGAAGGGCACTCAGCAGGCCGCTCAGTTACTCAAGGAAACCTACGCTACTCGATGTTTGACACACTTCTGCCTAGGTGATCCAACGCGCGCACTTGAGGATTTTGAGCGGCTGGTTGACTGTTTTGCGCGGAGTTAGTGCGCTGATTAGTCGTCTTCCCAAACTTCGAAAGAGGCGATGTCGATGGGATCTTTATCTGCGGGGTCTGCTTTGGTTTGGGAGCGGGTGAAGCGGTTGAGGGTTTTTCCGAGAGAGCGGCCAAGCGACGTCCCGCTGAGTTTTTCTTCTAGCTGGCTCTTTTTCAGCTGTTCGGCTGCTTTCTCCTGTGCCCTGCGCAGCTGATGCTGCATTTGCTCGCGAACTTGCTCAGTTTTTTCTTGCAGCTGCTCGGTGATATCGGGTAGCGTATCTGATTCTGCAGAGGGCTGACCGAGCGGCTGACCGTTGAGCTGCTGAGTGCGCTGTTTGACTTTTTCAGTGACTTTTCCTGCGAAGGCCTGCCCTTTCTGTAGAAGTGCGTTGACGTCTGTTGGCATGGCCGGTAGTTGCTCACCGAGCCATTCTGCTGGCCGACCGCCTGGAAGCGTCGAGGTGAGTTCGATGGCTTGGCTGTACGGGTGAAGGTTTTGCACTTCCTCTTCTGCGATCATTATGCGCTTTTGGCCAGCGCTAATGATGGCTTCAGGTAGAAGCATTAAGGCATTGGTAGCGCCTGTGTTGTCTTGTTTTTCTGCTTCTTGCTCATCGGCTTCTTCTCCGAAGAGCGCGGCTGTCGGTTCATCCTCTGCCAAAAAACTGTTCGCTTCTGCTTGTTCTTTATCTGTGTCGCTTTTTGGAAGCAACAAATATTGCTGGATTTTTCCCGTGGCACGGTCGAAGCAAACGTCTACGATATGGCCGATGTGTTCGCCGCCATCGGTCCAAACTTCTAGCTTTGTAATGCTTTGCGCAGCGGCTATTTCAGGATCAGGTGCTGACGGTTCATCGGTGGCTGATGCATCGCTACGCGCGCTGCGGGCGACTACGCAGTCAGCGCCGATGTTGGCGATACTCTGCCAGCTGAGTGCGTGCTTTTTCCCAATGAGACCGGGCGTTTTGTAGCTGAGGCCGACGACTGTCGCCTGCTTTACGGCTACGAGCACATGGTCTACCGCACCCACGATTTCAGTCGTTTCGTAGAGCATGATGTCACGACCGACTAGCTCGCCTTGTCGAATGATGTCGGCATTCATCTGCATGGCTCCTTTGGAAACGTAGACTATCGAGTGAGAATATTCCTATTTTTACTTGGTTTTGAGGATCTGTGTTTGGCGTTCTCAGCGCTCTACCTCGCGACCGTTGTACAGGTTCATTGCGCGTTCTACGCCTTTGCGTAGGCTTAGGTCTATGGCGTCTACTGCCATGGGAATGACTGCGTCTACGATCTTGCGCTCTTCGGGCGAAAAGCGCCCGAGGACGTGTGAAATTACCGCACCGTTTGGGTCCCCGCTTTTGTCTGCGCTGCCTACGCCCACGCGCAAGCGCGGAAAGGCTTTTGTGCCGAGGTGAGAAATGATGGACTTCATGCCGTTGTGACCGCCTGCTCCACCAGAGAGTCGCATGCGTAGCTTCCCGGTGGGTAAGTCCATATCGTCATACACGATGAGAACTTCGTTAGGCGCCAGCTTGTACCAGTCCAAAACAGCTCGCACTGACTGGCCTGACTTGTTCATGTATGTGGATGGCTTGAGCAGGACTGTGCGCTCTCCGGCACTGCGAAATTCACCCGCATCGCCTTGAAAGCGCTTGTTCGAGGCGAGGGAGACACCAGGGAGACTCTTGGCTAGGGCCTCTACGATGTCAAAGCCAATGTTGTGACGAGTTCGGTCGTATTTAGGGCCTGGGTTGCCAAGGCCGACGATGAGCCTGGGGAGTACTAGAGCCTCTTCTGGGGCCGCTTCTGGTGCTGTTGGAGTTTTCCCTACCATTACTTTTGTGTGGGGCCCGGTGATGTAGGGCCGGTTTTACAGCGTCCTTGCTGGATTTTCTGGTGAGGTGGCGAGTGTCAAGGACTAGACTGACTGGGCTTCGTCGACGGTTTCCGCGACGGTTTCCGCATTTTCGCCTTCAATGGTCTCAACAATTTCAGCTTCTGTGGGCTGGCTGGTATCAGGTGTGCTGGCAGCGCTGCCGTCATCTTTTCCTACGGCGTTGGCTTGAGAAAGGGCTCTTGGCTGCTCTAGGGTTGCTTTCATGGGTTCAGCGACTGTTTTTTCGATGCGCTCAGCTTCTTTCTTGAATTCTGTTTCAAATTCTTTGGAAGCATCTTGAAATCCCTTCAGCGCCTTACCCAAGCTACGACCAATTTCAGGCAGCTTCTTCGGGCCAAATACCAGTAAGGCGACAATCATAATTAGGCCCATCTCAGGCAGGCCAATTCCGAAGATGTTCATTAGCTACATGTCCAACAACGTTGCTTAAAAGTATAAGGGGCAGGTGCGAAACACACCTGCCCCACATGGGGAACAACCCTCTGACGCGACGGACATTCGAAAGAACATGTAGACGCGACAGCTGACTGCTCTGCTAATTCGCTCAGGAGTCCTAGCTGCCCAGGCTTCTCCAGTCCACATCGACGTTGTTGAGAATTAGGGAGGAGTTGTACAGCTGGAGAATAATCAGCAAAAACACGAGGAAAAGGACCATGAAAACGCCCATGACTGGCGTTGTGCCCCACCCAGGGGAAACCTTTCCGTACTCAGAGTTCAAAGGCTTTAGGAGGTTGCCCAGTTTAGTTTGCTGTGCCATGAAGGGACCAGAGGTAAACTTACTTTATATTCTGTAATATCATAGAGGAAATCACGGAAAAAACTAAATGGAAAACTTAGATTCTGCAACAGTTCTTATTGTTTCAGTCGCTACCATCGTTGGCGCCTTTACCCTATATGCCGTCTACACGGCGTTTGGCCCACCTGCAAAGCAGTTGAGCGATCCGTTTGAAGACCACGAAGACTAATGTACTGCGACTGGGCTGCGACTAGATAGGCTGTCAGCCGTCGCGGAGTCGGGCCTGATGAATATTTGGATGCTCTCCTCATGGGCATCCAAACCGCATTGAGTGAAGACGCTTTGCTCTTCATTTGTGCTCAACTTGTTTGGCAGGAAATTCGCATCAGTGGCTGTTTGGGTGCTACTATTGAGTGCTCTGATATGTCAATTTTTTACCTGCTCGGCTAAGCCGTCATCACACTGCACATGATTAAGATTAGACTCAAGCGCTACGGTAAGAAGCGCGAGGTTAGCTATCGTATCGTCGCTATGCGCGCTCAGGACCGCCGCGACGGAAGGCCGCTGGAGGAGCTAGGCTTCTACAACCCTAGAACGGATGAAACTCGCCTTGAGGTGCCTGCCATTTTGAAATGGTTGAAAGAGGGTGCTAAGCCGACTAAGACTGTCGAGCATATTTTGAAGCGAGCTAATGTGTTTGAGCAGCTTGGCAGTTAGGTCATTCGGCTGATCTTTGCAGTTAGCGCATGCAAGCTAGTGTGTGCCTGCGCAATGGTGTGGCGATGAATGGTCGATTGGGTTAAAGTCAATCAATTAAAGTCAATCAAATTGAGACGGCTTCTCGCAAGGTCAGGGACGACGGATATGGCTAATACCGATATCGCTAATTATGAGGCGCTGGCTCGGTTCCTGATGGAGCCTTTTTTGGATAAGCCGGAAGCGCTGAAGTTCCACTCTGAATCCTTGGCGGGAGGCTCTAAGCTATGGCTGAGAGCAGCCTTTGATGAGGATGAGGATAAGGGCCGGGTATTTGGCCGAGGCGGTCGCAATATTAAGGCGATCCGTCAGGCGATTATGGCTGCGGGGAAGCTGGGTGATATGACGGTGAACCTGAGTGTGTATGGTGAGCCGCAGCCGGAGCGGAGCGATCGCGGTGGCAGTCGTGGTGGCCGGTCGGGTCGCCCGATGGGGCGCGGGCGCGGTGGCGATAGGCGACCCCCTCGGCCCAGCACTAATCCGGCTCCCCCGAAGAAAAAGGCAAGGCCAGAATGATATCTTGCCCAAGCCATTGCCTAAAGAATGGCTGTTTGATAAGCATTGATTAGATTCCAACGCTGTATGGGAAGTACTTACACGCTTGGCTTGATGAGTGCAGAAAATGCGATCGCTTTGGCGGGCCATCGAGAAGAAAATATCAAGCGGATTGCTCAACAGACGGGCGCGACGGTGGTTCTGCGGGGTAGCGAACTGAGTGTTGCAGGCACTGATAAGCAAGTTGCTCGGGTCAAGCGCATCGTGGAGACCCTAGAGCCCACTTGGAGCCAGGGCCAGTCGATAGCAGTGACCGATGTGCTTACGGCTATCCACGCGCTAGATACCCACCGGGAAGATGAGCTGCAGGCGATTCAGAAGGATGTGATTGCTCGCACCCGGCGCGGTCAGGTCATTCGCGCAAAAACATTTCGCCAGCAGCAATATATCCAGGCATTGCGGCGCAGCGATCTGACGTTTTGTACGGGGCCTGCGGGGACGGGAAAGACGTTTTTGGCAGCGATGGTGGCTGTCAAAGCGCTGATGGCTGAGGAGTACGAAAAGCTGATTTTGACGCGTCCGGCGGTTGAGGCGGGTGAGCGGTTAGGATTTTTGCCGGGTGACTTGCAGGAGAAGGTAAACCCTTATTTGCGGCCGCTGTACGATGCGCTGCATGAGCTATTGGACCCGGAGCGGATACCTCAGCTGATGGAGCGCGGTGTGATTGAGGTGGCGCCGTTGGCCTACATGCGTGGCCGCACGCTGAGCAACGCGTTTGTCATTTTGGATGAGGCTCAAAACACGACGCCTGCCCAAATGAAGATGGTCCTCACCCGGCTTGGCTTTAATTCTCGTATGGTGGTTACAGGCGATGTTACGCAGACTGATTTGCCCCGCTATCAAGATTCTGGCCTGGCGCTGGCAACCAGGATCTTGGCGAAGGTAGAAGGTATTGCGTTTTGTGAGCTGACGAAGGCAGACGTGGTCCGTCATCCGCTGGTGCAGCGAATTGTGGCTGCCTACGAGCAGTTCGAATCTTAGGGCTGTTGAAGTGCTTTTGAGTGATTTTCACTTCCTGGAAAAACGTTAGGTCCATTGTGTGGGGACCGCTGGCTGCTCTCCGTGTTTACTTGTCGCGTTGTCTATCTGTGGTGACTGCCGTGGTAGACCGCTTATGGCCAAGGTCATTTTGATTGAGTTCGGGTTGCGCTAAGATTTGTCCCTCCTTACCGTTTATTTTTGTCCGCTTGGTTGAGAGCGTTTTTGCCTGATGGCGACTTTACATGGCAACTGGTTACCTGGCTCGCAGACGTTTTTTCTGTGGGGTGAAACGTGGCGGAGGGCTGAGGCTGTTTCGGTCGATGACGACCTGACTGAGGGATCTCTGGTGCCTGCAGCGCAGCCCTATCAGCTCACGCAATCTGAGCTATTGGCCCATTTTGAGGAGCCCAGTGACTCGGTAGATTTGGCCTGGATGCAGTCGGCTTTGGTGCCTTCTGGCGCGGCTGCTTCTAAGGGCGGTAAGGGGGCTAGTGCACGTGGGTCGGCGAAGGGAAAGAGCGCTGGGCGGAGTGCCAAGAAGTCGGACAGTTGGCGATCGCAAGTGGTTGTATTGCCAACTAGATTTGAAGAGGATGGTCTGCTGCCGACGCTATCGGCGGAGACGCCTGCAGCGGAGGACGGGGTAATCTGTCTGCATCCTTGGCAGGTGTCGGGCGGCTGTCTGAGCGCGGCAACGACGGTGAAGTTTTTGAGCGCGCTGCCGTTGGGCCGTTCAGAAGCGAGTGCGTTTGTCGGAGATGACTTGCGCTACTGGTCTCATCTGACGCGGTGGAGTTTGGATCTGCTGGCTCGGGGCAAGTTTGTGCCGGTGGTGAGCGGTGATAAGCGGGGAGCGATCGCGTCTTGGCAGCTCCTGCTCGATAGCGCAACCGACCAGACCCGGCTGAAGGATTTTTGCGATCGCCTGCCGTTCATCTGTCAGAGCTACGCAGAACTGCCGACTAAGAAAGCTCAGAAAAAGGCGTCGCTCCTCAAGGTAAATCTGCCCAGTTCTGCGGAGGCTCAGGTGCGTAGCTTTCTCGCTACGGTGGTGGATGCGCAGGTTCGCAAGGCGGCTCGGGATACTGCGATCGCGCCGACTGCGCCGCTGAGTAAAGACCTGCCCTTGCGTGAGTGGCTCGCTGCGCTCGGCTCAGAAAATCCGCACTTCGAAAGTACGCCAGCAGGCACTGTCCGCCTGAATGATGCGATCAATACTTGGACAGCGCCGCTACAAAACCTCTCGGATACCAGCGAGGGGTTTCGTACTTGCTTTGTGCTGCAGCCGCCGGTTTCTGGCACTCAAGACTGGCGCCTAGGCTACGGACTGCAGGCTATGGATGATGACAGCTACCGGGTAGATGCAGACCTGATCTGGCAGCATCCTACCGATGAGCTAACCCATCAAGGGCGCTCGATACAGGCCCCGCAGGAGACGCTGCTCGCTGGGCTAGGGCGGGCAACTCGCTTTTATGAGCCGATTAAGCAAACGCTGGTGGCGCAGAGCCCTACCCAGTGCGTGTTGGGGCCGATTGAGGCGTTTCAGTTCATTAAGACGGCTGCTTGGCGGCTGCAAGACAGTGGATTTGGCGTCATTTTGCCAGATAACTTAGTAGATCCCAACAAGGTGGGGGCTAGCCGGTTGGGTCTGCAGGTTAGCGCGACGGCACCGCCCAAAAAACAGCGACTGGGTTTGCAGAGCCTGCTCAACTTCAAGTGGGAGCTATCGGTGGGCGGGCAGGTTCTCACCAAGGCCGAATTTGACGAGCTGATCACTCAGGGGACGCCGCTGGTGGAGATCAATGGCCAGTGGGTGGAGCTACGTCCGCAGGATGTACGGGCGGCTAAAGACTTTTTTGAAAAGCGGAAGGGACAAACCAAGCTTTCTGTAGAGGAGGCTTTGCGCATTAGCACCGGTGACAATCAGCTGATTGATAAGCTCCCGGTGGTAAAGTTTGACGCTTCTGGCAAGCTCGATGAACTGATTAAAACAATGACAACGGGCAGCCAAGGGCTGGTGCCAATGGACGAGCCGGATGGATTTGCCGGACAGCTGCGGCCCTACCAGGCCAAAGGAGTTTCCTGGCTGTCTTTTCTAGAGCAGTGGGGGCTGGGTGCTTGCCTGGCAGATGATATGGGTCTTGGCAAGACCGTGCAGCTAATTGCCTTTTTGCTCTACCTCAAGCAGGAAGATGCTTTGGGAGGGCCGGTTTTGCTGGTGTGCCCGACGTCTGTGCTGACCAACTGGCAGCGGGAGGTGAGCAAGTTTGCACCCCATCAGCTAAAGTCGCTGGTCTATCACGGTGACAAGCGACCCAAAGGGGCCGCGTTGCAAAAGGCGGCTGCCAAGCTCAATCTGGTGATTACGAGCTACACGCTGGTGCAGCGCGATCTTAAGGACCTCAAGCGCATTGAATGGCGCGGTATGGTGCTCGATGAAGCTCAAAATATTAAAAACCCGACGGCTAAGCAGTCTGTGGCGGTGCGTGAAGTTGAGAGCGATTTTCGGATTGCGCTGACCGGTACGCCTGTAGAAAACCGGCTTTCTGAGCTATGGGCGATTATGGATTTTCTCAATCCTGGCTATTTGGGACCGTTGAATTTCTTTAAGCGGCGGTTTGCGACGCCGATTGAGAAGTATGGCGACACAGATTCACTCAAGACGTTGCGATCGCTCGTTCAACCTTTCATTCTTCGCAGGCTAAAAACAGACCGCAGCATCATTCAAGATCTGCCTGCTAAGCAGGAAATGACCGTATTTTGCGGGCTCTCTTCTGAGCAGGCACGGCTGTATCAAAAGCTGGTAGATGACACGCTCGGCAAGATCGACGAGGCGGAAGGGGTGAAGCGACGGGGGATGATTTTGGCGCTGCTCGTGAAGCTCAAGCAGATTTGTAATCACCCGGCTCAGTTCTTGAAGCAGGAGAGTCTTGGGAAGTATCGTCGGTCTGGCAAGCTGCAGCGGCTTGATGAAATGCTAGAAGAGGTGATTGCAGAGGGCGATCGCGCCCTGATCTTTACGCAGTTTGCTGAGTGGGGAAAGCTGCTAAGCCGCCATTTGGAGCATCGCTTGGGTACGGAGGCGCTATTTCTGTACGGCAGCACGTCAAAAGCAAAGCGAGAAGAAATGGTCGACCGCTTTCAGCTCGATCCGAATGGCCCCAAGCTGTTTATCCTCTCACTCAAGGCTGGGGGCGTGGGCCTCAACCTGACCCGGGCCAATCATGTCTTTCACTTTGATCGTTGGTGGAACCCTGCTGTGGAGAACCAGGCGACTGACCGAGCCTTCCGCATCGGACAGAAAAAGAATGTGCAGGTGCACAAATTTGTCTGTACTGGCACGCTAGAAGAGCGAATCAACGACATGATAAACAGCAAAAAGGCGCTTGCTGAGCAGGTGGTGGGCGCCGGTGAGCAGTGGCTGACAGAACTCGACACAGATCAGCTGCGCAATCTGCTGCTGCTAGATAGAGACGCTGTGATCGATGAGAGCTAGTCTCCATTGACGGCTGCATAATCTTCTCGGGCTGCGCGAATGCCTGCCTCAACAAGAAGATCCAGGTCGCAGCCGTACGCTCCGGCGCAGCTGTAAGACCCCAGTTCGAGAATGTGCAATTCCCCTTCTGCCTCGCACACATCTACCGTATACAGCAGCTCTGGATACCCGTCGACTTGCTTGAGGACCGTTGCGAGATAATTTTCTACGGCACCCCCTTTTACTTTTTGATCGATGCGGTCTTCTCCGACTAGATACAGTGAGCCCGTAATAATTTCTTGCTTGTACACGAAAAATCTCCATTCTCTTTCGACCACTCGTTTTCGACTGGTGAGTACGAGAGTTGTTTTATCTCTCTTCAGTTCGCTGCTGAGTGCTTCAATAGTGGTGAGCTTGGCTAGGTCAAACAGACCCGCGCGGAAGAGCTTCATATTACTGTTGGGACGGATGAACAGCTCACCGCTAGATTGAAAATAGTCGAGTATTTCGGTTCTGCGTCGGATGAGTTCTCCTAGCGGCAGAATGAAGTATTGATTGTTCAACAGGTGCTGCCCAAAGTGAGCGTAGTAAGTTGTGCAGCTTAGATTTCTCTCGTGCATGTATGCCCCTGGAATCCAGGACGTTCGTAAAATGTCTCGTCCTAGTCCTAGCGTTCCTCTAAACAACACGCAGTCATGGTCAGGGAAATATCGCTTTGCTTCCTGCGGTCTAAAATCTATGTACCGAACTTCTTTGTAGCAGCAGCTGTGCTTTTTTAAGACTGTTAAAAACTGTTCGTCTGCATCGAAAATACCTCTTTCGATCAACCAGTTGACTGCCGTCATTTTTCAAGCTTTTTCCTCTGTGACTTGTTTGGTCTGCTCGTTTGGTTAAGACAGTGTGCTGCTGCTGGTTAGGAATTACCGTTTCGTTGGCTTAGTCGCCATGTTGCCATCAGAATTCATCAATTTTTCTTGGACAAAAGGTGTGCTGACAGTCAGCGCGGTTGACTCATCTCCGAAAGCCTTGCGCTGACAGGAAGGCGAACCCTGTGCATTATAAAGACTGTGTGAGTTGGAAAGCAGTATTCTTCTCATTTTGTGACTCAAATCACTTAAAAGATAAGATCTACTCCCAAGAGAGGTACGGAACATAGAAGATCTTGGGCTGTGAGCCTGCGCTCATCTACGGGTGAAAAGCAGTGTTAGGAAACCATGGTAGCTTCTTATCAGTTAGCCAAGTCTTTCAATCAACTTATGGTTGTTCCTGTTTTATTTTTGAGTCGCCGAAGCGCTGTACGCTCTGTTCCTTTTGCGGCTGGTGTGGTGCTCGCTGCGCAGTTGCCAATAGCGCAGTCAGCTATGGCAGTCCCGCTTTCTCCCAATCCAAATCCGTCAGGCGACAGCATTTTCTTTGAGGGACTGAATGACCGTATTGTGGTTGAAAGTGAGTCTCCTTTTGAGAATGCGGGATTTGTTGGATTCGAAGCGGACGCGAGCTTTATAAATTCAGCTTTTTTCAATAATTTGGGGTCGTTTTCACTGGCCAATACTGCGACGCTTCGTAACGAAAGCACTTTTGAAAACTTGGGCTCGATAAATCTGAGTGAGGGGCGTATTGCCAATGCTGGCCGGTTAAACAATAGAGGTGGGCTGAATACCCGATCAGGCGGTAGCGACTCCATTGTGAATACGGGCTTTTTTAACAATACGGGTAAGGTCGACCTGACTGTGGCGCGGTTAGAAAATGAGAATACTTTCAATAACGCTGGTTTGGTGTCTTTGAATATCGCCGGTATTGAAAACGCTGGCAGAATTGAGAATGCTGGACGGATTGAACAAAAGTTTGAGCTTGCTTCCATTATTAACAATGTCGGGGGAACTGTTCTCAATCGGGGAGAAGTGCGCGAGGTGCCGCTGGATAATCAGGGGCTGTTTGTGAATCGTGGGCTTTACAACTCCAATGGGCAAGGGGCTAAGCGTTTTATCAATGGCGCTACTGGCACTTTTCTAAACAATGGGTCTGCTCTGGTCAGTACTCAGGTGGATTCGGGCGGGCGATCGCAGTTTATAAACAGCGGACTGATCAAGGGATCGGGCGCTTTCTCTGCGGTCAACAACAGTGGGCCAGGGTTCGTGCTCAATGGTGGCATGATTGCCCCTGGTGGCGTCTTTGATGCGAATGCGGTGGTCGATACGGCTGGTGTGCTGACTTTTGAAGGTGATGTTGCGCTGTCAGGCGATAGTATTCTAGATATTTCGATTGGCGGTTTGGAAGAGAATGCTTTTGATGTGCTGAAGGTTGTTGACGGTGACGCTTCCTTATTGGGTGGCCGGATTCAGTTCTCTCTGCTGGGTGATTTTGAGATTGACGCTGCCCTTTCGCCGGGTGATAGGCGATCGCTTTCTTTTCTCACCGCTGATAGTGGGGTTGTGGAGTCGGGTGCTGAGTTTGATTTTTCTCGAATTGCGTCTGAGGGGCTGAGCTATTCTGTTGTGCAGGCGGATGGTGCGCTTTTACTGAATGTTGAGAAAAGTGTTGCAAAAAATGCCGCACCAAAAGCGCCCGTACCCGTAGAACCTATCTCAGAGCAGCCCGTGGCAGAAAAGCCTGTACTAGAGCAGCCCGTGCCTGTAGAACCTGTGCCTTCTGTGCCGACGCCGCCAGATGTGCCTATTGACTTCATCCCTGTTCCTAGTGATCCTGTTGTGAGTCCGAGGATGCCCGGTGCTCCTGTGCCTAAGAGTGTGCCGGAGCCTTCGCTGCTGCTTGGTTTTTTGGCTGTGGGTGGCTTGGGATTGCGTGTCCGTCGATAGGGTTTCCTTGGGTGAGAATACGGTCTTGGCCTTGTGTGTTCCTCGGGCATGCTAGGGATAGCGGCTTTTTCATAAGATCTCGATGACAGCTCCTATCTCGCCTAGCCATTCAGCGGAAGACATGCCAGAGATGCGTTTGTCCGATACTGCAGACGGTATAGCTGCAATGCATGACTGGATGGATGCTGTGCCGGGTGCCATCTCTCAGGTGGTGACGAACCCTGATGGGGTGATTATGGCCTGTCCATATATTAGTGTGGGCTGCTATCGACTGTTAGAAATTCCGCTGTCTGCTTCGGTTGCGGAGCGTGTGAGTGGTGCTACGCAAGCTTGTCATTGTTTGTTTGATGCGATTCATCCTGAGGAGGGCGATCGCTTTTTTCGGGCGTTGGCTAGGGCGGCTAAACAGCCACACCTGTGGGAATGGGAAGGTCGACTCTTGCTCCCCAGCGGTAAAACAAAGTGGATTTCGCTGATGGTGCAGCCCGTCGAGTCTTCCATTACTGAAGCTAGTGCTGAAGAGATTGTATGGAATACGCTGGCCCAAGACATTACCGCGCGTAAGCAGGCAGAGATTGAGGCAAAGCAGCTGAACCAGTCGCTTTCCAAACGGCTTGAGGCGAGAACGGCGGAGCTTGCCGTCAGTCAGAACCGGCTTCAGAAGCTGGCGGACAACGTTCCAGACATGCTCTATGAGATGCGGCTAGATGCTCACTCGGAGGTGTCTTTTCCCTATGTTTCGTCAGCCTGCCATCGCTTGATTAATATTTCGCCGGATCGGTTGCAAAAGCAGGGGACGGATGTGCTTTCGCTGGTGCATGCGGAGGATAGACAGGGCCTGAAAGAGGCGATTCGCGAGTCGGCACTGACGCTGAAGGTGTGCCGGTACGAGTGCCGTTTGGTGTTGCCGTCTGGTCGCCAGAGATGGGTGCGTACCCTGGCAAAGCCGCAGCCTCAGTCTGATGGGTCGATTATTTGGTACGGCTGCCTGAGTGATATAGGCGATCGCAAGCAAATAGAATCACAGCTCAATCAATCTTTGAAAGAGCTGGCCGACGTGAAGTTTGCTCTCGATTGCTCCTCGAATGTCGCTATTACTGACCACCGGGGCTACATCACTTACGTTAACGATAAGTTTTGCGAGCGCTCTAAGTACAGCCGCGCCGAACTGATGGGAAAAACCAATCGCGTTGTAAATTCTGGCTATCATCCGCGAGAATTTTTTGAGGACATGTGGTACACCATCAGCAATGGGCATGTCTGGCTAGGGGAAGTTAGAAACCAGTCTAAAGACGGTAAGTATTATTGGGTCGATACGACCATCGTGCCTTTTTTAGATGAGGAGGACTGCCCGTATCAGTATGTGGCGATTCTCAACGATATCACTGAGCGCAAGCGGGCTGAGCTTTGCCTGGTGCAGCAGGCTGAAGATTTGGAGCAGGCCTTTTCGGAGCTACAGCGCACTCAAACCCAGCTAGTGCAAACGGAGAAGATGTCGAGCCTGGGTCAGCTGGTGGCGGGGGTTGCCCACGAAATTAATAATCCGGTGAGCTTTATCTATGGCAATGTGAACCCGGCAAACCGCTACGCGGCCAGTCTGATTGATTTGCTAAAGCTATATCAGGCGCATCTACCAGACCCGCCTGAAGAAATTGCCGAAGAGCTAGAAGATCTCGACTTCGACTTTATTACTGAAGACCTGATGAATTTGCTGTCTTCTATGAAGGTGGGTGCGGAGCGGATTCGGCAGATTGTCGCTTCCTTGCGGACCTTTTCTAGAAAGGATGAGGCTGAGAAGAAGTCTGTCGATATTCACCAAGGGCTCGACAGTACGCTGATGATTTTGGCCCATCGGTTAAAGGCTGAACCGCATCGGGCCAAGATTGAGGTGCTCAAGGACTATGGCGATTTGCCCCTGGTCTATTGCTACGCAGGACAGCTAAATCAGGTATTTATGAATATCTTGAGCAACGGTATCGATGCGCTAGAAGGGACGGACCATCCGCAACTGATGATCTCAACCCGTCTGCAGGGCGATCAGGTGAAGATTACGATTGGGGACAATGGGATGGGGATGAGCGAAGCGGTGCGATCGCAAATTTGCAACCCGTTTTTCACCACGAAGCCGATTGGCCAGGGCACTGGCATGGGCCTTTCTATCAGCTATCAGATTGTGACAGAGCGCCACGGTGGTTCTTTAGAAACTGCTTCTACGCCCGGGGAGGGAACCACGTTTACAATTCAGATTCCGCTGCAGCAGCCAGGTAAATAATCGTAAAGAACAGCCTGTATCGCCTGTCGGATAAGGTCTACTTGTCGTAACAAAATGCAAACGACAAAGAGATGTAAGCGAATATACACGCGCTACGTGGACGGTGTTCGCGCTGATGACTTGCGCCGACAATCTGTGCCAATGAGAAACCTGGAATAGTCCCATCAGTTCAGTAAAAACCGAACTGATATTTCTTTAATAGCGAGTGTTGTAAAGCATTACGACACTTGTTAACGGATGCGCTCTACCTTGTAAGAAGTGTAGGTTCTCAATCTGTCTAAATCGAATCGTCAAGCGCTGTGTAGCTCAGTGTTGTTGTCTCTTTTTCCTTCGCAAAATAACTGGTTTGGTCAATGTATTTTCTGTAGGCTTACCGTTTGCGGAAAATCTTACAGTGAGATTGAAAGGAACTGTGACAAAAATATGTCTGTTTTCGGGAATAATCCATACATCTGCTGAAGGCAACTGTATCATTCAAGGTTCTTTGTCTTTGAATTTAGTCGTGATTTAACCGAAGCGTTTTGTTGCTAAACAAACTGATCTATCTCGTTGAAAATTCGCAGAAAGATTGTTGCCTTCCCTGATAGCTCTATGAAGATACCGCTTGAATAAAGTCTCTTTTGCGCCCTGTTCTGACCGGCTGGGAACAATAGCTAACAAGGGGTGAGCTTCGTTGATTCTCAACCTGTACCCGCTACTTCACACCATCATGAAAGCTACATCCGACTACGTTGAACAACGTACTGAGCGTGATTTACCAGAGAGCGGTGTCACTGCGCTGCGAGAGCCCGTCGAAATCGATCTGACGCTCGTGGACGATGAGCCGGTGGATGTGCACATTGAAGGGATTGATGCGGAAACCCACAGCAAGCCAAGAGCGACCCGCACCACTGACCTCGTGCGGCTATACCTACAAGAGATTGGCCGTGTCAGCTTGCTAGAGCGGGATGAGGAAGTGGCTGAGGCACAGCGTGTTCAGCAGCATATGGAGCTGTTGGGCTTGCGTGATAAGGCTGCTGAAGCTGCAGACGGTACGCTGGCGACCTATGTGCACTTGCTCAACACGCGCGATCAGCTGACGGCGCAGCTCAGCCATCGCCCCTCTCTGGAGCGATGGGCTAAGACCGCAGGCATTGATGTGGCCGAGCTGAAGCCGACCCTGGCTGAGGGGAAGCGACTGTGGGCCGAGCTAGCAAGTCTGACAGTGGAAGAGCTGGCGACCGTGCAGGCTGAAGGCGTGCGGGCCAAAGAGCACATGATCAAGGCGAATTTGCGTCTGGTGGTGTCGGTGGCGAAGAAGTATCAGAATCGCGGCCTGGAGCTGCTAGATCTGATTCAGGAAGGTACGCTGGGCCTAGAGAGGGCGGTTGAGAAATTTGACCCGACTAAGGGCTATCGATTTAGCACTTATGCCTACTGGTGGATTCGTCAGGGCATTACGAGGGCGATCGCTACGCAGAGCCGCACCATTCGCCTTCCTGTTCACATTACTGAAAAGCTCAACAAAATCAAGAAGGCCCAGCGCAAGATTTCTCAGACGCAGGGGCGCACCGCTAAGGTGGACGATATTGCCCGTGAGCTAGATATGACGGTGGCTCAGGTGCGGGAAGTGTTGCTGAAGGTGCCTCGGTCAGTATCGCTAGATACGAAGGTGGGTAAGGACCGCGACACAGAGCTAGGTGACCTGCTAGAGGCGGAAGATATTTCCCCTGAAGACCTGCTGATGCGCGAATCGCTCAAGCGTGATTTGCAGCAGCTGCTTACCGATTTGACGACCCGTGAGCAGGAAGTGATTACCCTGCGGTTTGGGTTGGAAGATGGGGTGCCTTACTCTCTAGCAGAGATTGGGCGCACGCTGGAGCTATCTCGTGAGCGAGTTCGGCAAATCGAATCTAAGGCGCTGCAGAAGCTACGCCAGCCCAAGCGACGAAATCGCGTTCGTGACTATTTAGAATCGTTGAACTAAGTACGGTATCTAACGCTTTTACAGTATTTTAGTTATCCCCTGTAGAGAGACTGTCATTAACCCCTGTAGCGCATGCGTCTGCAGGGAATTTTTTTAGGGAAAAGGAGAAAGAAGAAGAAAATGGAAGGTTAAATCAAGATTTCTTGATATGTTCTTGCTGATTTCACCCTAAACGCTTTGTAAAAGCAGAGGATGATTGGGGTTGACTGTTTGCGTATGACTGCATCAAGTTTTTTGTCCACTGCTCCTAATTTTGAGGCTCGTCGTGCTGATGGGTTACCGTTTGCGACTGATACTGAAATGTCTGGTACTGAAATGTCTGGGGCGACGCCACTGCCTAATCAGGTTCCGGGGACACAGTATTCGGCGGGTGTGGGTAGCAGCTGGGAGGCGCAAGCTGCCACGCAGGCTGTGTTTGATCAGGCTTACGCTGCAGAAGAGACGCCCATTAGCCGTCTGATGCCTGAAACGCTATCGGCTAATCCTCCAATTTTGGCAGATTTGTTGTCTTCTCTGCCTGCGCAGTCGCGGATGGATCCGTTGGGGGGGCGTGAAGATTTTGCGACGCAGCCTGCAAGCGTTGCCACTGCGATGGTGCCTGAATATCCGGGGTATTTGCTGCGATATGAGCCGGGACAGCCGTTAGAGCGCAGGCCAGCCGTTGCTCAGTGGCAAGCTCAGATGCGGCAGCGCGGTTGGCGCTTGGCTGTAGATGGTTTTTATGGTCCTGAAAGTGAGCTAGCTGCGCTGCAATTTCAGCGTGAGAAAGGACTGATAGCTGATGGCGTCGTGGGCCTGCAAACGTGGCGAGCTGCTTTTGATAACAGCACGATTACCGGTGGAGGCGAAAGAGAAAATGAGATAGAAGGCGGTCTGGATGTGCCATATCCAGGGAGGCTGCTTCGCTACAATCCGTTCGAAACCTCGAGGTTTGATCTGCAGGCTCAGCAGGTGCAGCAACGCCTGCAGGCGTTGGGATGGCGAATTGAGACGGACGGGCGGTATGGGCCGAGAAGCGAGCGGGCGATCGCGCTGTTTCAGCAGCAGGCAAATTTGGATGCTGATGGCAGCGTGGGACCCAGCACTTGGGCTGCGCTATTCGATGCGGACGCGCCGCTTGCGCCGAGGGAGCAAGACCTGACGCCGCTAGCAACGACGGGTCGTATTAACCGGGCGGGTTTAGACCTGATCAAATCTTTTGAAGGGCTAAGGCTGAATGCTTACCAAGATGCTGTGGGGGTGTGGACGATTGGCTATGGACACACGCGAACGGCGGCCCCCGGACAGCGCATTACGCTTGGGCAGGCGACTGCGCTGCTGCGTGATGATGTGGCTACGTTTGAACGGGCGGTGACCCGGGCTGTGCGCGTACCTATTACAGAAAATCAGTTTGCAGCGCTGGTCTCTTTTGCGTACAACGTGGGGAGCGGTGCGCTGAATAGCTCGACGCTGCTTCGTCGGCTAAATGCGGGAGATGTGTCTGGCGCAGCCGATGAGTTTCTCCGGTGGAATCGGGCGGGCGGGCGCGTATTGGCGGGCCTAACGCGGCGACGGGTAGCGGAGCGAGCGTTGTTCTTGAGCTGAATCGCCGGTTAGCAGCGACTCAGCAACCAGTTATATCTGTCTTTCATTTAAGATTTCGATGCGGCTGTCGGGTAGGGCAGGGTCTGTGATGGGGACTCTGCCTGTGCGCATGCACATCCAGGCGTGGCGGAGTAGCAGGCCAGCATCGCCAGTTTGCGGATCTTCGAGAAAGTAGCGGTGGCCAAGCCGGTCGTAGCGATTGTTGAAGTCGTCGCAGTCGATGGCGTATACGTTTCTGGGCAATTTGTTGATGCTTTCGGGGCCGGTGTGGCCCAATCGGCGGGAGGCGGCAACGCTGGTGACGTTGGCGATTTTGCTGGCACGTAGGGCTAGGTCGTCAGCGGCGTAGTACACCACCACGTTGCGGCTCATGAGGGGGATGACGCCACCTATTTCGCCGGGCTCTAGGGTTTCGTTTACCAGGTCGGCAGCGGCCATAAATACGTTGCGGAAAAGTAGGGTGAGGCCGCTTTGAGGGTAGTACTTGGCTGAGAGGTGCAGCGCGCTGCGAAGAACGCGGTTGCCCATGGAATAGGCCAAGACGTTTACTCGCTTGAGGCAGGGATTGGTTAGGGTGCTGTTTTCTTCGCGCCAGCTGAGAAATTTTTGCATCAGGCGCATGTAGGCGATGCCGCTGGCGTCAGCGGATTTTTGGTCATCGTAGTAGTCGCGAATGGCGCCGAAGTCGTTGTCGCAGGGCCAGATAAAGGGGATGACTTGGATTTTGGGATTGTTCCCAGGGGTGCGGCGATTGGCTAGGTGTAGCGTATTGAGCAGTTGCTGTAGCTTTTCGGCTTGGGCAAAGGCGTCTTCGGGCAGGCTGGAGAAGCCATGGATGTAGAAGAGGAGCTGTTCGGCTTCGAGATTTTTTATTTGGTCGAAAAAGTTGTCGCTGCCGATTTCGGTGTAGTTGTTGGGGCTGGTGCGGCGGCAGCAGTAGAAGGACTGCTCAGCCTGATTGTTTGTGAGGACAAAATTGACGGCGCGGGCAAGTCTGAATTCTGACCCGGGGGCGGGTAGCGGGGTGAGTCCCTGCGCTAAAACCCGGTTGGTCACAAATAGCATTGTCTTGATTCACTCGGTGTGTGAGAAGGCTGGCCGCGATCGCTGTCGACTGGTTGCAAGTCGTTGCGTGGGTCGGGGTGCGGCTTGAGGGTTTCTCTGATGCTTTATTATCTGGTGTTTTATATTTTCTTCTGCAGATAATAGAACCGTGAATCAATATTGAGTGGTTTTGGGTGCCGGTTGATAAGGTCTTTTGTGGGTGGGCTATTTAGAGAAAGTTGTCGAGGGCGACGGCGAAGATGGCTGCGATCGCGGTGATGCCCAGTCCTGTGAATGGATTTTGTCCTTGGTTTACAGCGAAAGAGGTGATGATGCCCGCCCCCAACGCTGCTATGACGAGTGATGTCAGCCAGTCTTTGCGAAAGTCTTTGCGCATAAAAGCATGGTGGCCTAGGCTCTAGACCCAACTCGGTAGCGATCCCACGCTATCATCCGGGTCTGCACCAGCGCTTAGGGTTACAGCTGTTCTGTAACCAACTGTTGAAATGTGACAGCTTTCTTAATAGAAATCTCAGTTTTGGGTTCGTCAGCTTTGGCCTGTTTGAGCTAAGTCCGTTAGCTTAGGTTCGGCCCCCCAAGACTCGGATTATTCTCTGGCTGTGTTTCCGTCTTTTATCCAGCCTTCTTCGCCGCTGCTAAGCTGCACGTTCAGCCAGCCGCCTTCTTCACCGAGGACGACGATACTCTCCTCATAGCCGATGCCGCCAATATTGCTGTAGTCGGTGCCTGGCCCGGCCCTGAGAATGAGGCCAACAGGTTGCGTGACGTAGGCGCTGTAGGTTCCTTCTGTGAGGGGTTCGGGTTCTGGCTCTGGCTCGGGTTCTGGTTCTGGGGCTGGCTCGGGCTCTGGTGCGGATGCTTCAGCGGTTTCTGCTGGATCGGCTGCGGGCGCAGAAGCTGTAGGACTCTGAGGCTCTTCTGGCAGATCGTTTTCGTAGACAGGACGATCTGGGGTTTCTGCTGTGCGTGCCATGAAGTATCTCAGCATAGACGCGCCGGCCAGCGTCATGATGAGCATTGCAAGGATAATGCCCAGGACAAATTTGCTGAGTCCTAATAGAAAGTTTTTCATCACCATGGCAAGAGAGAAGGATCTGTGTGGGTGTGAGTCTTACTGGTTATAGCGTGAAGAGGACGCTGGGTAAAGGATCTGATCAGGTCTCACTTTTGCGCTGTTGTTCGATTCTTTCGGTAAGGGGTGTTTGGCGAGAGGCGAGGCGGGCACGACCGGCAGCAGCCCAGCTCTGGAGGGCCTCTATTTGCTGTTGGGCGGTGCGGGCGAGGGGGATGATCTGGCTGACGGCTTCGAGGATGTCGTCACTGGTGAAGTCGCGATTTTGGCTGAAGCCGATGTGCATCGCTTCGATGATAGCCTGCTCGATTTCTGCGCCGGAGAAGTCTGGGGTCTCGTAGGCTAGGCGGCTGAGGTCGTAGCTACTGAGGTTGTGCGGGCGCAGGCGAGAGAGGTGAACCGAAAAGATGGCTTCGCGCTCTTCTTGGCTAGGCAGCCCGACGAAAAAGATTTCGTCGAAGCGGCCTCGGCGCAGCATTTCGGGGGGGAGGGCCTGAATATTGTTGGCGGTGGCTACGACGAAGACAGGGGAGGTCTTTTCGGCGAGCCAGGTGATAAAGGTGCCAAATACTCTGCTGGTGGTACCTGAGTCGCCTCTGCCGTCAAAGCCTGCGAAGGCCTTGTCGATTTCGTCTATCCATAAGATGCAGGGGGCGAGGGCTTCTGCCAGCTGAATCATTTGACGGGTGCGTGATTCTGATTCGCCGACGAGGCCGCCGAAGAGCCTGCCGACATCGAGGCGCAGGAGGGGCAGGTGCCAGTGGTGTGCGATCGCTTTGGCGGTCAAAGATTTGCCGGTGCCCTGGATGCCGACCAGCATGAGCCCACGCGGATGGGGCAGGCCATACTGCCTGGCCCGTTCAGAGAAGGCGCCGCCCCGCTTGAGCAGCCAATCTTTTAGGCTTTCGAGCCCGCCGATGTCGGAGATCTTCTCTGTGGCCGGGTAAAACTCTAGGATTTGGGTTTGGCGAATGGTTTGCTGCTTTTCTTCCAGAATGAGGTCGATATCGCTGGGTTCGAAGGTGCCGTGGGCGGCGATGCCTCTGGCTAAAACCCGGCGAATGCGCTCTAGGGCGAGGCCCTGGCAGGAGCGAACTAATTCATCGATATCGCGGGGGGAGAGGGGGCTATCGGTGGCGGCGAGGAGCCGTTCGACTTCGGTGCGGATTTCACCGGCGGTGGGGAGGGGAAATTCTAGGACGGTGATGATGTTGCTCAGCTCATCGGGGATGGTGAGCTGGGCGGAGAGAATGACAATATTTTTGGGCTGGGATTTGAGCAGCTTGAGCAGGTTGCGGAGCTTGCGGGAGACGGCGATATCGTCTAGAAATCGATGGAAGTCTCTAAGCACGAAGAGGGCAGCGGCGGCGGCGGGCACTTTTTCAATCAGCTCTAGGGCCTGAAGCGGGTTGCGCCGACCAAATCCAGCATCGTTTGGATTGCCCTGATAGCCGTCTACATAGTCCCAGGTGTAGACGCTGCGATTGCCAATGTCTTGGGCGCAGGCTGCGATCGCAGCTTCTGCGCGAGCCTCTTCACGGGTGGGAATGTAAATGAGTGGGTAGCGCGATCGCACTAACAAACTCAGCTCTTCGCGAAAGCTCATGGGACCTATCCTGACTGAGGGCCGTAGCCGACTGGCATTGCCAGCCGCTACTCAATAAAATGATAAGCCCAAAGCGATAGGGGCAAAATTGCACTATAGGCCACCGGCTAACTGCTGCACTTGAGTGGCGCTTAGCGCATCGTTGTAGATTTGGACTTCGTCGATGCTGCCCGCAAGGCCTAGCCCCTTACGACCGATCAGGCCGTCGTGGAATCTGGCGGTGCCGTTGATATTGCCAATGCCGATATCGTCTCTATGTGCCCAGAGCTTGGTGCCCGCTGCTGAACCCACCTTTTCGCCGTCGAGGTAGGCAGTCATGGCATCGTCCTGGAGGCGACCGGTGCCCTCAAGCACTAGGGCAGCGTGGTGCCACTTCCCAGACTCAATTTTGTCTGTTTTGATCCAAGAGCCCATCCACTGGCGGTTGGGCGTACCCCAGCCACCAAAGTAGAGCAGGTCATCTTCTATGTACATGTTGAGCCCGCGTACCCGGCCCCCTTCTTCGTAGATTACCTGTTTGTTGTTGTTCAAAACATCGTCTGCCTGGAACCAGACGGAGACGGTGCGGCGGTCGTGGGTGCCCAGGTTGATATCGCTCGACTTGCGCAGGGTGACCATGTCTTTCTGGCCGTTGAATGTTACGGCTTGGTCGAACTTGCCTTCGTCCCAATCGGCATTGCCACGAAGAGTGCCGCTGTTGTTTTTGCTTTTATTTGAGGTATCGGCGGCTAGCTGGCCGGTGCCTTCGTCGAAGCTGAGACGAGCGACCGGGGTAAGCCCAGCGGGAAAACCGGGACTGGCCATGGGTTGCTTGGGCGGGGCATTGTTCGGAGTGGTTGGGGTAGGATCTTGGGGCTCTTCGAGCGGGGCTTTTTGGGGCTGGGGTTCGGCGCTGCCTTGAGTGGGTGGGTTGTTTGGAGAGGTGTTTGCTGATGTCGCGGCAGGGCCTTTGAGAAAGACATCGTCGATGGCGACATAGTCGCCTGAATTGTGGGTGCTTTTGGTATTGATTTGGAACAGGAGGTAGTCGTAGCCTTGACCGAGGTTGACGTCGAGGCTGAAGTTTTTCCAGTCGAAGGTGCCGTTTTCTTTGGTGCCGTAGGTTTTTTGGGTGAGCTTTTTGCTCTGCATGGGTAGGGTGCCTACTTGCTCTGGTCCAGCCATGTTGTAGGCATCAGAATTCTTGAACTGGCCGTTGATGCCCCACAGCGTCACGGTCATTTGGTTGTCTTCCCAGCTGTTGGGTTTGGGGGCGCCTTCTAGGTTTTTGAGCTTGAAGCGCAGGGTTTGCTGGCCGCGGTGCACTTTGTTGTTTTGGGTAACTTGGCCGATGTAGCCACCGTAGGCGCCGGGCTTGGAAATGCGGGCGTGTCCTCCGGTGATGCGAGCGTCTTTGTTAAGGAACCACCCTTTGTCGGCCCACTGACTGTTGTTTTGCCAGTTTTCTTGGGTGGGGGTGTTACTGTTGAAGCTGCCGTTTGAGAAGGCGTTGACGTAGTCGCTGTTTTGAACGTTGACTGTTTTTTGAAGGGTGGTGGCCTGGCCCTGGCTGTCGATGACGGTGAGGGCGACTGTTTGGCTGCCCGCTTTGTCGAAGACGTGGGTGAGGGTGCGTCCGTAGCGGTCGATGGTGCCGTTGTTGTTGAGGTCCCATCCGTAGGCGGCGATCCCTTTACTCTCTAGCTGGCGGGGGGTGCCGTCTCCTGGTTTGAGGGGGTCGGGATCTCGTGAGGCGCTGGCATCTAGCGCAACGGCTAAGCCGCCTAGCGCTTGGGTGCTAAAGTTGGCGACAGGCGCTCTGTTGTTTTTGTCGGGGGTAAACCGGTTGTTGTTGAGCTTGAGGAAGGCGCCGAAGTCATCGGGGCGGTTGTTTCTGGGGCCTTCGTCGCCGACTTTGTTGAGGTTGTAGTTGTTTTTGAAGAAGCTGCTGCCGGTGATGGAGGATGCGATCGCTTCTTTGTTGCTGTTGGGATACTCGATGCGAACACCTTCATTGAAGCCGCCCACTTTTAGGTTTCGGTGCTGGGATCCGAAGGTAGCGTCGTTGTGCAGAAGGCCTGCGCCGTTACTTGAGATTTCTTCGGTATCGCGTCCGAGAATCAAGCCATCTTCTAGGTCGACGTTAGTGCTGTACTGAACGAGCGCGCCAGAGTACAGGTTTCCCCAGAGCTTGAAGTTTTTAATGCTGGATCTACCTTCGTGAGCTGTTTCGAGTTCTCTGGTGCTAAAGTCTAGCTCTCCATCGAAATTGGTCTGTCGTCCCCAAACGCGCAGACCTGTGTTGGCGTTGTAGCTCTCAAAGCCGGTGACATCGGCTAGGGGAATATCGCGGATATCGACTTCTGTTTGTCCAGCGGGAAAGAGCTTGCGCAGGTTTGGCGGCAAGTTGCTGATTTTGACGGTTTTGACATCGCGGAAGGTGTTAGCGGTATCGAGTACACCGCTGAATAGATCCATGCCCGTTTTGTTTGAGCTGATCGCGGTGTTGTTGGCGTTTTTGATCTGTGAGGCCTGTATCCAGAATCCACTGCCTTCGCTGCCAAAGTCGAACTTTTTCTCTCTTACTTTTCTCTCTTGGTTGGCCTGCTGGTGGGAAATGCCGGTGGTTTTGATGACTAGGTTGTTGGTCCACCATCCGGTTTCGTTGCCTGATTCGGCTGCGATGCCAGCGCCTACCGTATCGAAAACAACATTGTCTTCTAGGCCTGCGCGGCTATCGTGCTGCACAATGCCCCAGCCGGGACTGCCTTCGACCGCGTTCCCTTTGACGATGGCGGCTGGCCCATTGAAATCTTCTGCGCCGGTGCGATGCAGATGGAGTGAGTATCGCCCGCGTTGATTTTTGCCTTTTCCGGGTGTGCCGTCGACGTTGGTGCCTACATCATCGACGAGTTTGCTTTTATCTGAGCGCCCAAGGTGATAGAAGCCCGCGTTGAGCACTTTGACGTTGGGGTTGTGCATGAGCATGACGTGGGCACGTCTGCTGATGGGGACGTCTGCTCCGTTTTCGGTTTCGAAGCTGACGTTGCGGCTGAGGTTGCCTGCGTACAGGGTGAGGTCGTTGGGGTTGGCGAGGGTGCTGCGAACGTGGTCGTAGCGGAGGACAGTATTGTCGCCTGAGGTGATGTCTTCATTGATGAAGCGAACTTCGTTGCCGTTGATGGCTGTGATGGTGAGGACTTCGTCTCGAAATCTGCTGTTGTCGGAGTCTTGCGCGCCATAGCGATAGCTGGTGCCGCCTAAAACGATGCGATCGCCGACTCGCCAGCCGGAGAGGGGTTGCTTAAACTTGAGGACGTTGCTACCGGCTAGGGCATCGCCTGCTAGGGCGGCTTTGCCGAGTTTCTGGGCGCCGTAAATGTTGACTTCGCCGTGGCTGACGAGGCCTTTGCTGAGCTGGGTGGGGTCCCACTGCGTGTTGAGGGCGCGATCGCTGGTGAAGATGATCTGTGCCTGCTTGTCGGCAGCGACGGCTTTGGCACTAGAGCCAATGTCTAGCTGGCCCTCTGTGCCATTGAGAATGGTCTCAACGTACAGCTTTGTGTTTTTGTTTGTGGAGAAGCGGAGGTTGCCTTCGATAACAACCGTTTGTATTCGAGCGTCGCTTTCTTGATCGTAGGTGACAGTGGTGCCGCTTTTGATAAGTACTTTGGCGTTGTCGCCAGGTACTTTGCCATTTTGCCAAGTGCTAGGGTCAGACCATGCGCCATTGCGAATGGTGGTGTGGGTTGGCCGGGTGGCGTCGATGAGCTTTTGGAACGCGCTGTGGTCTTTGTGGTGGTTGGGATCCTGCGTAGAGCTGTGGGAATTGTGGTGATGGCTCGTTGTGTCTGTAGAATCCATTGATGCATTGTCCATTGAGGGTTTTCTCCTGATTTTTGGGTGCTGGGTGCACGCGAGATTGTTGTTTTTAATGGATTGGGGCAATCTCGTGATTTTTGAGGCGGTGAAGAGAGTAGGGTGAGCGAGCCTTTGGGTATGGCTTGTTGTGCATAGCCGCATGGATATCGCAATCGCAATTTGCACAGGCACTTAGCGGCGTTGGAATGCTACAGGTACGCGACTGTTTTTGACTGATTTTTTGTTGTGCGGGGGCGTGCACAACAATCTCAACCTACAGACAACATCAGTAGGTCATGGTGATAGATGATGAGCTATTAGACGCTAGGGAATTGATAGCTGAAATCGCTGATCAAGACAGGTTGACCGGTTCGCTTCAAAGCGAATGGGTAATTATCAAAGTCTTGCAACTTCGGTTGGTCGAAGCTGAAAATAGGTCGCAAATAAGGTTGGGGGCGGTCTGGGGCTATCGGCGAAAGGCGTACGCTGAATGGCTATTTTGTACGGGTTACCTTTCTCACTTGCAGATGCTATGTCACAGCCTGGAAATGTCCTGGGAAGATGCACTCAATCAGTGACGATGACCGAGCAGGCAGCGTGTGCCTTTTGTTTGACCACCCTATTCAAACGTTGTTTAGGATTCATGTCAACTTTATAAATACGGAGGAAGGTTCGTTCGGTATATCTAGGGAGATAACCTATCAATATTCTTTGATGCCAAGGGATCGCGCGTTTTCAATACTCAAGGAAACGTCGTCGACTATGCGTGAAATCACGTTTTTATACCTGTTCTTTTGGCAGGTAAAAAAGTGTTTTTTGTGGGGTGAAGTCTCCTTAAAGTAAGGGTTTCGGCGCATTTTGAGAGGTGGTATGAATCGCTATTTGTCCGATTCTACAAAAGCTCAGTAGTTTCGACGGCATCAAGAATATAAATGTATTTACCCCTTTCGAAATAAGGAATCAAAATATAAATTGCTAGCGTAACTTTCCGGACGTTGGGTTTTCTTTTTATGAGGGGTTTAACCCTTCACAGAGCCGGTTGGGTAGCTGAGCGATCGCTCTTTGAAAAGGTTTTGGATTATCTAATCCACGAGAGAGAATAAGTGCCCCTTGAATGGTGATGACCGCATCTTCTGCGCGCTGGTGAGCGACCGTGGATGATAGGCCTGCGGCTGTGAGGACGGCTGCGATCGCATCGACCAGTGCCTTGAGTCTTTCTTTGACCTGTGCTTGGAAGATATCGCGGTGGGTGCCGGTGGTGAGCGCTGCAATTAGGCAGGGCTGTTTTCCGGCGGCGTAGAGTTCGTTTAGGCGATCGCACATTTGTTGCAGCCTGAATTGGGCCCCGCCATCTTGCTGCAGCGGTTGAAGAATATTTTCTTCTAACCACTGTTCGCTGTAGCTTAGTGTCGCCTGGATCATCTCGGCTTTGCCACCGGGGAAGTGGTGGTAAAGGCTTGCTTTGCCTAAGTTTGTTGCTGTGGCGATTTTTGAGAGGCTAACACCGTCGTAGCCGTGGTGCCGAAACAGCTGAAACAAAATAGGAACGTAGGTTTCGCGGGACATGGATCAAGCGCAGAGAATACGGATGCAAAAAGAATTCAAAGGCATAACAAGCTACCTGCTAAGCATCTATTGACAGTGTACCGAACGATCGGTTTAATATGACTGTACCGTTCGTTCGGTTTATGCCGATGAGGATCGCTCTATGTTAAGGCTCTATGGTCATCCACTCTCGGGAAACGCATATAAGGTGAAGCTGCTGCTATCGATGCTTGACCTGGAGTATGAAAATATCGACGTCGCGCTAGAAAAAGGCGAGCACCGGCAGCCCCCTTTCTTGGCGCTGAACCCCTTTGGGCAGGTACCGGTGCTGGCCGATGGTGAAACGGTGATTGCCGATGCTCAGGCAATCTTAGTGTATTTGGCGCGTCAGTATGGGGACAAACAGTCTGAGCACTGGCTACCGCTTGCGCCGCTATCAATGGCAGAAGTCATGCGATGGCTCTCTACGACTGCCGGTGAAGTTCGCCAAGGACCCGAATCGGCAAGGCTCTATCACCTGTTTAAGGTGAGCACGATTGATATTGATAGCACCCTGCAGAAAGCTGGCTTCATTTTGCAGCAGCTAGAACAGCACTTGACCCAGCGAGACTGGCTGGCCTGCGGGCATCCAACCATTGCGGATATTGCCGTTTTTCCCTATGTTGCCCTCTCTGCAGATGGTCAGATTGATTTGAGTGGCTACGTTCACGTGTTGGATTGGATTGAGCGGATGAAGCAGCTGCCTAAGTTTGTGGGGATGCGGGGCATCGGGTAGCGTTTGCGAGCACGTTCTATTGCTAGGGTACGTTCTATGGCAAGTAAATTTGGAGAGCTGGCATTTACGCCAGCGGTGAAAACGGCTCAGCTGGCGAGGGGGTCGCGGGAAACCTACGAGCGCTACATCGCGAAGGGAAAGGCGAATGATGCAATCACGCCATCGCTGGGAGAATTTATTGCGTCGCTAGATGGCATGTATCTCGGTACGGTCAGTTCTAATGGCTATCCTTACATTCAGTTTCGCGGGGGACCGTCGGGGTTTCTGAAGGTTCTTGATGAGAAAACGCTAGGATTTGCCGATTTTACTGGCAATGTGCAGTATCTGACGGTGGGAAATTTGTCAGAGCACGACCAGGCGTTTATTTTCTTGATGGATTATCGGCACCGGCGACGGGTGAAGCTATGGGGTCGCGCTCGCTATGTGGAAGATGACTTTGCGTTGATGGAGTCGCTGAGTATGCCGGGCTATCCGGCTCAGGTTGAGCGGGCTATTTTGTTTACGGTGGAGGCCTTTAGCGAGAATTGCTCGCAGCATATTCCGGTGCGCTATTCCGAAGCTGAGGTTGAGGCGATTGTAGAACCTTTGAAGGCGAGAATTGCGGCTTTGGAAGCTGAGAATGCTTAGGCCTCATGGTTTTATGCTTACGACGATCTTATCCGGCATCAACGCACCGATGACTATTGCTCTGACAGCTGCTGCTTGAGCATGGAGAGGGCTGCCCAGCGGTGGTCTATTTCGCTAGCGGGCGGGTTGTTTTTGATTTCGATGCCTTGGCAGTCGCTATTGCAAATTTGCTTTTGGGGGATGGCGAGGCACATTTGCTCATAGAGCCATTCGCTGGGTTTGAAGTAACCCTGGGGCGGTAAGGATTCGACGAGGTCTTCGAGTTCGACTTCTTTTTCGGGTTCGAGTTCTTCTGAGGTAGGTTCTTGTAGCCACAGAATTTCTGAGGTGTCTACCTGGACTCGGGTGTTGTAGCTCTGCAGGCAGCGATCGCACTCTAGTGTCATGATGGCACTAGCGGCAGCAGCGACTTCTAGAAATGTGCCTCGGTGGGCGACGCTCAGTGTCCCTTTTACGGGGGTTAGGGTTTCTAAGTTGGGTAGGTGCTCTGCGATGTCTATCGAGATCGTTTTGTCGGGCGCGTTCAAAATCTGCGGAATGTGGATAGCTCTCATCGTCTTCTGGACGGGTGGATGGTCAGCGACGTCCCTGCTGTCAGTGTGCCTGCTGTCAGTGTGCCTGCTGTCAGTGTGCCTGCTGTCAATTGAGTCTTGACTTGCGATGTGGTTGACGGGTCGGGTCAGGTGGCTTACTCGCTTTCGGTATCGGGCTCGTTTTCGGTGTCGGAGAGGTCGATGTCGGAGAGATCGATCCGCTGAACGACGAGGTGCCGTTCGGGCTCGCGGCCGCGGCTAAAGGTCTTGAGCTGTTCGTATTCGCCGAGTAGGCCGTGGACTTGCCGACGCTCTGCTGAGGAGAGGCCTTTTACTTCGTGCTCTGCCTTGCCATTGTTGAGGACTTCGTTAGCAGCTTCTTCTGCGAGGGTTTTGAGTTCGGCCTGCCGCTTTTTGCGGTAGCCACGCAGCTCAACGGTGTAGGAGTGCTGATCGGCTTCGTCGGCACCCATGTTGAGAATGGTGTTGGCCAAATACTGGATGGCATCTAGAACCTGCCCCCGTTCGCCAATGAGCGTATTGATTTCTGCATCGGATAGGGTAGCGTCGTCGATGGTCAGCCAATAGCTATCGTCGCCGAGGTCTCCGACGGTCTGGTCACCGCTGACGCTGGCCTGTAATCCCTGCAGCGCCAGCAGCTTTTCTAACCAGTCAGTGCTTTTTTTCATCTCTCTCCCCACCTGAGCCAACAAACATTCTCCATCTACACTAATGGATACACAGCTGACAGTATGGATGCACTATTAGCTGGCTTGCATTAGCTAGGCTCTATATTATCAACCGACTGTCGCTCTTTGTGGGTTGGCTTCAGGCATTCTTTAGGGCATTTGCATCATTTACTTGGATGCTTTTTTCTTGGCACTCCCTTTTTTGGCGCTCAGCTTGTTGGCTCGGTTGGTTTTGCTGTTGTTCGCTTTCTTGCTATCTGCCTTGCCAGATTTTGCTTTCGTTGCGTCGGATTTGGCAGCTTTTTTCCCAGTGCCCGGCTCAAAGGCAAGCTTTTGCCGGTTGTCGCTGCTGCCATTGCCTGCGGCTTTTGCCTGGGCGTCAACGAGCTTTTGTAGGTTTTCGGGAAGGGGTTCTCGGGAGAGAATGAAGGACTGGGCTGTCTGGAAGATGTTGGCAATCACCATATACATCAATACCCCTGCTGGCAAGGGAAAGAAGAGGAACATGCCAGAGAAAATAATCGGGGTGAATTTTGCGATCGCCTGTTGCTGATCGTTTTCGCCTGCAGGGCTAGCCGCGTTCCCTGAATTGGTAACCTGCTGGGAGACGTACAGGCTGAGCCCGAAGAAGACAATCATGCCGAGGATGTCCCAGTGGATCTCTCCGTTGTCGCCAGTGACGCCGATACGACCGAGCTTTTCGATAAACAGGAAGCCTTTATCGGCGGCTAAGCCTGGTACTTTTGCTTGAATGGTGACATCGCCAGGCGCTAGCGCTTTGATGGTGCCATCGGGCTGGACAGCCACGAGGTCTTCACCTTTGGTCACTTCCCACTCGGGGGTGATATCTACGCCTTCTTCTCTATACTCTTCGGCGAGTTCATCTAGGGACTGGTCGTCTACTGAGCGCAGCTCAATTTTTGTGGTTTCGCCGACGCCTAGCTTGCTACCGCTGGGTACAACCGCACTGACGCGAAAATGTTCACCGTCTGCGACGAAAATATTAGTGGGCTTATTGACTAAAGGGGCCTGCTCTACTTGCTCAATGGCTTCTTGAGGGACGAGCTTGAGGTTTACCGGGAGGTTAGTATCGGCGAACGGCGATCCTCTTAGGGTGGCGAATAGCGCGAAGAGGATGGGCATCTGCAGGACGACCGGGAAGCAGCCTGCAAGGGGGTTGCCAAACTCGGAGTAAAGGCCTTTGATTTCTTCTTGCTGTTTGACGGGGTCGTCTTTGTAGCGCTCTTTGACTTCGGCCATGCGCTTTTGCATGATCGGGTTGGCGACCTTCATTTTGCGCATGTTGCGAATAGACCCCGCGTTGAG
>JBCBFY010000017.1:0-27060 GCA_038527325.1 Cyanobacteria bacterium J06614_10
CGAGTATAAATGCTTATTGATAAGTGCTATGTTTAGACAGAAAGTATTTTTGCTCATTGACTTTGAAGGCAGCATTTGCATGCAAAGTTTGTTAAGATACTTTAAGTAAGAGACTCAATGTAGCAACTGTGTCGCTGAACTGTGATCGCAATCGTTGGGTCTAGTCAAGATAAAGCACCGTAACTATTGAGGAACTGCAAACAAATGGCAATCGTTCTTGCTCTGCTAATTGTGGGCTGGTTAGTAGCCTTTGCGCTGGGTAATCAAGTTGGTT
The DNA here is from genome assembly GCA_038527325.1 of Cyanobacteria bacterium J06614_10. Lineage (GTDB taxonomy): Bacteria > Cyanobacteriota > Cyanobacteriia > Phormidesmidales > Phormidesmidaceae > Phormidesmis. Next base: position 275 of record JBCBFY010000017.1, read on the forward strand.
TTGAATCACAGCCCGCACCTGCAAAGATTGAATCGTCCACTCAAGCAAACACCTCGGAAGCGGCGGCTACAAGCTACAGCAATCCGGCTTCTGCGGCTTAGTTTTTGCTACACATCATTGGAGCCGGTTGAAGCATCTTCCGCCCTGTGTGGTTGATGACGCTCTTGAGGTTGCTTCTACTGCTCTGGTGATGGCTGATTTGACTTTTGAATGAATCGCAAGGCAGCTTCTGGCGTCATGGGTTTGGCGAAGTAAAAGCCCTGAATCTTTTTGCAACCGAGTGACCGCAGCCCTTCTAGCTGTTCCTCCGTCTCGACGCCTTCTGCCACGATATCCATGCTCAAGCTATCTGCTAGATCAATGATGGTGCGGGCTATTTCGGTGTTTTCGCCTTTTGCGCCGATGTTTTGCACAAAGGCGCGGTCAATTTTGAGAATGTCGACAGGTAGCTGCTGAAGGCGGCTCAATGACGAATAGCCAATGCCGAAGTCGTCTATGCAAAGGCCTACGTTGAGTTTTTTGAGTTCTCTGAGTACTGATAGCGCCTCTTGAGAATTTTGCATGATGGCTGTTTCTGTGATCTCTAGCCTCAGTGCGGTGGGCGGCAAACCAGTCTCTTCTAAGATTTCGGCAACCTGTTGGGGAAGGTCGCTCTGAGCAAGCTGACGGGCAGAAAGATTGACGTTGATTTTGATGGGGCTGCTTTGTGGCAGTGCTGCTTGCCACTTGCACACCTGCTGGCATGCTTCTTTTAGAACCCAGTTCCCAATTAGCGTAATCACGCCGGTTTCTTCCATCACTGGGATAAATTCACTCGGTGAGATAGAGCCGTGCTGTGGATGGTGCCATCGGATCAGCGCCTCCACCCCAACGACTCGGCCCGTATCGATATCGATTACGGGTTGATAGCGTAGCTTAAGTTCTTCTCGCTGTACGGCAAACTGGGCTTGGGTTGCCATTTGCCACAGCGCCACGGCGCGCTGGTGCATTGTCTGGTCGAACACGGTGTGGCAGGCACCTCCCTGACCTTTTGCCCGGTAGAGGGCGGTATCTGCATTGCGCAATAGGTCGCTCGACTTTTCGTAGCCAACGCTACTGCATACAACGCCGATGCTAATGTTTGCGAAGACTTCGTAGCTGTTGAGCTTGAAGGGCGTTTTAAGACTGTTGTGAACGCGATCGCACACAGCCAATGCATCTTCTAGCCCGTCAATTTCTTCGAGCAGGATGGCAAATTCGTCACCGCCGAGCCGAGCCAAAGTATCACAGCGACGAATGCAAGACTCCAGCCGCCCGGCCAGGGCAGAGAGCAGCTGGTCACCAATGGTATGGCCAAGGCTGTCGTTAATGACTTTAAACCGGTCAAGGTCTAAAAACAGTACGGCACACTGGGTGCTGGCATTGCGCTCTAGGCGTATCACGGCCTGCTCAACCCGGTTGACGAAGAGGGCTCGGTTTGCCAGCCCGGTCAGCGCGTCATAAAAGTCGCGATGGCGCAGCTGCGCTTCCATCCACTTTTGCTCAGTGAGGTTCACGACCTGCAGCAAAAAGCAGATGGGCCGCTGCAAGCTGTCGCGCACCATGGTGACCGTCAGCCCAACGTGAAGCGGCTTTTCGTGTTTGCTCCAGTGGCGCGTTTCGACCTGGAAGTGCTGTCGCTCTCCGGTTAGTAGCTGTTCGCCGAGCGATCGCAGCAGGGGCACATCTTCGGGATGGGTGAGGTCTGTGAAGGTGAGCATAATCAGCTCGTGCTCTTCGTAGCCAACGGCTTCACAAAAGCTCTGGTTGGCGCTGAGAAAGCCACCGGTTAGATCCAAAATCGTCATGCCGATGGGTGAAAGCTGAAAAATTTGCTTCAGCGTCTTGGTGTTGAGTGAATCCTGTGGCGCGTTGCTGGGCTGCGGGTTGGCGGCAGGCTTGTGGCTAGCTGGCTTGTCGCTAGAAGGTTGGTCACTGGCGGCTTGGTTACTGGATGGTGGCTCACCGGGGGGCAAATCGCTGGGTTTCCCTGCAGACGTCTCAGCGAATGCTTGCTCGGGGGTTGGCGCAGCGTGTTGCTTGTGTGGCAGCTGTGCGGGTGCTGAATTTGCAGACTCCGGCGGTGGAGACACCGCAAGGTCTTTCCCATTCATTTCGGCATTGGTAGAGGCAGCGTAGCCGTTTTCTGTGAAGGAGTTTTCCACGCTGGTGTGGGTGTTCATAAGTAACCAGAAGAAACGGACGGCAGTGGATGATGATTCAGTAACACGGGCTCAGCATACGGATGTTTGCGAAGCATCACCCAGCGTAGCTGCAACGCACTGAAGTTGATATGACACTCCTCCCAGAATTCCCGGAAGTCCCCCATGCTCTCGCATTTGAGGAAAATCTTTTAGTTAGTATGCCGTTCGTGGGCAGTTCGCGAGCAGTTAGCTGGCGCGTTCTACCGTGATGACGGTCTCGGTCACTTGCTCGAAGGTGTCATCGTGGCTGATAACGAACAGCTGCTTGAATGACTTGATACGTGCGATCGCCTCTGCCAGACTGGCGCGTCGAGGCTGGTCCATATTGGTCGTTGGCTCATCGAAGAAGGCCACGTCAATATCTGCCAGTACCTTCAGCAGCGCCAGCCGGACAGCCAGCGCCGCACACATCTGCTCACCTCCCGATAGGTTAATAAACCGCCGGGTATGCGCCCCTTCCTGCACGGTGATTTCATAATCTGCGCTCCAGGTAAGTGCGACATTAGCGCGGCCAATCAGCTCACGGAAAAGTCGGTCTGCCTCTCTAGAAATACTGTGGACATAGCGTTCGGTAATTCGGGGACCCGCTTCTTTGTAGACCTTGCGTGCGTAGTTTACAAATCGCTTAATGCGTTCTCGTTTTTTGATCTCTGCCTGTGCCTGATCGCGCTTTTCTGCGGTTGCCTGCAGCTGGTTGAGCTGAGTGCCAAGATCGGTAAAGCGCTGCTGAAGCTGGGGCAAGCTGCCGCGCAGCCGGTCGGCCTGTGAGGTGATGTCTGCGTACTGCTTTTCGATCAGGGTAAATGCCTCTGGGTCGAACTGTTTGCTGAGAGTTGCGGTCTCTTTGTCTAGCTCGGTTTTTTGGGTGGTGGTGGCTGCGATCGCAGCGGCTGCCGCTGAGCAATCTGCGGTCAAGGGTTCAATTTGTTTAGCAATTTGTTGGTTTTGCAAGTACAACAGATAGCCTGCTTGGTGGGTTTGTTTTTGCTGTTGTTGCACTTCGAGCTTGCTATCAAGAGTGGAGAAGCTTGCTAGCTGCGCTGTGATGTCATCTAGCTGTTGCAAGCCTGCGATGCGAGTGCTTTTTAGCGTTTTGTATTGCTGTTGAACTGTGGATTTTTGGGCGATGTTTTTCGCTAGAATTTGTTGCTTTCCTCTGGGGTTGTCAAGCGCCAAGAGCTTGCTTTCTACTTGTTGAAGCTCGGTGCGGGTGCTCTCTTCTGCTGTGAGCTGTTCGGTGAGATTCGAGAGCTGTTTTTGAATGTGTTGTTGCTGGTCGGTGAGCTGTTTTAGCTTTTGTTGCTGTGCGGGCAACCTTGCGGCTTGAGCGCTTTGTCTGTAGGCTTTTTGGATTTGGGCCTGTAGGTCTTTTTGTTCTTTTAAGAGGCGTTGTTTGTTGGTTTGTTCTGTGAGGTCGGTGAGGATGCTGTTGATGCTGTCGAGCAAATCTTTTGAGAGGATGCCGCCTTCGAAGAGTGTGTTTTTGATTGAGGTGGTGGCTTCTGCGCTGAGGGTTGAGAATTCTGCCGACCAGCTTTCTAGCTGTGCGATCGCACTGACGACCTGCTCCCGGTAGGCATCTTGCCTCAGCTTACCGGCCTCTGTGAGCACTTTTAGCTCCGCTTCAAACTGTTGCGCGGTTTCGATGCGGCTGAGCTGTTCTTGCAGCCTTGTCTGGCGCTGCTCCCACTCAGGTGTTTGTTCGCAGGCCTTTGCGAGAGTCTTAAGTCGTTCAATTTCTTGATCGGTCTGGGTGATGTCTGTGGCGATGGCCGTTTGTTGCTGCTGTAAGTTCTTTTGCTGGAACCGGAGATTCGCAAAGCTTTGGCTTTTTTGTTGGAGCTGGGTGCGTTCGGTTTCGAGCTGTTGCTGGGTGGTGAGTTTGGGTGCGATCGCACTGAGTTCTTTTTCAGCGGTTTCAAACTGTTCTAACTTGGCCTCTAGCTTAGAGAGTTGAGTTTGGCTCTGGGCCAAGGATTGTTGACAGGTTTGCTGCTGCTGCAAGATGTGCTGCCGCTGGCGCTGCTTGTCGCTGAGCTGCTCAATGCTGGCTTCCGCAGTGCGAAAAGCATCGTAAGCGGCTTGCTGAGCCGTGCAAATATCGGCCGCTTGCTGAGCCTGCGCAAGTGATGCGTCGAGGCGTTGTTTGGTTTGCTGTTGCGCGGCTAGCTGATTGACTAGTGTCTGTTGTTGCGTTTTGTATTGCTGTAGCTTTTCTGCGGTGTCGCTAAGCGCTTGGCGGCGATCGCTGAGGGTTTTTCCCTGTGCCTCTAAGCGAGTCAGCTGCTGCTGACCTTTCTCAATTTCATCTTGGAGCTGTTGGTGCCGGTTTTGTAGTTCATCCCAGCCCTGGAGTGATTCTTCGTACTGCTCTACGAGGTCTTTGAGCCGCTGCACCTGCGCTTCGGCGTATTTTCTCAGGCTGTTGCTCTGCCGGTAGGTCTCACGATAGGCCTCTACCTTGAGGATGGTGTCGAAGATGGGTTTGCGCTTTTCGGTAGAGAGTAAAAAGTCGGCGGTAAAGGTGCCTTGGGGCACGCCGATGGTGTTTGCAAATAGCTGACCAAGGTCGGTGTCGGGAGAGACGCCTAGGTTTTGCCGTAGCCAGGGGAGGACTTCATCTTTGGTGCGTGTGTAGGGCAGCCTTTCGGCGAGCTGCGGGTCAAAAATGGCATAGCCTTGGGTGGTCGACCTCTGGACCTCGTAGGTACGGCTGTCTCGACTGGAGATGAAGGCAACTCTTACTTGCGCGCTGCTAGTGCCATTGCGGATCAGATCTTCTTTTTTGTAGCTGCCTTGGTAATTGAACAGGACCCAGGCGATCGCTTCTAGAATGCTGGTTTTGCCTGCGCCATTTTCACCGCAGATGGCATTGGTGCCCGGCTGAAAGTGAAAGGTTTGTTCTTTGTGTGTTTTGAAGTTGGTGAGGGCAACAGAGAGAATTTGCATCCTAGGGCACGCAGCAAAAGAGTTGGCTTAACACCTTAAAGTATTAACGCCATGCTGAGCATATTGCCAGTAGTCTTTGATGCTGACTGTGTGCTTAGTCTCGGCTGCTAAGGGCCGCAGGCGCTGGGGTCGGTTCAAACTCTAGGGCGATGGGGTCTGAGCCGCTGGGCTGAAGCAGCCATATTTCGACTTCTTCGTCTGGGTTGGAGGGTGAGGGCATTTTTCCAGCAGGGACAACGACAAAGTCGCCTGATGCGATCGCTGAATTCACAGCCGGGTCCATTTGGATAACAGGCGTAGAAGCGGTTGCTGGCAACGTGGGTTCAGCGGTAGTCGCATCGCGTCTTTGCCAGAGCCCTGATGACGGATTTTCAGCACGACTAGCGTCTGCCGTTGTGTCTGAATTTGCAGGTGAAACGGATGAGGTTGCACCATTAGAGAGCGGGGCGTGTGCGTCTGCGGCCGCAGGGGCTGTGAGCGTAGCCTCGGGCGTCGCCGCTGGCTGTACGTCTTCCGTCTGCGGTCGCTCAGGGGTGGGTGGAAACATAAATCGACTGACCAGAGACGCCGCCATGCCCGCAATGAGCGCAATGGGAATGAGCATGCTGGTGCGCAGCCTGAGCCGATTGTGAACCTTGCGACTGGTAGCCACAAAATCTTGGGCCAGTTCAGAGAGGTCCTGTCGGTTGAGCTGTAAAAAGGCGAGGGCTTCCTGCAGCTGAGTGCCGCCCAGCAGGTATTCGGGGCTGGTGGGCCGCTGCCGTTCGGCCCATTCCTGCGCCTGCCGCTCTATGCGCCTTTGCTGCCGCATGGTTTGCCGCGATTCTGCCAGCCAGGTGCGCAGCAGGTCCCAATCGTTAATCAGTGAGTCGTGAACGATATCGAGGGTTCTGGGTGAGCCGATGACGGGCTGCGGGGCGGTCGGTACATTGTTCAGAAACCAAGTACTGAGCGGGGAAGACTCATCTCTCTGGGTTTGCCAGGTGGCGCTGGGTAGCTCGGTGCCCTGCTCTGTGCAGCAGCTGGTAGAGATAGAGGCCTGCGAAACCACAATCAGCCTCGCTGCTGATAGATCGTCCAAGGTGCAGTCAATCAGCTCAGCTGGAAAATTTTCGTTGATCAGTTCGCTTCTAAGCGCGCGTCTGCGGTGGTCTTCGCGGCCTTCGCCCAATTCGCACAGCGCTAGAAAGATCCGCCTTGCCGCCCGTTGCTTTTCTTCGCTGAGGCCTTCGTATACGGCGGTTGCTCTGTGGGTCATTACCTGCTTCACGCCGCCTAGGGCCATGTAGGTGTCCATGGTCAACTTAGGGGGCGCGCTACCTGCCAAGCAAGAATCTCGCCGTCTCCACAGCTCTAATAGTGTCTGCTGGATGAGGGCTAGTTCACCCGGTGCGCCATTGGTATCCATGGTTAGGGTGTAGAGCATGGTGGGGTCTAGCTCAATGCCCATTTTTTTAGCGGGCTTTTGGACAACGGCTTTGATCTGGTCGTAGGTCATGGGGGTGACCAAGACCGTGTTCTTTTCGACTAGGGTTTTTAGGGCTGGATAAGGCAGGAGTTCATCGGTGACATCGGCGCGCAGGCCAATGACGATGCCGAGCGGAATGCTGGGATCCTGGAGCGTATCGAGCAGGCACTGGATAAAGCGCTGACGCTCCGCTTGAATGCTGGCGCTGCTGGTATAGGTGAAGAGCTCTTCAAACTGATCGATGATCAGCCACAGCTTAGACGTGGCGGGGATAGAGGTTTCGCCGGGCTTCATCAGCGCTGCCCGGACGAGCTGGGCAAGGCCGCTGCCGCCGTGGTCTTGCAGCAGACTTTCCGCCTGGTGCATTTGGCTGGCGCGCTGCACGTCGTCTGAGCTGGGGCTGGTGAAGGCAGCTGCCAGACCTTTGATGGGATGCTGGGTCGGGGTGATGAGTTTGATAGTCCAGCGATCGCTGCCTGTAATGCGATCGCCTTTGCGCAAGTGATGGGCGAGCCCGGCCCGTAATAAAGACGTTTTTCCGCTGCTAGAGGCACCAATCAGCGCACAAAAAGAGCTGCTTTCTACTTTAGCCAAGAGCTGCTCGGTGAGCGCTTCTCTGCCAAAAAAGTAGTCTGCATGGGCCTCATCGAAAGGCGATAGGCCGCGATAGGGGCAGAAGCCAAAAGACAGCTGCTTGAGCCGGGTGAACGTGCTGATGGGCGTTTTGGAAAAAGCTGCTTTGAGTCCGCTAACGCGGGTGAGCACAATTTCACTGCCAGAATTTTCAAACAGGGGCTGCTGTAGCTCTCCCCGTAGCTGCTGGCTGATGTGCTCTGTGAGTGCGTGGTTGCTGACCTTGCCGCCGTCTTGCTGGTAGGGGTTGAGACCCGATAGCAAGGCCTGAGTAAATACGCTGTGCTTGCCTTCTAGCGCTTCGTAGGCAGACTCATATTCCCTAGAAGCCGCCATAAAGCAGCGGTCTATCCCCGTTCTGGCGCCGGGGTCAGCATCTCTAAAGGTAAGTAGCTCGCCGCTGTGGCAGCAGTCTAAGATAACGACGATCTGCCGAACAGGGCTCTGTTGCAGCAGCCGTCTGAGCCAGTTGAGCGAGATGCCAAAGTTGCCGGTGCTGGGGTTTGTATCGCTGGTGGCCAGATAGCCTTCTTGGATGCCTGCTTCCCGCTGCAGTCCGTGCCCCGAGAAGTAAAACAGGGCCGTGTTTGGGATATTTTTGCCTTTGGGCTTAAACAGCTTAATCAGCGCGTCTTCTAACATTTGAGCGGTCACGCCCCGACGCTGACCCACGACGGCCTGTTTATTTTTGATGACTTCTGGCATTCGCTGTACGCGAAACTCTCCCTGTGTTTGCAGGCGCGCTGCAACGGCTTCAGCATCGGCTGCTGGTGCGTTGAGCCCTGGCAAAGACTGGTACTGGTTGATGCCAACAATTAGCGCATCCCGTGACATGAGTAAAACACCCTTTTCAAAAGTAGCGCGACCTGCCTGAATGGTTAATAACAGGTTGTTTTAACAGTCGCACGGAGCGATAGAACAGCGGTAGACAGAAAGCCTCACCGGACAGCTCTTAAAACAGTTAGAAAAAGACAGCTTATAAATAGCTTTTTTCTAATGCTTATCTCTCCAAAGAAACAAGCTCAATGGTTCTCTAAACGATTAATGAAAATTGATTAGAGAAAATACTGAGGCGTTGCTCTCCATCAAAAGATAGACAACTTTTCAAACAAATAACCAGGGGGCTGAACCCCTTACCTTCTTCATAGTTAAAAAGGTTGATAAATAAGGGTTTTGACCGGGCTGCTCAAAAATACTGAAGTTGTCGCTGCGGTAACAAAAGGCCTTGATGGGTTGATACTGTGAAGCGGTGGTAAATACGCATATGCGTAATTTTTCGGTGATTTTTTCTCCGTATATTTTCAGAGTTCATTCAAGGTGACAGTCTTCACAACAATAAAAGTTGTTGATCGCTAAGCCATTTGGCTGATTTTCGCTTTGATTCAAAGTTCCGTGTAAAAATCGATTGTTTGGTAAAAAAAGATCTTTAGGCTCAGTTTATTTTCGTGATTCATCGAATTTCATTGTTTCTTTATTCTGAAATACTGGTTGAAATAGATAAGGCTTCTGTTTCATTTTGCCGGGTAACTTTTAATCAGTTTTAATTGATTTTTTGATCAACTGGCTGTTGGTTTCGATGGCGATTTGTAAGAACTTTTCTTGATGTATTGAGTTGTCCCGTGAGTCAAAGAAGCTGACATAGAAAAGTGTTCAATGGAGCGGCCTGCAAAGTTTTGTAGACATGGCGGCTTCTCTGTGGAAGCCTTTCGGTATATTTGCGGTGTGCAGCGGTTGTCTTGCTAGATTCCTGCAGTTTTTGTGCATTTTTGACGACTTGAACTTGCATCTTTCGTCAAGGTGCACTCAAGGTGCACTCAAGGTGCACTCAAGGTGCACTGTATATGACGACATCAGCCTGTTGCGGCCAAATTGAGTCCGCAAGTTGAGTCTGGCGCTGACTGAGTGACTTGCCATGAAAGATGGCAATACCTTCACTTGGCTGAAGTCAGGGTGGTTCGCTATTTACCAGTTGGAAATTGAAAAATGATAGACACGTCACAGTCGCTCTCGCCCCGCAGTTTGGCTGCCGAGCGATCGCCTCACCATCACGAGCCTCACAATCATCACGGCCACGAAGACTCTCCCTGCAACGCCGATATTCCTTTTACCGAAGAAGAGCTGGCCTATCTGGCGCAAGATAGCCGGGCGCTATTCACCAGAATGCCGTTTAGCGGACCTGGGTTTGAGTGCTACGGCTACGGCGAAGAAGGTCGGCATCACTATGGCCGCTCTAGCGTGATTCAGGCGGTCAAGCATATCTGCGGCCAGTGGGCCAAGCTGCATCCCGATGCGCCTCGCATTGGTGTGGGCGATATTAGCTTGCCAGATGGTGGCGATACGCCTACCCATGCCACTCACGAAGAAGGCGTAGATGTGGACTTTAGCGTAGTCACTAACAACGGTAAGGAAGAGCCTTCGAACTGGCAGGCGGGTAACTACTCGCAGGCGCTGACGCGCGACTTTGTAAATTTGATATTCGATAATCCGGTGCTCGCACCGCGCGTTGTGCTGTTTAATGATCCTGAGATTGCGGGCGTTCAGTACCACGCTGGCCACGACGATCATCTGCACGTGCGCTTTCAGGTGGGGCCCAACGTAAAAGCGCCAGAATACACCCCTGATGAAGGCAGCTTGAAGCTGGTAACGCCATACATGAAGGGCGATCGCGTCAAAGCCCTACAGGAGGATCTGATTGCCAGTGGTATAGACCTTGAAGCAGATGGTGTCTTTGGTAAAACCACTGAGAAGGCTGTCAAGGCGTTTCAGCGGCGCTACCGACTGGAGATAGATGGCACTGCTGGCGACGCAACGCTGGCAAAGCTCAAGGCTGTGATTGCTAAGGGCAGCGGCTCGGCTGCTTCGAGCTAGGGTCACGGCGATCGCAAGCAGACATCATCTTTAAACAAACGGTCTTAAGGAGAGCGATGGGTCGTTTGTGAATAGACTGCAGATAGTTTTTATGGCTCCTAGGGGCGGAGGGCGGCGTGCACCGATAGGTAAAGCGTCCTTTGGCTTTTAGCTCGTGGATGTGTGCGTGCCTAGTCCGACCCTAGCAGCCGAAATTTGTACTCTAATTTCTAGTATTTGTAATGGCTCGAAATCTGTATGCGCTGCTGGTGGGTATTAACGAGTATGATGCGCGATCGCGCGTTCCATCACTGCGGGGCTGTGTAAACGATATCCAGGGTATTCAAGCCTATTTAGAAGGCCGGGTCGCCCAAGACGATTTCACCTTAAATCTGCAGGTGTTGCTCAATGAGCAGGCGACTCGGCAGGCAATTATTGAAGGGTTTCAGCAGCATTTGGCCCAGGCGGGCGCAGAAGATGTCGTGCTGTTTTACTATGCGGGGCACGGCGCGCAGGCCGATGCGCCAGAGGCCTTTTGGCCGGTTTCTCCAGACCGGATGATGGAGACGCTGGTGTGCCACGACAGCCGGATAGACGATGACCACTGGGACCTCGCAGACAAAGAGCTGGCTCAGCTAATTGCAACGGTCGATGCGAACAAGCCACATATTGCTGTGGTGCTGGACTGCTGCCATTCCGGGTCGGGTACGCGGGAAGGCGAGGTGACCATTGCCACTCGGCGGGCTGAGCCAGATCGGCGGCAGCGCCCGCTAGAAAGCTTCATTGTGTCGCCTGCAGTCTCTAGCTCGGAGGCTAGCCCCGCGGCGGGCGCCCGTAGCCTGTCGCCGATGGCCGCTGTGCTACCGTCTGGGCGGCATGTGGTGCTCTCGGCCTGCCGTAATGTCGAAGAGGCCAAGGAGTATCTCGGCGGGGAGAGTCCGAGGGGGGCTTTTTCTTACTTTCTGCAGGCGTCGCTGGCTAGGGCCAACGGGCCGCTGAGCTATCGCGACTTGTTCAAGCGGACCAATGCGCTGATTCGTAGCGGGGTGCCTTCTCAGTCGCCGCAGCTAGATGCGACCCATTCAGAAGATTTGGACCGGCCATTTTTAGGTGGGGCGATCGCACCCTCTCCTCCTTACTTCACTATCAGCCACCATGCGGATTATGGCTGGGTGATTGACGGCGGCGCTATTCACGGTTTACAGCCTCCGACCGGTGATGAATCGACGACGCTAGCTGTGTATCCCTTCGATGCTAGCGCCGAGAAGCTCAAGAACGTACCGGCAGCGATTGCCCAGGTGACGCTGACTCAGGTTCTGCCTCAGCTGAGCAAAGTGTCTGCCGATGGAGAGCCTTTTTTAGAGACAGGCAACACTTTCAAGGCCGTGGTGATCGGTTCGCCCTTGCCACCGCTACAGGTGTTTCTAGAAGGAAATATGGTGGGGGTCGAGAGTTTGCGGCGGGCGATCGCAGCTGCCGGACCCAGCGGCCAGCCCTCCCTCTATGTGCAGCCCATTGACCAGGTAGAAGGCGCGGCCTTTCGAGTCTTAGCCCAAGACGATACCTACACCATCACCTCACCGACCGATGCGCGGCCACTGATTGCCCCGGTGCGTGGCTACGACAATCCCAGCGCCGTCCGGGTGACGCAAAATCTGGAGCACATCGCCCGCTGGAAAACCATTGCTGAGCTATCGAGCCCTGCCAGCAGCCAAATTCAGGGCGCGGTGTCACTAAAAATTTACACCGGTGAAGAAGCCAGCCCAGAAGCTGCGACCGAAATCCAAAGCGCTCAGATCCGGCTCGACTACCGCTACAGCGAGACCCAGCAGACTTGGACGCCTCCCCGCTTTCGGATCAAGCTGCACAACACCAGCAATCAAACTCTGTTTTGCGCGATTTTCTTTTTGACGGAGCGGTTTAAGGCGGCAGTGCTAAAGCCTGATGGCGTTGCTAGCCTGGTGCGGCTGCTGCCCGATCAGGAGATTTGGTTTGCCAACGGTGCGGCGCTGAAGGGAACGGTCGCCGATGCTCTATGGCAGCAAGGCATCACCGAATCCCGTGACATTTTGAAGCTGATTGCCTGCACCGATGAGTTTGATCCGCTGCTAATGGAGCTAGGTGAGCTGGGCATGCCCCCGGCGCAAACCCGGTCTGTCGGGTCGCGGGGCGGCAGCCTCAACCGACTGATGCAGCGGGTAAATACGCGCGATATTGGCTTTGCCGATGAAGCGCCCACCTACGACGACTGGGTGGCCAACCAAATCGCCTTTACCTTTGTGAGGCCCCAGCCTTCGACGCCTATCCGCGAGGCTGACACCATTGCTGTGGGGGCTGGCGTGCGGGTTGCGCCCCACAGCGCCCTCTCGGCCAAGGCCCGGCTGACCACCGTTCCCCAGTCGACGCGGGATTTGGGCGGTGCCATTTTGCCGCCGCTGCTGCAGGCTGAAACCGTGCCGTTTCAATTTACGCAGAGCCGGGCCAGCGATCCTGGCCTGAGCGCGCTTGAGCTGAGTGACGTGAGCAATTTAGAAGCGGTGACCCCGGAGCAGCCTCTACTGATCGAGGCGGATATGCCCCTGGGTGAAGACGAGTACGTGCTGCCGGTGGCCTACGATGGCGAATTTTATTTGCCTTTGGGCTATGGCCGGGAAAAGGACGGCAAGACCGAGATTGTGATTGAGCGGCTGGCTGCGCCGATGAGCATCGGCACGCGTAGCATCACAGGCTCTATTCGAATTTTCTTTCAGAAGGTAATTGCGAAAAAGCTGAATAGAGAATTTGAATATCCGCTGCTGGCTGCTGCTGAGTTGGACCGGTCTCAATCGTCGGGTGGCGCGGCGCGGCCCAAGGTGCTGTACGTTCGCGATGTAGAAAAGGTCAAGGCACAGGTGGCAAATGCCCAGAATATCGTCGTGTATATTCACGGGATTTTTGGGGATACGGCTAGCCTGCTGCCGAGTTTGGAGAGTGCGATCGCTACTCTCGGAAATAACCAAACGCCGATTGGGCAGCTGTACGACTTAGTGTTGGCCTTCGACTACGAAAATCTCAATACTGCGATTGACCACAATGCCCGGCTGCTAAAAGAGCGGCTAGCGGCCGTTGGGCTCGGCGCGGGCCATGAAAAAACGCTGCACATTGTTGCTCACTCCATGGGCGGGCTGGTCTCTCGCTGGTTTATTGAGCACGAGGGCGGCAAAGATGTGGTCAGTCATTTGATCATGCTGGGCACACCGAATAATGGCTCGCCTTGGCCGCAGGTGCAGGCGGGAATTACGGCAGCTGTTTCCTATGCGATTAATGGGCTTTCTCTAGTGGTGGCGCCACTGAAGATTTTGGAGGCGCTGCTGCGGCGGATTGAGACGGTGGATGTGTCGCTCGACCAGATGGAGCCGGGGTCGTCGTTTTTGGCGGAGCTGGCAGCCTCGCCCGATCCAGGAGTGCCCTACACGATGGTGGTAGGCAATACCTCGCTGGTAGAGCAAGATGCAAAGGCAGGGCTTAAGCAAAAGCTGATGCAGCGGCTTGGCAAGCTAGTAGAACTGCCGTTTTTCAATCAGCCCAATGACATTGCGGTGCTAGTCGATAGCATTGCGTATGTCCCTGCAGATCGCGTTCCCGCTCCCAGGCAGCTGCCGACAGCGTGCAACCATCTGGAGTATTTTGTCCATCCGGCTGGCCTGGCTTCTCTCACAGAGGCAGTGATCGGCACGGGCATCGCTGATGACGACCGTAGAGGGATGGCCGCTCAGTCTGCTGTCGGTTTGGGTGCTGCCGGTGTAGGCGCTACTGGTGCAGGTGCTGTCAGTACGAGAGCTGTAGAGGCCAGTGCTGTGAATGCAGCGCCAGTGAGCGCTGAGGCGCCGCTTGGTGATGACGGGTCTGCAGAGACATCTGCCCCAGCGGCTGCGGAGCCGAAGCTACCTGGCTTTGCGCCTTTACCCCCGGCGCCGGTAGAGGGCGATGAGCCATCGCCATTTGTAGAGGAGCGTGCTGATGCGGAGATGCCTAGAGCTGGGCTCTCTTCAGGTGTTTTGTCAAAGGTGTGGGTGTGGGCTGCGATCGCAGCTGTTTTAGGTGCGTTGCTGTCTTGGGCTTGGGCTCAGCGCGATCGCACAGAACCGGTAGAACCTGTTCCCGAATCGTCTCTTATGGACCCTGGTGCCCATTATGAACGTCCTTCGTAATGGACATTAGGGCTGATGTCGTATGGCTGAATTGAAGTTTGCGCAGAGTCTGGCTGTTGTCATTGGGATCAATCAGTACGGCAATGGGATTGCGCCCTTGCGGACAGCCGTTGCCGATGCCGAGGCGGTGGCTGCCACCCTAGCAGAGCACCACGGCTATGAGGTGTTGCTGTTCACCGACGCGCAGGGGCAGCTCGGGCCGCTGCAAGCGTTGATTCAAGAACGGCTACCGGCGCTGGTGCAGGCTGGTGGCCGGTTGCTGCTGTATTTTGCCGGGCATGGCATTGCCCAAGATGGTGACGATGGCCCGGCGGGCTATCTGATCCCTCAAGATGCCATGCCGGGCGAGGTCAGTAGCTATCTGCCTATGGTGGATTTGCACGACGCGCTGACGGCGCTGCCCTGCCGTCACTTTCTGGCCATTTTTGACTGTTGCTTTGCCGGTGCCTTTCGCTGGTCAAGCACCCGCGATATCGACTTTGCCCCCGATGTCCTTCACCAAGAGCGCTTTGACCGATTTTGCCTGGATCCGGCCTGGCAGGTGATTACGTCGGCTGCCTACGATCAAAAGGCCATGGACGTGCTGTCTTTGCGAGATGACCGGGGAGAGATTGATTCAGGGCCGGGCCAGCGACCGGCTGAACAACATTCGCCCTTTGCTGCGGCACTGATGCAGGGGCTGGCGGGCGGAGCGGATATCTCGCCGCCTGCTGCAGAGGGTAAGCCTGCCGGTGACGGGGTGATTACGGCGACAGAGCTGTATTTGTATTTGCGCGATCGCGTCGAAGTGCTCACCCAGGCGCAGCGCAAACGCCAGACGCCAGAGATTTGCTCACTGCGCAACCACGACAAAGGCGAGTACGTGTTCCTCACGCCAGGACACGAGCTAAACCTCCCCCCCGCCCCTGAACTCAACAGAGAAAACAATCCCTACCGCGGCTTAGAGTCTTTTGATGCCGACCACAGTGACTTGTTCTTTGGCCGAGATAAGGAGATTGAACAGCTACTTGCACGATTGGACTCACCCCATCCGCTCACCGTTGTGCTGGGCGTGTCGGGCACGGGCAAGTCGAGTTTGGTAAAAGCGGGCCTTTTACCGCGACTGGCGGACCGTCGCCCAGACTTCTGGGTGCTGCCGGTGATGCGGCCAGGCAACCGCCCCATCAAGGCGCTGGCTCAGATTTGCGCTGAACTGGTGCCTGAGTCTGAAGCGAAGAGGCTGGTGCGACAGCTGGCCAAAGATGAAGGGGCTTTGGTCGATATTGTGGGCCGCTGGCATCAGGCAAATCCTGACCGCAAGCTGCTCCTAGTGATCGATCAGACCGAAGAGCTAATCACCCAGGCCACCTCGCCTAGGGAAGCGCTTCAGTTTCAGCAGCTGGTGAAGCGGGTGATGGCTGAGCACTGGTCCTTTCTGTGGATTGTGGCGACCCTGCGGCTAGACTTCGAAGCGCAGTTTCAAGATGAAGCGCTGCACGGGGAGTGGATGGATGCGCGGTTTGTGATTCCACCGATGTCTCAGGCTCAGCTGAGGGATGCGATTGAAAAACCGGCGGCGGCGCGAGTGCTCTACTTTGAGCCGCACAGCCTGGTAGACAAGCTGGTAGAAGATGTGGCCCAAACGCCGGGGGCACTGCCGCTGCTGTCGTTTGCGCTGAGTGAACTGTATCTGCGCTATTTGGAACGGCGCAGCGATAACCGGGCGCTGACAGAAGATGACTACCGGGCCTTAGGCGGCGTAGTGGGCTCATTGACTCAGCGGGCTACTCAGGAATATGAACAACTCGTCGACGAAGACGACGCCTACGCGCACACCGTGAAGCGGGTGATGCTGCGAATGGTAGCCCTAGAAGGCGGGGCCCTGGCCCGGCGACGGGTGCCGCTCTCAGAGCTGGTGTACGACACACCGACCGAAAATGCCCGCGTGCAAACGGTGCTAGGCCGGTTGATTGACGCGCGGCTGGTGGTGCGGGGGCAGGATGGCGTGGCGGCAGGTGAGGCTGGGGGTGCTGCTTTGGGTGAGCCATATGTAGAACCTGCCCACGACGCGCTGGTACGCGGCTGGGACAAGCTATTGCTATGGAAAAATCTGGAGCAAGAGGGGCTGGCGCTGCAGCGGCGCTTATCACCAGCGGCCAAAGAGTGGAGTAAGCAGAAAAATAAACGACAGGCCACGGGGCTCCTGTGGAACGAAAACCCTCGGCTCGGACTGCTCAAAGAGGTGATGACCTCAGAGCAAAACTGGCTAAACAAGGTGGAAGCTGCGTTTGTAGACACGAGCGTCAAGCGCAAGCGGCAAACCCAAGTGCGGTTTGTGGGCTCCTTGTTTGGCCTGATTGCGGCGCTCAGCGGATTGAGCCTAGGGCTGACGGCGCTTAGTTCTGACTTACAGCGGTCGAGTAAGCGTAATTTTGCCGATCAGCTGGCTGCTGAGGCGGCTTCTATGGTGACCAAGTCTTCTCCCAATCAGGCGACGGGTGCCCTGCTGGCCGTGCGGGCCCATACGCTGTTTAAAGAACTCAGCGATGAGTCTCCAGAGGTAAATCAGGTGCTGCGCCGAAGCTTGGCGGTGCTGCCGGTGAATCAGACGTTTCCCCACGCAGGCAGTGTAAATGCGATCGCATTTAGCCCAAAGGGAGACCGGTTTGCCACTGCCAGCAATGACAGCTCTGCCAAAATTTGGACGGCTACCCTGGGGGATGCTGATCTGTTACCGGTGGATTCGGACACAGCTACGCTAGCCATCGCAGATACAGCATCGGACACGGCACCAGACGTGCTGACGTTGAACCATGAGCAGCCGGTGACCGCGATCGCATTTAGCCCTAGCGGCGACCAGGTTGCGACTGCCAGCAAAGATAAAACCGCCCAGATCTGGGATGCAAACACCGGCGAATCTGTGCTGACCTTGCCCCACCCGCGTCCGGTACAGCTGGTTCGCTTTAGCCCCAGTGACGACAGTGGGGAAGCACAGTGGCTGGCAACGGCCAGCGGCAATCAGGCCCGAATTTGGTCTGCGAAAACCGGTAAGCCCAAGCTCACCTTGACCCTCGCTAGGACGGAGGCCAATACCATTCGCTTCAGCCCCGATGGCACGCAGATAGCAACGGTGAGAGCCGATGGCAAACTGGGCGGAAAAGTGAGCGTGTGGGCGATCGCAACTGGTCAAAAAATACTGTCGATTAAGTACGGTACTCGGGTGCGTGCGGTAACCTTTAGCCCCGATGGTGGGCAGCTAGCGATCGCCGTGGGAGATGCGGCCAAGATATTCGACATTGCCACTGGGGAAACGGTCGCCGCCCTCCCGCACGATGCCAGAGTGGCCGATGTGAGCTTCAGCCCCGATGGCAAACAGCTGGCCACGGCAAGCTACGACGAAACGGCGAGAGTATGGGATGCTACGACCGGCAAAGCTCTCTCCAGATTTAGCCACGAGGATGCGGTAAAGACCGTCGCCTTCAACTCTCAGGCCACCCACCTACTCACCACCAGCTTCAACGAAGCGGCTCAGGTGTGGTCGTTGGACACAGCAGCCATCAGCGATACTCTCACCCACAGCAGTTTGGTCAATGCGGCTAGCTTTAGCCCAGATGGTCAGCGGGTGGTCACGGCCAGCGAGGACGAAACTGCCAGGCTGTGGAAGGTCACGCCGACGGCGAGCACGCGCCTGCTAGACCACGAAGATGTGGTTCGCGGTGTGAGCTTTACCAACGATGGCAAATGGGTGGTCACAGGCAGCAGCGATCGCACCGTAAAAGTGTGGAACGCAGCCACTGGTGAAATCAGCCATACGCTAGAACATCCACGGGGAATTAGAACGCTGCGCGTCAGCCCCGATGGAACCCGCATCTTGACCACCAGTGATGACAATACTGCCAGAGTGTGGGATTTAGAGACGGGTGATTTGCTCCAGTCTCTAGAGCACGACGATACGCTATTGGCTGCTAGCTTTGGTCCCGATGGCCAACTGATTGCAACTGCTGGTATCGATAAGACTGCTCGGATTTGGGACGCTGAGGGCGAGCAGATAGTGAGTCTACCGCACGACGAAGTGGTGAACTCAGTGAGCTTTAATACGGACGGGACCCTGCTGGCGACGACCAGTGACGACCAGACCGCTCGAATTTGGCAGACCGACACGGGAACGAGCGTCACGGCGCTGACGCATACCGATAGAGTGTATGAGGCGGTCTTTAGTCCAAACGGTCAGTACTTGGCAACCGCGAGTGACAATACCGGCGCAGATCTTTGGGACCTGACGACGAATCAGCGGGTCGTTGATCAAGATCAGTTTGTCTTCCGGTTGAATCACAGCGATCGCGTCAATACGATTCGCTTTAGCGCTGATGGGTCGCGTCTGGTGACCGGTAGCCAAGATAAAACGGCGAAAGTGTGGGATGTGGAAGCGCGGGCAGAGCTCTCTGCTGTGAATCATCGGCGGTCTATCAATGCCGTTAGCTTTAATGATCGGGGCGATCGCCTGTTGACCGCGAGCGCAGACGGGTCGGCGCTGGTGTGGAATGTGGAAACTGGCAAGGCCATTATCGGGCTCAACCATGCTGCCGGGGTGATGGCTGCGAGCTTTAGCCCGGATGGTGACCTGATCGCGACGGCCAGCCGAGATAGCAGTGCCAAAGTCGCGGGTACAGATTCTGAAGCGATCGCTCAGTGGGTCTGTCAGCGCTTGGGCCGCAACCCGAGCGCTGACGACTGGGCCCAGTTTATGGCCCCCTACGCCAGAAATAAAACGCGCGCCCTGCTGTCGTACGAACTGGTCTGCCCAGACTATCCGGTGCACGACTCCGTGGTGAAGTACGGCCAATCGCTGGCGGCAAATGGCTCATTTAGCTCGGCGATGGATATTTTTCGCCGCGTCCTCAAGGTTGCCAGCAACACCGATTTGAATCCGCTGACGGAGGCGCTAGACCTTAACCCTCGGGCGGTTGCAGAGAGATTTTATGCGCTCTATTGGGATCGGCGGGCTGAGCAAGAGGCGATATATGGAAATGTACGCCGGGCGGAGACTTTGCGGACCCGCGCTCGGGGATACGCGCCGGGTGCAGTAGATGGGGAAGAGGGTGCGATCGCTCAGACTTTCGATCAGCCAACCGCAGAGCGCCAAACCCTAGATAATCAGAGCTTCAAGCGCGGCTGCGAAGCGGAATTTTGCCCGGAGCCCGAGCCCTCTAACCCAATCGTGGAGACTGCTCCATCCCCCACAGAAGAGCCGCCGACCCAGCGACCTCGGACAGATGCTCGCCGCAACCCGCGGCCTCCAGCAGCTACACCCACGCCTGCTCAGGACAGCCGGTCTCGCCGAGAAGTCGCCTCTCGTTCAACCAGGCCACGCTCATCTGGCCCGCCGTCATCCGGCCCGCGCGCGTCGAGTCCCCGCTCATCCAACCCGCCTCCTGCTCCGGCTTCCCCGCCCCCACCAGCGCAGCCGACGGAAGTGATCGCTCGCCCAGCGCCGGTGTCTCGCACCGAGCCTTTGCCACTCTCTTTCCAAGCGCCTCCCTCAGCAGCGCCGCCGCCGCCCCCAGCACCTACCGTGGCGGAACTATTTCCCCTTCCCCCAACCTCTGCCCCGCCACCAGTGGAGGCAGACCTCACCGAAGCCGATTTGCGAACGCTGAGGGCGCTGCGACAGTGGCAGCTGTTTGGTGAGGTTGGCAAGTAAATATGAGCGACTTAGAGTTTTCGCAGAGTTTAGCGATTGTCATTGGGATCAATCGATATGGCCGTGGCATTGCGCCGCTCCGAACTGCCGTTGCCGATGCGCAGGCGATCGCGCAAACCCTACAAAAAGATCATGGTTACGACGTGCTGTTGCTCACCGATGAGCAGGCCAAGTTGGCTGAAGTGCGATCGCTCATTCAAACCAAGCTACCCAGCCACCTTTTACCTGACAGCCGCCTGCTGCTGTACTTTGCCGGTCACGGTATTGCTCAGGATGGCGACGATGGCCCAGCTGGATTTCTCATTCCCCAAGATGCAGCGCCTGGTGATATCGCAAGCTACCTGCCCATGGTAGAGCTGCACGATGCGCTCACAGCGCTACCCTGCCGACACTTTTTGGCTATTTTCGACTGTTGTTTTGCCGGTGCCTTCCGCTGGTCGAGCACCCGCGATATTGACTTTGCACCAGAAGTCATCCACCAGGAACGGTTCGACCGCTTTCGCCAAGACCCCGCTTGGCAGGTCATTACCTCTGCCGCCTACGACCAAAAGGCAATGGATGTACTGTCCTTGCGCGATGACCGAGGAGAGCTGCAAGGTAAACACTCACCCTTCGCCGCCGCCCTGCTGAATGCGCTGCGAGGAGACGCCGATGCCTTTCCGCCCGCCAACGACGGTCAGCCTGCTGGTGACGGTGTGATTACCGCAACAGAGCTGTACCTGTATCTGCGCGACAGCGTAGAGATTCTCACAGAAGGGCAGCGCAAGCGTCAGACTCCGGAGCTTTGCCCGCTACGCAAGCACGACAAAGGAGAGTTTATTTTTCTCACGCCAGGGCACGCGCTCAATCTGCCGCCTGCTCCCCCACTAAACGTAGAGAATAATCCCTACCGGGGGCTGCAATCGTTTGATGAACATCATCACCATCTGTTCTTTGGCCGAGAACAAGAAGTAGAACAGCTGCTAAAGAGACTGGCTTCACCCCATCCACTCACCGTTGTGCTGGGTGCTTCGGGTACGGGCAAATCCAGCTTGGTGAGAGCGGGATTGTTGCCCCGGCTTGCCCAAAAGACTGCTTTTCATGTGTTGCCAGTGATGCGACCTGGCAACTATCCTCTGGAGTCGTTGGCGAGATCTTGCTTAAAGTTGTTGCCTACTGCAAATGTTCAAAGCTTGATCCAACAGCTTTCTGAAGATGAAAACGCGTTTGCTGAGATTGTTGGAAAATGGCATCAGGCCCATCCCGACAACAAACTGTTGCTTGTGATCGACCAGACGGAAGAGCTGATCACTCAGGCGATATCTCCCGAGGAGTCACATCAGTTTCAGCGACTGGTGAAGCGGGCGATGGCTGAGCGCTGGGCGTGTCTGTGGATTATTGCCACGCTGCGGTTAGATTTTGAGGCGCAGTTTCAAGATGAGGCCCTCCAGACAGAATGGATGGACGCCCGGTTTGTAATTTCGCCAATGTCTCAGGCGCAGCTGCGAGACGCCATCGAAAAACCTGCTGCCGCCCGAGTGCTGTACTTCGACCCGCCCAGGCTAATCGATCAGCTTGTAGATGATGTGTCCCAAACGCCGGGGGCATTGCCGCTGTTGTCATTTACCCTGAGTGAGCTGTATTTGCGGTATTTGGCGCGGCGCAGCGATAACCGGGCACTGACAGCGGCTGACTATCGCGCCTTGGGCGGGGTGGCGGGCTCCCTTACGCAGCGAGCGACGCAAGAATATCAGGCATTGGTCAGCAAAGATGAGGCCTACGCACAGACCGTAAAGCACGTCATGCTACGCATGGTTGCTCTAGAAGGTGGGGAGCTGGCGCGGCGACGGGTGCCTTTGTCTGAGCTGGTGTATGCGGAGCCTGCAGAGAGTGCTCGGGTCCAAACGGTACTAGATCGGCTGATTGCAGCTCGGCTGATCGTGCGCGGGCAGGATGGAGCGGCCACTTCCGCTGACAATCCGAGTGAGCTTTCTTCGGGTGATGTGCCGGGTGTGCTGACGAGTGAACCGTATGTAGAACCTGCTCACGATGCGCTGGTGCGAGGATGGGATAAGCTGCTGCGCTGGAAGCGGGCGGAGCAGGAAGGATTGGCCCTGCAGCGCCTGCTCTCTCCGGTGGCAAAAGAGTGGCATCGACAGGCTAATAAACAAGAGGCGAAGGGATTGCTGTGGGACGACAATCCCCGGCTGGGGCTACTGCAGGAGACGCTCGCCTCTGAGCAAAATTGGTTGAACAAACGTGAGTCAGAGTTTGTGGTTTCTAGCTTGAATTTCAAGCGTGGGAAACGGCTGCGCTTGTTTGGGACGCTGGCAGTTGTGTTTGCTGCGCTGACTGGGCTGAGTTTGGGCTTGGGAGCGCTGGCTTATCGGTTAGAAGATGCTGCCAGCAAGGCCTTTGCCGATGAGCTAACAGCAACAGCTGAGACTTTAGCCGACAGAAGCTCTACGAAGCGAATCACGGGCGCGCTACTAGCCGTGCACGCTCATCAGCTGCTAACTGACCTCGGCGCAGCGTCGCCCGAGGTGAACCAGGTTTTGCGCAGTAGCCTGACGATTCCTGAGAGCAGGAGCTTTGTTCACCAGGCACCGGTGACCGATGTAAGCTATCACCCCAACGGTCTGCAGATGGCGACTGCGAGTGCAGATGGCCTGGTAAGGCTGTGGAATGTAGAGACGCAGCAGGTGCTGTATGAGCTGCGCCACGAGGAAGAAGTGACCGCCGTGAGCTACAGCCCAAATGGCACGAAGGTGGCAACGGCCAGCACCGCTGGCGTGGCGCGGATATGGGATGCGACTACCGGTAAAGAAGAGCGTTCTTTTACCCATGAAGACAGCGTCAACGGTGTGAGCTTTAGCCCGGATGGTCAGCGGCTGGCAACGGCGAGTGACGACCAGACGGCGGCGGTGTGGGCGGTTGTGACGGGGCGAAAGCTGGGTGAGTTTGCCCATGAAGATGGGGTGATCGATGTGAGCTTTAGCGCAGATGGGGCGCGCATCGCGACGGCTAGCTACGACCAGGCGGCGATTGTTTGGTCGGTGAGTACGGGGCAGGAGATGGCCGTTTTTGAGCATGAGGATATTGTCACGTCGGTGAGCTTTGACCCGGGGGGAAATCGCTTGGCAACGGGCAGTGCAGATGCGATCGCTCAAATATGGGACGTCGCCACTGAAGAGGTTCGCTTCACCCTCCAGCACGATGATTGGATAAATGATGTGAGCTTCAGCCCCGATGGCCGCCACTTGGTAACCGCCAGTGACGACTACATGGCACGGGTGTGGGATGCCACCCAGGGGCGGCTGGTCTTGCAGCTCCAGCACGACGACTGGGTGAATGCCGTCGCCTTTAGCCCCGATGCCCAGCAGCTGCTGACCGCCAGTGAAGCGTTCATCGCCTCAGTCTGGTCGTTTGAAACGCCGCTAGATAAGCCTCCGCCCGGCCATCGCGCTGAAGTGACCACAGCCAGCTTTAGCCCGGATGGCCAGCGGGTCGTCTCTGCTAGCCGAGATAGCACTGCGCGGCTGTGGGACAGCGCCACGAGACGAGAACTGTTTATTCTCAGCCACGGGGGACCAGTGACGTCGGCTCACTTTAGCCCAGATGGTCAGCAGGTGCTGACTGCTAGCCGAGATAGCACCGCGCGGCTGTGGGAGAGCGCCACGGGGCAAGCACAGTTCACCCTGAGCCATGCAGGTGCCGTAACGGCGGCTCGCTTCAGCCCGGACGGCCAGCAGGTGGCCACTGCCAGCCAAGACAAAACGGTGAAGCTCTGGAATGGCCGTACAGGGCAAGAGCGACTGACCCTTAACCATGGTGGAGCGGTAACCGGGGTGAGCTTTAGCCCCGACGGTGAGCTGCTGCTGAGCATAGAGCCACAGCAGGTTCGAATTTGGGAGGTGGGCACTGGCAGAGAGCGCTTTCCCATCGAGCCCGACTATTCGATCAGCGCTGCTCAGTTTAACCCCGATCCTCAGCAGCCTTTGATTGCGATCGCTGGAGCGAACAGCAACATCACACTTTGGAATTTTGTCACCCAAGATCGCTTCGAGCTGCCGCATGCAACGGCTAGGGTTTTCGGATTTAGTGAGGATGGTCAGCTGATTGCGACGGCGGGCCGACAAGGCGAAGTCAAAGTTTGGAACATCGCGTCATTAGACTCGCGTTTGCAATCGTTCGAAGCGCTGGACTCCGCAGAGGATGACGACGGACAAACCTACGCATTGACTGAGCCTGTAGTCACCTTCACTCACGAAGGCGCTGTCAATGCTGTCAGCTTCAGCGCGGATGGGCGCTACCTCGCGACGGCCAGTGTCGATAGAACTGCGCAAGTATGGGATTTAGAGGCTGATGACCGGGCGATCGCAGGGGTAAAACACGATGGCAATGTCACTGGGGTTAGCCTCAGCCCGCTGGGCGATCGCCTAGCCACAACCAGTCAAGATGCAACGGTATCGATTGCGTCTGTGAGTTCTGATCTGCTCGCTCAGCAGGTATGCCAGCGGCTCAGTCGCAACCTGACGCCACTTGACTGGACACGGTATGTCGAGCGATCGCTCGCCGACTACGAACAGACTTGTACAAACCTGCCGGTACACCCGCTGGTTGATGATTTTGAATAGTGGCTGCTTTGAACTGCCTGGCTTTTTGAAATCAACGAAAAGCTACGGCACCAGAATGTATTTGCCCACGTGTTTCCCCTGCTCCATCTTGGCGTGGGCTTCGCGGACCTGCGTGAGTGAAAACTGCTCTGCTACTGGCAGTGTGTAGATGCCTGCTGCCACCTTTTCAAGAATGTGCTGATAGCCTTGCTGCTCAGCGGGGGTGCCTGCGATCGCATTGAGCAACCAGCCGCGAATTGCCCCATCTTTACGAATAAGCGGCGAAACATCCACGGTGTCTGGTTTGCCCAGTAAGCCGTAGACCCAGATGGTGCCACCTTGCGCCAAGAGGCGAATTTCGGTGTTCAGAAAGTCGCCTGCAGCGACCGGGTCGAAGATCACATCAACGCCTTTGCCTTTGGTAATTTGCTTGACCTTTCGCCACCAGGGTTGTGCTTCGGCTGACGGGTGCGTCACGACGATGTGGTCGTACCTAGCTGCATCTAGATGCTCTAGCGCGTCTACTTTTTCGGGGCTGGTGGTGGTGCCAATGGTGGTGCAGCCCCGTTGCTTGGCAATTTGGCTAGCGGCGATCGCCACACTACTGCTCGCCGCTGGCAACATCACCCACTGACCCGGCTGCAGATTTTGCTGCCACACCAGCGCCCCCCAAGCCGTCAGAAAAGGAAGCCACAGCGCGCCCAGTAAATGGTCGGGAATGCCCGCTGGCACGAGGACTGTTTCACTGGCCTTAGCGACAAACTGTGAGCGATAGGTTCCCTTTTTGGCTGGGGCATCGAGCGTAAGACTGACTCGCTGCCCGAGCGATCGCGTCGTCACCTGGTCTCCCATGGCGGTGATGATGCCCCCACCTTCGATGCCAGGTGTGAAGGGCGGTTCCCCAGAGCTGAGCTTGTATTCACCGCGCCGCGCCATCAGGTCAGCTTGGTTCATGCCGATGCTGGTAAGCGTGACCACCACTTCATCGCGCTGTGGAATGACCTCATCGGTAGCGGTGATTTCTAGGTTGTCGACGCCGCCGAATGCGGTGACCACGACTTTGTTTAGCGCTGGTTTCATGGCGGATTGTGCCTGTCGGTTGAGTAGAGCGGAGGGGTAACGCTACGGAAATACGGTTTTTTCAGGAGTTAGCGCGCGCTCGATTTGGGCCTGTCAGTGCGTACTGAAGTGTAAATGCTGAACCTAAAACGCCTGTGTTTAGGGCACTTGAGTGCCTGGGTACACATGAGGATGGTTGGTTTCACCGCTGACCGCTGTTAAAAGGGCACCCCCCGGGGGAAGGATACGCGCTGTGAACACCATGTGGACGAACAACGATGAGCTGAAGATCAATCCGCCCTGCTGGGAAAGTGCGCTCTATTTTTTAGATACCTTTACCTACATGGAGTCTGAGTTTGGCATCGTTGACCTCGTCGCCACCGATATGTTCGACCTCTCCCATCCGGGCACGGCAGAAGAGCTAGATCTGCCAAAGGCACTGCGCTCCATCCGTCAAAAGTCTTCGATTGCCAAGTCCATTGTGAAATGGATTGCAGAAAACAAAGACTTGCTAGATGATTATCCTGCAGAATTACGCTAGCAGTGCACATGGTTTCATCCCCGGCAGGTGCACCTTCTGCCAGTCAGGTCACGCTATTAGCCCAGCAAATCCAACAGTATTTGGTGCGGCATCGATTAGAACGATTTGAAGTCCGGTCGCATTTTCCAATTGACCTTGGAACGATGGGACTTTCCGTAGATTGGGCTTTGGGGGATGACGTTTCTGTACTGAAGCCAGCGATCGCACTTGTAGAAAAGAATCTCGATCAGTCTCAGGTTCGCTGGGTGATTGATATCGAAGAGACCTGGCAGGAGAATGAACAGCGATCGCAGCTGTATGCAAACAGAGCGGTCGCTGAATACTGGCATCTTTCGACTGCGCAAGTAGAGCTACGGACTTGGGGAGACTTGGCCAATGGTGCATATCGCCGTCGTCAGCTCTATCAAGTAGGCGCGCAGGTAAGCCCGGCAGTGCTGCCAAAGATGCCTTTACAGGTACAAGAACCACTGCCGCTGTATTTTCTAACTCGAACGACGAGCGGACACCGCACTTACATTGGTCATCTGTTGGCCTTGCAGCTGCGCGAAGATGGGCTGCTGTAAAGCCTGCTTTTGTCTGACTTGGGCGTTTCTAAGTTAAGT
>JBCBFY010000017.1:27160-60826 GCA_038527325.1 Cyanobacteria bacterium J06614_10
CCTTCGGCCTTGGTGAGCACGTCGATATCTTTAGCAACGGCGGCTAGGGCGCTGCGTGTGTACTGCACCAGGCTGGTGTGCTTCATGAACGTTTCTGTCGACAGGGGCGAAGCGTAGCGGGCCGCGCCTGAGGTGGGCAGGGTGTGGTTTGGTCCAGCGAGGTAGTCGCCAATCGCTTCGGGCGTATCGTGGCCCAAAAAGATAGCGCCTGCCTGATGGATCATGGGCAGCAGGTCCCAAGGCTTCTCGACCTCTAGCTCCAAGTGCTCTGGCGCAAACAAATCTGAGAGCTGCGCGGCCGTTTCAAGCGTGTCGACGACGACGGCTAGACCGTAGTGAGCGATCGCTTTTTCAGTCAGCGTTTGGCGGGGATGGTGGGCTAGCTGCCTGCTCACTTCTTCGGCGACGGCCTCGGCCACTGACGCATCTGTGGTGATCAAGATGGCGGCGGCCATGGGGTCGTGCTCTGCCTGTGCCAGCAAATCGACCGCGATATGGACAGGGTTGGCGCTGTGATCAGCAATGATCAGCACCTCCGAAGGACCTGCCAGTGAATCAATCCCAACGGTTCCGTACACCTGCTTTTTTGCCAAGGTGACGTAGATATTGCCGGGGCCTGTAATCACATCTACGTTTGGAATGGTGGCCGTGCCGTAGGCCAGCGCTGCGATCGCTTGGGCACCGCCCACCTGATAAATCTCTTCTACACCGGCTTCTTGCGCTGCGACCAGCACCGCCGGGCTGAGCGTGCCATCTGCCCCAATCGGCGTCACCATCACGATGCGAGAAACACCCGCCACCCGAGCCGGAATGGCGTTCATCATCACGGTGCTAGGGTAGCTCGCCCGCCCCCCAGGTACATAGATGCCTGCCTTGGCCACAGGGCTGTAGCGCTTACCCAAGACGACGCCTCGATCTTCAAAGCTCACCCAGCTTTTGGGAAGGCGCTGCCGGTGAAACTTTTCAATGTTGGTGCAGGCGGTTTGAATCGCCTTGAGCAAGTCTTGAGAAATTTGCTGGTAGGCAGCATCGAGCTGGGCGCCGTCGACTCGGAGGGTGGCCGGAGTGAGCTGCTGCCTGTCAAACTTTTCGGTGTAGTGGAGGAGCGCCGCATCGCCGGTTTTTCGAACGGCTGCTAAGATTTCTCGGACTGTTGCTTCCTTTTCAGCAACCTCTGTGTCGTGAGTGCGATCGCAAATACGCTTGAGTTCCGCTTTAGCATCACCTAGCTGATTGATAATTCGCAGCATGTAAAAAGGAAAAGAGTCTTGACAGCAACAGACTTAAACGCCCGATCTTTATCCAGTTGCAAAGGGCAATGGTGAAGGGGGATCGGTCTGCCATTATTCAACAGCTTAGCGTGGAATCCTCATAGACAGCTGATAATATCCCCGACTGATTGCCCAATAAAAGCTCAAATTTCTTACCACAGTTGAAGCTTAAGTGCTATGATTAACAACTCTAAGATTTTTGATGAACTGACTCACTAAGGGCGATTAGCAAGGTAAGCAATGGCAAATACTAAATCTGCGATTAAGCGTATTCGAGTTGCAGAGCGAAACCGTTTGCGAAATAAGGCATACAAGTCAGCTGTAAAAACGCTGACCAAGCGATATCACGAGGCGCTAGAAACCTACGCTTCCAATCCTTCTGAAGAGAGCAGCAAGCTGGTCCAAGAACGGATGTCAGCCGCTGTGAGCAAAATTGACAAAGCCGTTAAGCGGGGGGTGCTACACCGCAACGCTGGTGCTCGACGCAAGTCTCGCTTGGCCCACGCCCTCAAAGCAAAAGAAGCGGCTGCTACGAGCGCGTAGGCTATCAGCCTCTTGGGGGGATCGGCCCTTTTCGGCCCTTTTCGGCCCTTTACTTGGCGTTGGCGACTGCTTGGCGACTGCGCAGTAAACAGTTTCATCGCCCCTGACAGCCTTTGACCATCTTTTTCAGTGCGAATCTTTTGTGCGAATGCGCCTAGTCGACACTCACGTTCATATCAACTTCGACTCGTTTGATGCAGATAGGGACGATGTAGCGGCTGCTTGGCGTGAAGCCGGAGTGACTCACTTGGTTCATTCCTGTGTGGACCCCAGCGAATTTTCTAAGATTCAGGCGATCGCTCAGCGCTATCCCGAAGTTTCTATGGCGGTTGGCCTGCATCCATTAGATATGGATAAGTGGTCTGAGGAGATCCCAGCAGAAATTGCCCGCTTGGCCCAGTCAGAACCAAAGGTCGTTGCGATTGGCGAAATGGGGTTGGACTTCTTTAAGGCGGACGATAGGGACCAGCAGAAAGCTGCATTTACTGCCCAGCTAGGCATCGCACAGTCTTTAGACCTACCGGTGATTATTCACTGTCGGGACGCCGCTGATGAGATGGCGGAGTTGCTAGAGGCCTTTTTCGCTGAGCGTGGACCTGTCAAAGGCGTCATGCACTGCTGGACGGGTAGCCCAGCGGAAACTCAGCGGTTTCTAGACCTGGGATTTTTTATTAGCTTCAGCGGTATTGTCACCTTTAAGAGCGCTACGGAGGTGAAAGCTTCGGCTCAGATGGTTCCGAGCGATCGCATCCTGGTCGAGACCGACTGCCCTTTTCTCTCCCCAGTACCCAAGCGCAAAGAAAAGCGTAACCAGCCAGCTTTCGTTCGACATGTGGCGGAATATGTCGCCGAGCTTAGGGGCCTTCCTCTCGCCGACTTCGCCGAGCAAACTACTCAAAATGCACAAAGACTGTTCCAGCTTCCCTTAACCTCATCCCCTGAACCCTGCAGCCCATAAGAAACTTCAAAGAGTCAGTCATCAGTATCAGTTGAGACCGATGCAGCGCCGGTTTAGATAAAAAGCCCAAACTAAACGCTCATTCAAAGATCCTCAGGAAAAGCTCAGTAAAACTGCTTGTAACACCTACAACAATCGCCACCTTTACTCTCCCTTTTGCTGAGTGTTTGCAACTATTTTTACCCAGAACCTAGAACACGGACGATCAGCTATCTTGACAATCTGATATTTTTAAGATCCGCGTTTAGCTTATGATGTATAAGCCCAAAAAATATTTTTTAATACGTCCACCCAAACTCTACGTTTCCCCCTTGCTTACCAAAAGACTCTATGCCCCAAAGCACAAGGGATACAGGTTGAACCAATTAACTCAATTGACTGGTTTTTTCTCTAAAAGTAATTCTTATTCTGGCTTAACCAACCCCGCATATGCCCTTGAATTTCCCTGACTTTGTCTGTACTTGCGATCAAGTTAGCAATTCTTAACAACTTGATTTGCCTGGGAGCTGTGTCTGCCTGCTGTGCGTCGGTCGATGCTGTTAGCTGCTTTAGCTGTTAGCCTCTCTAGATACTCGCACAAATGCGACAAAGTCTCCCCGTTCATTTTTTGCCCAGATAGCCCTCAGAAGACTGCCCGTCAGTCCCTTGTCCTATCTCTGCACACCCTGCTGTCTAAACGTTTGCCCTGCTTGGCGCGATTTCGAGGAAACGCATGACTGACTCTACCCTGGCCACGATGAATCCCGCTGTTACCGAATCTGCTATTGACCCGGTTGCCAATCAAACACCGGCCCATTTGCTACCCGATCTCGTCGAGATCCAGCGGGCGAGCTTTCGCTGGTTTTTGTCGGAAGGTTTGGTTGAGGAACTAGAAAGTTTCTCCCCCATTACCGACTACACAGGTAAGCTTGAGCTGCACTTTTTGGGTAAAGACTACCGTCTCAAAGCGCCAAAATACATGGTGGATGAAGCCAAGCGGCGAGACAGTACCTACTCGGTGCAAATGTATGTACCCACTCGTCTGATCAACAAAGAGACGGGCGAAATTAAGGAGCAAGAGGTCTTCATTGGCGATCTGCCACTGATGACC
Organism: Cyanobacteria bacterium J06614_10; assembly: GCA_038527325.1. Lineage (GTDB taxonomy): Bacteria > Cyanobacteriota > Cyanobacteriia > Phormidesmidales > Phormidesmidaceae > Phormidesmis. The sequence continues at coordinate 31,023 of JBCBFY010000017.1, forward strand.
GATCGCGGCACCTTCATTATCAATGGCGCTGAGCGGGTCATCGTCAATCAGATTGTTCGTAGCCCAGGGGTCTACTACAAAGCCGAGACAGATAAGCACGGCCGCCGCACATACACCGCTAACTTGATCCCCAACCGAGGCGCTTGGCTCAAGTTTGAAACCGACAAAAACGACCTGGTTTGGGTCCGTATCGATAAGACCCGCAAGCTATCTGCTCAGGTCTTGCTGAAGGCCCTTGGCCTTGGCGACGGTGAAATCTTTGATTCTCTGCGTCATCCCGAGTATTTCCAAAAGACTATTGAGAAAGAAGGTCAGTTTAGCGAAGAAGAGGCGCTCCTAGAGCTATACCGCAAGCTGCGCCCCGGTGAGCCCCCCACCGTAAATGGAGGCCAGCAGCTGCTCGATTCTCGCTTCTTTGATCCCAAGCGCTACGACTTGGGCAAGGTGGGGCGGCACAAGCTCAACCGCAAGCTGCGTTTGAACATTCCTGAAGCGACGAGGGTGCTGACGCCGCAGGACATCGTCGCCGCTATCGACTATCTGATTAACCTCGAATTTGACATTGGTAACCCCGACGACATTGACCACTTAGGCAACCGCCGGGTGCGCTCTGTCGGTGAGCTACTGCAAAACCAGGTTCGCGTCGGTCTCAATCGCTTGGAGCGTATCATCCGAGAGCGAATGACTGTTTCTGATGCTGATTCTTTGACCCCTGCTTCGCTGGTGAACCCCAAGCCCCTGGTCGCTGCGATTAAGGAATTCTTTGGCTCCAGCCAGCTGTCTCAGTTTATGGATCAGACCAATCCGCTGGCGGAGCTGACCCACAAGCGACGGATTAGCGCGCTTGGGCCAGGTGGCCTCACCCGAGAGCGGGCGGGCTTTGCCGTGCGAGATATTCACCCCTCCCACCACGGTCGCATCTGCCCAATCGAGACGCCTGAAGGCCCCAATGCTGGCCTGATTGGTTCTTTGGCGACCCACGCCCGTGTGAACGATTTTGGCTTCATTGAGACGCCGTTTTTCCCGGTGGTGAACGGTCGCATCATCAAAGACAAGCCCCCGGTCTATATGACTGCCGACGAAGAAGACGATCTGCGGGTTGCGCCTGGAGATGTGCCCATCGATAGAGATAACAACATCTTGGGTGAGACGGTTCCGGTGCGCTACCGGCAAGACTTTACGGTCACAACGCCCAAAGAGGTAGACTATGTGGCCGTTTCTCCGGTGCAGATTATTTCGGTGGCTACGTCGCTGATTCCCTTCTTGGAGCACGACGATGCCAACCGCGCGCTCATGGGCTCAAACATGCAGCGGCAGGCGGTGCCCTTGCTAAGACCAGAGCGAGCCTTGGTCGGTACTGGCCTAGAGGCACAGGCGGCTCGCGACTCGGGCATGGTGATTGTCAGCCGCACAGACGGTGTAGTGTCTTACCTCGATGCTAACTGGATTAAGGTGCGCGATCCCGAAGGCCGCGAGCATACCTACGAGCTGCAAAAATATCAGCGTTCGAACCAGGATACCTGCTTGAACCAGCGGCCCATCGTCTTTGAAGGAGACCAGGTCGTAGCGGGTCAGGTGATGGCCGATGGCTCTGCCACAGAAGGCGGTGAAATCGCCCTTGGCCAAAACGTGCTGATCACCTACATGCCATGGGAAGGGTACAACTACGAAGATGCCATCCTGCTTAGCGAGCGTCTGGTATACGAAGATGTGTACACCTCCATTCACATTGAGAAGTATGAGATCGAGGCGCGCCAGACCAAGCTAGGCCCTGAGGAAATTACCCGTGAGATTCCGAACGTGGGCGAAGATGCCCTGCGTCAGCTGGATGAAACCGGCATTATTCGCGTGGGTGCCTGGGTCAGTTCTGGAGACATTTTGGTCGGTAAAGTAACGCCCAAAGGCGAGTCGGACCAGCCCCCAGAAGAAAAGCTGCTGCGCGCCATTTTTGGTGAGAAGGCCAGAGACGTTCGCGATAACTCCCTGCGAGTGCCCAACGGTGAGAAGGGCCGCGTGGTAGATGTGCGCGTCTTTACCCGTGAGCAGGGCGACGAGCTACCGCCGGGTGCCAACATGGTCGTGCGAGTGTATGTCGCTCAGAAGCGGAAGATTCAGGTCGGTGACAAGATGGCGGGCCGCCATGGCAACAAAGGGATTATTTCTCGGATTTTGCCCGTCGAAGACATGCCCTACCTGCCCGATGGCACCCCTATTGACATTGTTCTAAATCCGTTGGGCGTACCGTCGCGGATGAACGTTGGTCAGGTGTTTGAATGCTTGCTGGGCTGGGCGGGTCAAAACTTGGGCGCGCGCTTCAAGGTGACGCCGTTCGATGAAATGTATGGCGAAGAGGCCTCCATGGAGACCACCCATGGCAAGATGCGCGAAGCTCGCGAGGCTACGGGCAAAGACTGGGTCTTTAACCCTGACAACCCCGGCAAGATTCAGCTATACGATGGCCGCACTGGTGAACCGTTTGACCAAGAGGTGACGGTGGGTCAGTCTTACATGCTGAAGCTGGTGCACCTGGTAGATGACAAGATTCACGCTCGTTCGACCGGTCCGTATTCGCTGGTGACGCAGCAGCCTCTGGGCGGTAAGGCGCAGCAGGGCGGTCAGCGCTTTGGTGAGATGGAGGTATGGGCGCTGGAGGCATTTGGCGCAGCCTACACGCTGCAAGAATTGCTGACGGTGAAGTCTGACGATATGCAGGGGCGAAATGAAGCGCTCAATGCCATCGTGAAAGGCAAGGCCATTCCGCGCCCGGGGACGCCAGAGTCATTTAAGGTGCTGATGCGAGAGCTGCAGTCTCTGTGTCTTGATATTGCGGTGCATAAGCTGGAGACCCAGGAAGATGGCACCAGCCGAGATAGCGAGGTAGACCTGATGGCAGATGTGGGCAATCGCCGCACGCCTTCGAGGCCAACCTATGAGTCGATTTCTCGGGATGAACCGGCGGCTGCTACGGCCAGCATTGTGGGTAACGCTGGCACGATGGGCCTAACGGGGAATGCGATCGCACCTCCTGGCTCTGCTGTGGTGTCTTCCCCCACCGAAGATGTCGAAACTCAGCCGCTCTAATCATGGGCCAGCAGTCACAGGCAAACAATAACTGACAAAAGTGAATGACGAATGCTCTAAAGTCACTGCGAAAGTTGCTTTAGAGCAGCGATTTCAGCCATAGGATACTGAGGCTGCGCTGAAGTTGTTAGTCAAAAGAAGAGAAGGGTATAGCCTCGTCAAGTTGTAAGGGATTATCGAAGAATGCCGAAAGTAGAGCAGCGGTTTGACTACGTCAAGATTGGCTTAGCTTCCCCAGAGCGGATTCGTGAGTGGGGTGAGCGCACCTTGCCCAACGGCACCGTCGTCGGAGAGGTCACAAAGCCAGAAACCATTAACTACAGAACGCTCAAGCCAGAGATGGACGGACTCTTTTGTGAGCGGATCTTTGGCCCTGCCAAGGATTGGGAATGTCACTGTGGCAAATACAAGCGAGTGCGCCACCGGGGCATTGTCTGTGAGCGCTGCGGCGTAGAGGTGACTGAGTCACGGGTTCGCCGCCACCGCATGGGATACATCAAGCTGGCTGCCCCCGTTGCCCATGTGTGGTATCTCAAGGGCATCCCCAGCTACATCGCGATTTTGCTAGACATGCCTCTGAGGGACGTAGAGCAGATTGTGTATTTCAACGCTTACGTAGTGCTGGATGCGGGCAATGCGGACAATCTTTCCTACAAGCAGCTGCTGAGCGAAGACCAGTGGATGGAGATCGAAGATCAGCTCTACGACGAAGATTCTCAGCTGGCTGGCATTGAGGTGGGCATTGGTGCTGAAGCGCTCAAGCGCTTGCTAGAAGACTTGCAGCTAGAAGAAACTGCCGAAATGCTGCGGGAGACTATTGCGACTTCTAAAGGGCAAAAGCGCGCCAAGCTGATCAAGCGCCTACGGGTGATTGACAACTTCATCGCTACTGGCTCCAAGCCAGACTGGATGGTGCTGGATGTGATTCCGGTGATTCCGCCAGACTTGCGCCCCATGGTGCAGCTAGACGGTGGACGCTTTGCCACCTCTGACCTCAACGACCTCTATCGCCGGGTTATTAACCGAAACAATCGCCTGGCTCGCCTGCAGGAAATTTTGGCTCCTGAGATTATTGTTCGCAACGAGAAGCGGATGCTGCAGGAAGCCGTCGATGCGCTAATTGACAATGGTCGCCGGGGGAGAACGGTGGTCGGCGCGAACAACCGGCCGCTCAAGTCGCTGTCGGACATTATTGAAGGTAAGCAGGGCCGCTTCCGTCAGAACCTGCTGGGTAAGCGGGTCGACTACTCCGGTCGTTCCGTAATCGTCGTCGGTCCAAATCTCAAGATCCATCAGTGCGGATTGCCGCGAGAAATGGCTATTGAGCTATTTCAGCCGTTTGTGATTCATCGCCTGATTCGTCAGGGCCTGGTGAACAACATTAAGGCGGCCAAGAAGCTGATTCAGCGCAATGACCCCAGCGTTTGGGAAGTGCTCGAAGATGTGATTGAAAACCATCCGGTCATGCTAAACCGAGCGCCAACCCTGCACAGACTAGGTATTCAGGCGTTTGAGCCGATCATGGTAGAGGGGCGGGCAATTCAGCTGCACCCTCTGGTCTGCCCTGCCTTCAACGCTGACTTCGACGGTGACCAGATGGCCGTTCACGTGCCGCTGTCGCTAGAGGCTCAGTCGGAGGCGCGCCTGCTGATGCTGGCGTCGAACAATGTGCTGTCACCGGCAACCGGCAGACCGATCATTACGCCTAGTCAAGACATGGTGCTGGGCTGCTACTACCTCACGGCAGATAACCCCCACAAGCAGAAAGGCGCCGGGCGATACTTTGCCAACATGGAAGATGCGATCGCTGCCTACGAACAAGGCACCGTCGATTTGCATGCCAAAGTATGGCTGCGATTTATCGGTGAGATAGAAACCTCCGAAGACGACAGCGAGCCAGTTGAAGTCAAAGACGACGGCAACGGGAGCACCACAAAAATCTACAAGTTCCGCCGAGTAAAAGAAGACGAGTCGGGCAACATGATTTCTCAATATGTAGAAACGACGCCTGGCCGAATTATTTACAACCACGCGGTCCTAGGCGCCCTGTCAGAATAGCGAGGCCTTGAATAAGCCGGGGAGCAGGCCCGACAAAGCGCCGCTCCCCACCCACACACCCAACACCCAAATACAGCAGACGAGCAAGACTTCGAGGGGATAAGAGCAAAGTATGTTAGAGCAGCAAGGCGAATCTAAACCCAAACTATTTAGAAATCGTGTCATCGATAAAAAGCAGCTCAAAAATTTGGTTGCCTGGTCTTTTGAAAACTACGGCACCGCCCGTACGGCTCAGATGGCCGACGAAATCAAGAGCTTAGGCTTTAAGTACGCCACCAGAGCAGGCGTCTCAATTAGCGTTGAAGATTTGGAAGTGCCCCCTAGCAAGAAAGCCATGCTAGAGGCCGCCGAAGAAGAGATCCGCGACACCGAAGAGCGCTACACCCGCGGTGAAATTACCGAAGTAGAGCGCTTTCAGAAGGTAATCGATACCTGGAACGGCACCAGCGAGCACCTCAAAGACAAGGTGATTGAGAACTTCCGCGAAAATAACCCACTGAACTCTGTATACATGATGTCTAACTCGGGTGCCCGAGGAAACATCTCACAGGTGCGTCAGCTCGTGGGCATGCGCGGTCTCATGGCCAATCCCCAAGGGGAAATTATTGACCTTCCGATTAAGACCAACTTCCGGGAGGGCCTGACGGTCACCGAGTACATCATTTCTTCCTACGGTGCGCGCAAAGGTCTGGTTGATACGGCTTTGCGCACAGCCGACTCAGGCTACCTCACCCGCCGTCTGGTAGACGTTTCTCAAGATGTGATCGTGCGTGAAGTGGATTGTGGCACCGATCGCTACATTCCAGTACGGCCCATGACCGACGGTGAGCGGGTGCTGATTCCCTTAAAAGATCGCTTGCTAGGCCGGGTGCCTGCTGAGGATGTGAAGCATCCGAAGACGGGCGAAGTGATTGTGGCTCGCAACCAGTACATCACTGACGATATTGCCGATGAAATTGGCCGGGCGAATGTTAAAGAAATCAAGGCGCGCTCGGCCCTGACCTGTGAAGCTGCGCGCTCCGTGTGTCAGCACTGCTACGGCTGGAGTCTGGCCCATTCTCATATGGTGGACCTGGGTGAAGCTGTCGGCATTATTGCGGCTCAGTCGATTGGTGAACCTGGTACCCAGCTCACCATGCGTACCTTCCACACGGGCGGTACCTTTACCGGTGAGCTGGCGCCTCAGGTCAACGCCAAGCGCAGCGGTATTATTCGCATTCCCGAAGGGCTGAGAACGCGTCCTTTCCGCACGCGCCACGGTGAAGACGCTCTGGTGATGGATGCGAACTGCCAAATTGCCATTGAAGCCAACGGCAAAGAGTATTCGGTTTCTCTGCCCAAGAACGCTATTTTGTTCGCTAAAGAGGGCGATGAGATTAAGAAAGGCGACATGATCGCCGAGATGCCCAGTACAAGCCGGGTTCGAAAAGTTACTGAGAAAGCCAGTAAGGACGTAACCTCTGACCTCTCAGGCGAGGTTGTGTTTGATGGACTCGTTCAGGAAGAGAAGACCGACCGCCAGGGCAATATGACCCGGCTTGCCCAGCGTGGCGGCTTGCTGTGGGTGCTCTCGGGTGAAGTGTACAACCTGCCACCCGGCGCTGAACCGGTCGTGAAAAATGGCGATCGCGTCGATGCAGAAGGCGTCCTCGCTGAAACCAAGCTGATTACTGAGCGCGGCGGTGTGGTCCGGCTTACCGACTCTTCCAACGATGGCAAAGGCGGCCGCGAAGTCGAAATCATCACGGCCTCTGTGGTGCTCGACCAGTCCAGCGTCGAAGTTGAAAGCGGTCAGGGCCGTGAGCACTACTTCCTCAATACGGCCAGCGGTCAGCGCTTCTCTATCAATGCGACCCCCGGCACAAAGGTCACCAGCGGTCAGGTCGTTGCCGAGCTTGTCGACGACAGCTTCCGCACCCAGACAGGCGGCATCATTAAGTTTGCCGGTGTGGAAGTGGCCAAGCGCGGCAAAGCCAAAACTGGCTACGAGGTGACCAAGGGCGGTACCTTGCTCTGGATTCCAGAAGAAGCCCACGAGGTGAACAAAGATATCTCCCTGCTGATGGTCGAAGATGGCCAGTACATTGAGGCAGGTACAGAAGTTGTCAAAGACATTTTCTGCCAGACCAGCGGTGTGGTAGAAGTCACCCAGAAAAATGACATTCTGCGGGAGATTGTGGTACGTCCGGGTGACATCCACATGGTGGACAGCCCAGAAGACGCAGGCAAGAAAGGCGGCACCATCGTCAATGCAGGCGAAGAGGTAATGCCTGGCGTAGTGGCCGATTCGCTGCGCTATGTGGAGTCTGTAGAAACGCCCGAAGGCGCTGCCCTGCTGCTACGACCTGTTCAGGAATTTGAGGTGCCTGATGAGGCGGCTGTTCCTAGCCAGGCGTCTGTCAGTGATAGCGACGATAAGAGCATCAGCCTGCGCGCTGTACAGCGACTGCTCTACAAAGATGGCGAGCGGGTTAAGTCGGTAGATGGGCTAGAGATCTTGCGGACTCAGCTGGTCTTGGATATCGATGAGGGTGGCACCCAGCTCACAGCCGACATTGAGCTGAAGGCAGATAGCGATGCGGAAGATGCCACACAGCGGCTTCAGCTCGTGATTTTGGAAACCCTGGTTGTCCGCCGCGATATTGAAGCCGACCAAACCCAAGGCAGTACTAAAACGCGATTGCTCGTGTCAGACGGGGATGTGATTGAGCCTGGTGCGGTCATTGCTCGGACAGAGATTCGCTGTAAGGAAGCCGGTGAGATTCGAGGGATTCGCGAAGATCTCGAATCCGTTCGCCGCGTCTTGGTGGTCCGTGATGCTGACCGGATTGTTGTCGATACCAACGGCAATTCGCCTACGGTGTCTGAAGGCGACCTGCTCGTTGACAATTCTGAGATTGCTAGTGGCGTCCGCTCTTCTGAATCGGGTCAGGTGATTTCGGTTGGCGATGGCCAGGTGGTGATGCGAATTGCCCGACCTTATCGCGTATCTACCGGTGCGGTCTTGCATATTGAAGATAGCGACCTGGTGCAGCGGGGTGACGGTTTGGTGCTGTTGGTCTTCGAGCGAGCAAAGACAGGCGACATCATCCAGGGTCTGCCTCGAATTGAAGAGCTGCTAGAAGCCCGTAAGCCAAAAGAATCCTGTATTTTGGCTGAGCGGCCCGGTGTTGCCCAAGTTGTATATGCCGAAGATGAGACCGTTGAAATCAAGGTGATTGAGAGTGATGGGGTGGTGACTGACTATCCGGTGACGCCTGGTCAGAACCTAATTATTGCGGACGGACAGAAGGTCGATGTGGGTGAGGCCCTCACCGATGGTCCTTCTAACCCTCACCAAATTTTGGAGGTCTTCTTCAAGTACTACCGTGAGAGTAAGGGCACACACGAAGCTGCCATGCTCAGTCTAGAGAAGGTGCAGTCTTTCTTAGTGAACGAGGTGCAATCTGTGTACCAATCTCAGGGCATCACCATTTCGGACAAGCACATTGAGGTGATTGTCCGTCAGATGACCTCTAAGGCCAGACTAGAAGATGGTGGCGACACTACCATGCTGCCTGGCGAGCTGGTAGAAATCCGCCAGCTGGAGCAGGTGAATGAAGCGATGTCGATTACGGGTATGGCACCAGCAGACTACACGCCAGTATTGCTAGGGATTACTAAGGCTTCGCTGAATACTGACAGCTTTATTTCTGCGGCGAGCTTCCAGGAGACAACCCGTGTCCTCACTGAGGCAGCTATTCAGGGTAAGTCTGACTGGCTGCGGGGCCTGAAGGAAAATGTGATCATCGGTCGCCTCATTCCGGCAGGTACTGGCTTTAATGCCTACGAAGAGCCGTCTTCACCAGAGATTGATACCTCGTTCGACGGTACGTTTTTGGGGAATGACATGGCCCTTTCTGACATGGTGCTAGATGACCGCACGGCGAGGGCCTATGACCGTGAAGGCGGGCTAGACCTGATTGCCGGTGACGGCATGGTTGGCGGAGATAAGAAGCCCTCTGAGACAGATAAGATGCCGTCTACGCTGATTGGCGGTGATGGCCTCATTGATGATCAGAGCACGGCACCGTAGGTCTTGCCCTATTTGCTGTCCCTGCCTGATAGCACTGACTAAATCAAAAAGCCCTGTATGTTTATTGAACATACAGGGCTTTTTGATTTAGTCAGATATGGGACTTGTTTGAGGCTAGTGTGAATTGCGTTGCGATTTGGCGTGTGCTTTTGTGTGCTATTCGGAGGGGTTATTGACAAACCTTTGGGCGACGGTTTCTGGCTGAATGGCGGAGAGAAGAATGTGCCCGGAGTCTGTGACCATTACCGCTCGAGTACGTCGACCATAAGTTGCATCGACAAGCTGTCCACGATCGCGCGCGTCTGAAATAATCCGTTTGATGGGTGCAGATTCGGGACTGACAATAGCAATGACCCGGCTTGCAGAAACGCTATTGCCAAATCCAATATTAATGAGCTTCATGTACGTAAATAGAAGTGGACTGTTTGAGTATCTTTTGCCACATGAATAGTCATCGGCATTTACGGCAGCCACAAGGTCTCTTTCGAGAGAGAAGGTTCCCTCTAAAGTTTCCCAAGGGCACTAAAAAAAACCCAAAGAAGCATGTCGCTCTGAAAAGAGCCAACAGTTTCTCCCGGGCTTTTGTCCCGCCGTGTACTCAGTAACCTATGCGAAAAGCACCGTTGTGACAGGCTTTTGTGCGACTGAGCTGTTTCTCTCGGACCAGACACCTCTCGTTGTTAGAGACTCCACGACTGAGATAAAAAGCATAACTAAAGTCAGCTAAACTTATGTCAGTTGACCGTTGACTATCCCATTTGAGTGAAGAGATCGGAACCCTAGAAACGTAAGCAAGTTGTTGATACGTGCACTGTTCTTACCCATCTTTTAGATAGGTTTTAAACACGCACTCTACACTACATTCTATCTTGCTGAAAGGCAAACCTTCAACGACGAATTCTGTGTAAATTTACTGTCTGTAACCTCGGGGTGATAGCCCCCCACTTTCTGATAGAAACTGCAGGACCTATGCACTCTGCTGTTCGGAGAGATCCGCAGTCTTTACTGACAGCTTTTGAGTGCGATCGCCCCGTCTCAGGGTGACCTGTAAAGCGTCTCCCACCTTCACCCGATCTACCTGACTCTGCAGCTGGTCTGCCTTCTTAATGCGCATGCCTGCCACTTCTGTAATCACATCTCCTCGGCGCATGCCCGCGTCAGCAGCGGGCGTATTGGGCAGTACGCGCACCACCAGCACGCCGTCAGTCACCGGCAGCTCGATGGCGCTATTGGGGTCTTCGTTGTTCATTTTGGCCATGTCTGGCGTGAGCGTTGCAATCTGTACGCCTAGGTAAGGGTGGGCGATACGCTCGCCGCGAGACAGGCTCGCCTGAACTGCCTTTGCCTTGTTGATAGGGATGGCAAAGCCGATGCCCATGGCGTCTGCTCGAATAGCCGTATTGATGCCAATGACTTCTCCTTGGGAATTTAGCAGCGGCCCGCCCGAATTGCCAGGATTGATAGCTGCGTCAGTTTGGATAAAGTCGATGCGCTTGTCAGGGATGCCAACGGCGGCGCTTGAGCGCTTGAGCGTGCTGACGATGCCCAAAGTGACGGTATTGTCTAACCCGAGGGGGTTGCCGACAGCGATCGCCCAGTCGCCCACTTCTACCTCGTCAGAATCGCCCAGCTGTGAAACCGGCAGCGGTTCACCTGCTGTATTGATCCGAATAACCGCTAGGTCTGTAATTTCATCAATGCCTTCTACATATCCCTCAAAGGACCGGCCATCTTTTAGCTTGACCGTTACCTGGTCTGCACCATCGACAACATGAGCATTGGTCAAAATATCTCCCTGCGCATTGATGATAAAACCGGAGCCCTGACCTCTAAGCCGCTCTTCTTGCGGAATGCTCTGAAATCCGCCGCCCCCCATCCGGCCTCGGAAAAAAGGATCGTCGTAAAACAGGTCGGGCACGTTGCGGGTGACGGTGCGCTCAGTATCAATGCGGACCACCGCTGCGCCCACGTTGCGAACGGCGTTGGCGACAAAGCTTTCAGAAGAGAGGGCGCTGACGGCGCTGGACTGGCTAGGGGCAGTTACGGCGGGGGCATCTTGCGCCCAAGCTGGGAGCGTCCACAGGCTGTTGGTGAGTAAAAGTGCGATCGCAACCGCTGAAATTCGCCTAAAAAAGTAGCCAACGAACTGACTGATGGCGGACCCTGCTGACAGCAGATTTGGCAAAAGGTTCATGGGACGCTCTCACTGATACGGATCTGTATGTGGTTGGAAAGTGGGGGTGGGGAGGATAGGAGCCCGGCAGAAAAGGCAGTGATTGCCAAATTCTTGTGTAACCTATCTAAAAACACAAAGAGATGTGTGATTTTATTGTGCCAGGCATTTTCGCTTGCTGTGGAGTGTGGATGTACGGCTCTAGTCGGTACGGTTTGCGCCTTGTGAGAAAGGTTGATAGCTGTAAGCTCCCTACATCAAGCATCGTTCGTGAGGGCTACTGTGGAAGTATTGAGGATTACCTTCTGTCACTGCAAACGACTGTCTGTCCGTTTGCGCACGATTCCTTCAATTGTGTTGATGGCTGCCTGTAGCAGCTTGCCTGGTTCTTACGAAGCCCGGCTAGCTGACCATCTCAGTGAATCGGGCGCAAAGATGTATGGTGCTTACTGGTGTCCGCACTGCGCGGTTCAAAAAGACTACTTTGGCGGCGCAGTCAGCCAAATTCCCTACGTGGAGTGTGACGCAGAAGGCTTCAATTCACAGGCTGAGCTATGCGCCGAAAAAGGCATAGCTGCCTACCCAACGTGGATTATCGATGGGGAGTACTACCCAGGAGCTCAGCCCTTGGGTCGGTTGGCCAGATTGTCGGGATTCGAAGGCTCAAAGCCACTTGAGAGCGACACGATGCGCTCCGAGAATGGACGCATCAGTCCGGCACAATAAGTTGGATTGATGGGGTGACTGTCTTGCTAGCTGGCAACCGCATAGTCTACTAGCTGCAAAATCTTCTGTCGTAGGGTGTTCATGCCCAAGTTTTCGCTGGCAGATACAAAGACCGCCTGTGGATAGTCCTCTTTTGCGCGCTCTAGGGTGTCTGTATCTGCCTGGTCTAGCTTGTTGAACATTAGCAAAATCGGTCCTGGGGCGACAGGCATCTGGCTGAGCAGTCCCATTACAGAGTGGATGTGCTCTTTCCAGGCTGGGTGGGAGGCATCGACGACATGAATGAGCGCATCGGCCTCGGTGACTTCTTCGAGGGTGGCCCGAAAGGCGTCCATCAGCGCCGGGGGCAAGTTTTGAATGAAGCCAACGGTATCGGTGAGAACGAGCGACTTGGGTTCGTGGGTTTCGGCATCGTTGATTACAATGCGGCGAGTGGTGGGGTCTAAGGTGGCAAACAGCTGGTCGGCAGCGTAGACGTCGGCATCTGTCAGGCGGTTTAGCAGGGTGGACTTGCCTGCGTTGGTGTAGCCCACAATGGCGATAGAAGGCACCGCGTGATGCTGACGGCGCTGGCGCAACCGAGACCGATGGGCCTGGAGCTGGGTAACCTCTTTTTGCAGACGCGTAATACGCTTTTGAATGGCTCGGCGCTCGGTTTCTAGCTTTGTTTCACCGGGGCCTCGGGTGCCAATGCCACCGCCTAGTCGAGACATCGCCTGACCTCGCCCGGTGAGTCGAGGCAGCTGATATTCGAGCTGGGCTAGCTCTACCTGTAGCTTACCGGCGCCCGATTTTGCCCGCTGGGCGAAGATATCTAAAATTAGCTCGGTGCGGTCGACGACGCGGACGCCGACGTGCTTTTCTAAGTTGCGAATTTGCCCGGGTGATAGGTCGCGGTTAAACACGATCAGATTGGCCCCTAGGGTTTGCACAGCGAGGGCGATTTCGTCGACCTTGCCTGCGCCAATGACCGTTTGAGGATGGGGGCGCGATCGCTTTTGTACCACCGTTGACAACACATCCCCGCCAGCGGTTTCTACCAATCGCTCAATTTCCTCCAGCCCATTTTTGAAGGCGGAGACGGCCATGGTTTCGGTCAGCAGGCCGACCACCAGCACCCGGTCGTGGTCACTATCGACCTGCTGAGCCACGAAGACACGGCGAAATTCTTCCTCTAATCCTTCTGCAAGGTCTAGAAAATCTTGCTCGCCAAGCTCATTTAGGCTGAGCGGCGCCGAGACTGACCACTGCACCTCGGGATGGGGCACCAGGTGCGCTAAGTAGGCATCGCGAATATAGCCGGTGGCACCACCGCCCTTGCGTTTGAATCCTGTACCGGTGAGCGTGAGCAGGGCCATTGCGTCTAGCCGCTGAATGGCCATCGCCGTCAAAACGCTGTGGCTAGGGGGCTCTACCTTGAGCTGGGTAGCAATGCAGCGGATGCCACAGAGTCTCTCTGCGCCGTAGCGTGGCAGCTCTAGCACTGGGATTTGCGTTTTGCGCGGGCTACCCACCCCTACGCGAATCACATGTCCGCGCCGGTCAATGTAGGCGCAGACGGCCTGGTTGATATCTGTGCTCACTGCGGCTAGTCGCTGCGCAAACTCCGGCGTGGTCACTCTATCGACCGGCAGTCGCTGATGGTAAATCCTCTGGAGCGCTTTGATCTGACTGGCCTTGAGACCTTTAAGCTCACCGTGAATTTTTTCTATGGGGACACTCCTGACAAATGCGGCTGATCCCCATTGTAAGGATTTGGCTGAAGGTGACTGAGCGATCGCACCTAAGCGTCACAATTTTTCCAAATCGTTTACGGTCAATTTTGGTTTATGCTCTTGTGGTTTGTGCGCTCGGGCGCATACGGCGGAAGGGGCTAGTCATCTCAAAAGACGCCCTTGACTAAGCGTAGTGACCGGTCAACTAGTACAAAAAATAGTACAATTTGATGGGCCAAACAAAACGAGATGTGCAAACCGAGATGTGCAAATAGCCTCTGTAGATTTTTCGCTGTCGAGAAATTGTCGTTTTACTATCTCCAGCTAACGCCGCTAAAACCTATGCAGCTGAAGCTAAAACTAAAGATAGATGGGCTATTTCGTCCTGATGTAGAAAAATCTGAGAAAGATATTCAAGACAGCGCAGGGTAAAAACTTATATTTGTCAACATATCTTAGCTATTTGCGCTAGTCACCCTGCAATGTAGGCGCTATCATAGTGCCTTGATTACGCCTCGCCCTCTGGCAGTAGAAGCTTTTGAGGTCTGCCGTTACTTTTTGGATGGCTGTTAACTTCTTTTGAGCTAAGGGGTGAGGTGAGGGCTCAATTGTTGTTAACTTCGGACAAAAATAGTATGGCTACTGAATTAAAGACAGAAAATGGAGTGTACACAGAAGAGGGTGCAACGCCGAACGTGGGCACCGCTTCTGAAAGCTCGACGGCAGATACCGTAGAGCAGGTTAAGCGCGTCACTGCGCAGGTGGTCGATAAGCTAGGCGACCTCGATAAGTACTTCGGAGAGTTTTTCCAGGAGTACAAACGCCCGCTGATTGCACTGGGCTTGTTTTTTGGGCTGTTTTTGTCTATTAAGCTGACGCTGGCTGTGCTAGAGGCCATTAACGATGTGCCCGTGCTGGCACCGATGTTTGAGCTGATTGGTCTGCTCTACAGCGGTTGGTTTGTCTATCGCTATCTGCTCAAGGCTTCTAATCGCAGTGAACTCACCGACGAAATGAGTGCGCTAAAAGATCAGATTCTAGGTCGCACTTCTCAGCTGTAGGCTGCGACTGCGAGATAGCTTCCTTTAGAGCGACTTAAAGAAAGCGCTTTCTAGATATGCCGTCACCTCATATGAGGTGACGGCATTTTGCTGGCAAATTTTTGGGTTGATGGGCGCTACGTTGTCGAACGCAATGACTTGCCGTCACGGGTAAAACCCGAACCTAGCCCGGCCTGTTAACCCAGATTGCGCCTTCTATACTAGAGAAAAATGACAGAAACACATGGCATCAGTCAGCTCCTGAGTGAGGTGACCGGCGTGAAACCTGTATGCAGTAAGAGGCATCGGTCGTGGACTTAAATAAAGACGTAATGCAGGCGGTGGAGACCCTCGACTACCGGGTCACGGTGGGCGATGTCGCCGCGCGGGCGGGGCTCAATGTGGAGGTTGCCCAGCAGGGGCTACTGGCCTTAGCATCGGAGACGCAAGGGCACATGCAGGTGTCAGACAGCGGAGAAATTGCCTATGAATTTCCCCGCAACTTCCGAGGCGCTTTACGCAATAAATACTGGCAGCTGCGCGTGCAAGAAGCGCTATCGAAGATTTGGCAGGTTGTGTTCTACCTGATCCGGCTGTCTTTTGGCATTATGCTGCTGGTGTCGATGGCCATTATTGCGATCGCAATCATCGCACTCATGATTGCAGCGAGTAGCCAGGGCGGTGGCGGTAACCGAGATGATCGCAGAGGCGGCGGCTTCAGCTTTGGAATTTCCCCTTTTAATATTTTTTACCTGTTTGACTTCAACTACCGGCGAGGACGCAGACGCTACCCAAACCGATACTCAAGACAGTCCTCAGGATGGGGACGAGACAATGGCCGCGCCGCGCAGTCCGGTGAAAAACTACAGTTTTTAGAAGCTGTCTTCTCGTTTTTGTTTGGCGATGGCGACCCCAATGCCGACCTAGAAGAGCGGCGCTGGCAGGCGATTGGTAGCGTTATTCGCAACAATGGCGGAGCGATTACGGCTGAGCAGGTTGCGCCGTATTTAGATGATTTGGGTGAGGGCTGGGAAAAAGAATACGAAGACTACATGCTGCCTGTGCTCACCCGCTTTAATGGTCAGCCCGAGGTGAGCCCGACCGGTGACATGGTGTATTACTTCCCTGAGCTGCAGGTCTCGGCCAAGGAGCGGGGGCGTAATGCTGTGAGCGCTTATCTCAAAGAAGCAAAGCGGAAATTTACCAGTGCGACCTCTGACCAGGTGATGTTGTCGATTGGTTTGGGCGCTGCGAACATTATCGGTGCGGTGGTTTTGCAAGGAATGCTGCAAAGTGCGATCGCAGAAGGATTAGCCCTACCCGCAGCAGCAGTCTTTGCACAGTCAATCCTAGGCGTGCTCATGATTTACGGAATTGCCTTTTTGGCGGTTCCCCTGGTTCGCTACTACTGGGTGCAATGGCGCAATGCCAAAATTGAAGCGCGCAACGAACAGCGCTCTCAGCGAGCGGTCGCTTTGAACCGATTGGGCCCAGCGTTTCAGCAGAAGCTGGCGTTTGCCAAGCAGTTTGCCGGTCAAAAAGTGCTGCAGGAAGAAGATGCGGTGTATAACACTGAGCGCGATTTGTCAGAGCAGGCGATTGAAGCGGAAGACTTTATGCGCAGGCTGAATGAGATTTAGGTCCGATGTGACAGGTTCAATATGCAAAGGCCCAATCTTGTAGTCACAAGATTGGGCCTTTTTCGTTGGGTGTGGGTGTTCGATAGGTGTGGGTTTTAGATAATAGAGGTGGGTTTAGCTTTCTAGCTGAGCGATCGCAGTGCTCTGATAGTAGTGCTGCAAAATCTGCTCGAAGCTCCAGCCCCTCTCAGCTAGGCTTCTAGCCCCCCACTGACTCATACCCACCCCGTGGCCAAAGCCAGACCCTTGGATAATCACATTGTCTTCATTGATTTCGATATCGAAGCGGGTGCTGCGGAGGCGCAGTGCCGAACGGACATCCCGACCCCGCAGGGTTTCTGTGCCGCGCTCTCCAGCGAAAGTTATGGAGGCGACGCGACCCCCTGGTGTAAGCTGCGGCGTGCCAATGGTGTGCACTTCGCCAATGTTGCCAATTTTGTTGCTAAATTCTTCCAGAGTGAAGGTTTCTTCCCACCGGAAGACCGGCGAGTTTTGGTCAAAGTCTTCTACGCTGCGCAGATAGGGCACATCGCTGCTCCAAACATCGCCCGCGTTCTCGGTGCCACCACCCGAAGAAGAATGGAAAATCGCTTCAATCACCTGGCCATTGTGGGTCATGACTTGGTCGGCCGTAGAGGTGACGGCTGCGATGGTGTTGGGATGCTCCTGGGCGAGTCCTTTGTAGACTTGGTGACTGGTGGTGCCGCCGAGGTCGTATAGAGGATTGGTGGATCTAGCTCGCTTGTAGAGGGCGTAAGAGCGAGCGGCGACTGCCTGAGACTGCAAGGCCGCTTGGGGCCAGCTGGTCGGCATTTCACTGCCCACCACGCTATACAAATATTCTTCTAGGTCGACATAGTTCACCGCGACGAGCTCACCTTGATCGACGGTGACCATCACTCTGCCGCGATACCATTTGTCCCCAATCCACACATAGCCATCATTAGAAGGCTCTAGCCAAAACGCACTAGATTCTGCCAGCGTGCTGCCGCTGTTGGTCAGGTCGACTTCGTTGCTATCTGCCTTGACGGTGATGCCTTGTAGCTCAGGAAGCTGATAGAGCGCTTGGCCATTGCCATCTCGAATGATGCCGACGGTGGAGCTACCGATGCTAAGACTGCTGCCATCTTGTGCGATCGCAACCCTCATCTCAGTCGCTGCCTGTGCTGGCAGCACTAGCAGCAGCCACACCAGCAACCCGCCGCACCATTGAAGGCCTCGCTTCAGCGCAGGCCAGCGGCGCTTTGCTGATGGGCGGTCAGTGAGCCGAAAGAGCCAATTTTTCTCAAAGACGGCAGTTTTGCTAGCAGCAGAAGTGTAGGCAGTCATGGTAGTCGTGCTGAGGTAGGTTGGGTGAGAAAGTCGCAGGAAATCGGAGCAGCGATCGCCCTCGCTTTCGAACAGGACATCGCAGCTCTCTAATCAAGTTTTGTTGAGCTATTGTCCAGCTTTCCCAAGCATCTTCAAAAGCTGACCTTTTCCAAATGGTTTTAGTGTCAGTTTGTTGGTCGGCCACCGCCAACAGTCCCCCGTGAAGGCATCTCTGTCGCATTCGAGCAGGGCCTAAAAGCGTGTAAAAGCGTCTAAACGCTATAAAAGACCCGCTACTTTATAGAGTTCTTCGAGCTTGGCGAGAATTTTTTGTCCGTAGAGTGGGTCTGCGGCCCACAGGCCACTTAGCTGACCGACTAAGGGAGCGACGCCGCGCTTGACAAAGTCAAACCGGGGGTCGACCTTCGGTCTGGCAAGGGGTTCTGTGCTGGCGTAGGCCTTGAGGTGCTGAATGTGAGCCCGAACGCCGAGCGCGGCGCTTGAGAAGGTCGCCAGATTGCCAGCGCCATCTGCTAACCCAGCAAAGTTATTTTGGGAGGGCTTCACCAGCCTAGGAAATCGTAGGAAGTCGGTTTCCACGCACATTTGGCAGAAGGCAATGTCGTAGTCAACGCCCTCAATGGTGGCTTCTTCCCGGTAGAGCTGTGCTAGGTCAGGAAAGCGGTCTAGGGCATTTTCGTTTTCAGACCGGAGGAAAATTTTGAGGTGTAGCTCTGTGGTGCTGCCGTGGCTCATGATCAGGTCAATCGTGCCTGGGCAAATATTGAGCGCAGAGGCTGGCCTCAGCTCCAAGGTTCGCGTGTTGGCATCCCAGCCGACCCCAATACTGAAGGGCTTCAGGTCCACTGCCTTTACGTACACTACGCCGCGATAGCGGATGCGGCGAACGGCGTCATCCTGAGTCAGGTCGACGCTAAGACGGTCGGCAAGGTCGATAGGAATGTAGGCATTGCCGCTGACGATGATGCCTTTTTCGTCGTATGCGCCGCCGTTAATTTCAATATTAATGAGGGGGTAGGTTTCGCCGCCGTCTGGAGGGGATGGGCTGGTGCCTGTGACTGCCCGGCTCCAGGCGGCAAGGCCATTGGCTAACCCGATGGCAAAGTTGCGGCGGCGCTGGGTCAGCAATGCAAAGTCTTGAGCATTGGTGAGGTAGGCGATTTCGGCTACGAGCGCTGGTGGCACGGTCTGCCGACAAAAGGCCAGTCTGCCGGTGCCTGCTGCGGTGTCTGGGCGAACGCCTCGGCTCGGTAATTCAGGAACTTCTTTGAGTAGGGAGAGCAGCACCAGTTCGGCCTGGTCTTGGCGATCGCGGTTGTTCACGATGTAGTAGATCGTCGCGCCACGGGTTGCCCGGTTGGTAAATTCTTCCGCGTGGATTTCGATGGCGACTGCACCGGGCCGGGTGCGAGCGTTAATCCAGTCGATGCTTTGACCCAAGCTGAGATCATCAGGGACTGAAAGCACGTCATAGCCGCGCGATCGCAGCTCAGGCACAATCAGGTCTCGCAGCGCAATCATCTCCTGTGCTTCGGTGGTGCCGCCGATTTGCGCACCCGTATCTCGAACGCCATTTTCTAACCCGCCATGTCCTGCTGAGATAAAAATCTGTGCCATTGAGTGCTGTTCTCCGGAGCGTCTTGCTACTGCCTACTGTCCCTACATACAAGCCCGTTCAACGAAGACAGAATACCTTATTGCGCACGACGTTCGCCGATACGTCTCACCAGCAGCTGAATCCCTAGCGCCCCCAACCCGAGTGCCGCCACACCAAAAACGCCTGCTCCCAGCGCAACGATACCCATTACCAAGGTGCGGACGGCAGCAGACACGTTTACAACCGTTGGGTTGTCAGAGATGACTGGTTTGTTGGCAAAGGTGGTTGCGATCGCCAGGGTAAGCCGATAGGTCAATAGAGAAAGCGTCGCAGACCCCAAGGCTCCTGTGAAGCAGCGCAGAGGCGTGGGCGATGTCGTGGATTCGCTGTCTGCTTTGGTGGCTATGGTGTTTTCGTTTTGGGTGCTTTGGCTGGAAGGGTTGGCATTTTCCATGGGAACGCTCTTGCTGAGGTATTGCCGGACGGGGTTACCGGAGATGTTTACGCGGTGTCCGCTTCACTTCTAGAATAAGGTGCCATCGTCTATAGCGCTTGTCTCTATAGCGCTTGTCTCCTTCGATGGACAATGGTTTTAATGCTGCTGAGAGTGCCTGATATCTGTGCCACCTAATTCCCGCACCCCACACAAAACACAGCGGGCCCGGAAGCGCTTCGGGCAGCACTGGCTGCGAAGTGACCAAGTGCTGAATCAGATTGTGGCGGCTGGTGAGCTGTCGACGAGCGATCGCGTTTTAGAAATCGGTCCGGGGCAGGGCGTGCTCACACAGCGCCTACTCGATGCACAGGCGACCGTATTGGCCATAGAAATTGACCGCGACCTGTGTTTTCAGCTCCGCGACCAGTTTATTCCCTACATGGCGACAGGGCAGTTTCGGCTGGTAGAAGCAGATTTTTTGCAGCTGAACTTTGAGCAGGCGCTGATTGATTTTGAGTTGGAACGGCCCAATAAAGTGCTGGCCAATATTCCCTACTACATCACGGCCCCCATTTTAGAGAAGCTTCTGGGAACGGTTCGCAGTCCCAATCCTTTCCCTTTTGAAAATATTGTGCTGCTGGTGCAGAAGGAAATCAGCGATCGCCTCTGCGCAGCGCCAAATACCAAAGCAAACGGCGCCCTCACCATTCGCGCTCAGTACCTAGCCGACTGCGAGGAAATTTGCCTGGTCCCGCCAAGCGCCTTCAAGCCTGCCCCGAAGGTCGACTCAGCCGTCATTCGGCTACGACCCCGTCCTTATCCGACGCCAGCAAAGGATCCTGCGATGCTGAGTCAGCTGGTGAAGCTAGGCTTTTCTCAAAAAAGAAAAATGCTGCGTAATAACCTGCAAAGCGTCATTGCACGCGATATGCTGACAGCGATTTTAGAAAATCTCTCTATTAATGTCCAAACTCGGGCTGAAGGGCTAGGCGTTGCTGACTGGGTTGCGCTAAGCGATGCTGTGGGTGGTGCCCTCGTTCAATAAAAAGCCACTTGAAGTCCAGTTTTTTGTGAGTAGGCGTGAGCAGACGCCCCTAAGTCCATGTTGACTGTCCAAGCGAACGCCAAAATCAATCTGTACCTCGAAATCGTCGGCAGTCGGTCAGATGGCTTCCACGAGCTGGTCATGGTGATGCAGAGCGTGGGGCTCTCTGACCGTATCACCCTCAGACCCCTCAGCACCCCCACCATCCAAATCAACTGCGACCATCCCCAGGTTCCTACCGACCCCACAAATTTGGCTTACCGAGCAGTGACGCTACTGCAAAAGCGGTTCCCTCACAGAACCAACCGCATGGGCGGCGTCGAAATCACTATCGAAAAGTGCATTCCAGTGGGCGCAGGGCTCGCGGGAGGCTCTTCGAACGCAGCCGCTACGCTATTTGGGCTAGATGTGCTGTGGAAGCTAGGGCTAACCCGCATAGAGCTGCAGGATTTGGGGGCTGAGCTGGGGTCTGATGTGCCGTTTTGCTTGGCGGGAGGCTGTGCGATCGCGACTGGACGCGGCGAAGAAATTGATCCTTTCCCCAAGAGCCCAAAGCTATTTGCGGTACTGGCCAAATACAAGAGTATTTCTGTCTCTACGCCTTGGGCATACCAGACCTATCGCCAGCAGTTTGGGCATACCTATGCTGCCGTAGAGGGCGCTGCCAGTTTAGAAGAGCGGCGATCGCGCCTACACTCCAGCGAAATTGTCAAAGCCGTCAGCGCCCAAGACGCCATCGCCATCGGCAACTATTTGCACAACGACCTCGAAAAAGTCGTTCTGCCCGCCCATCCCAAAGTCGACCAGCTCAAGGCCACCATGACGACTGCCGCTGACCAAGCGGGCGGCCTTGGCACCATGATGTCTGGGTCTGGGCCCACCGTTTTCTCACTGACTCAAACTGAGGCTCAGGCAGAGGCGATCGCGCAAACGATTCGCACGCAAAACGACGATGCCGACTTGCAGCTATACGTTGCGCCCTTCTCTACTCAAGGCATCTGCATGATTTCCTAGCACTCATATCATTTAATGCAGGGAAAGCTAGAGTTGACTTTCTTTTTGCTACACTAAACCGGTAATACTGAAAAAATATCTATGAAGCGACTTCCTTTTGACAGCCAGCAAGTAATGCGCCGCACCGAAGACCTGATCAGCGCTGCTTCAAATCGTTATCGAATTACTGTCCAGGTGGCTAACCGAGCCCAGCGTCGCCGTTTTGAAGAATTCGATAGCCTCGACGAGTCAAAAATGAAGCCCGTTTTGCGTGCCATTGTTGAAATGTCTGATGAGCTGACTCAGCCGGAAATTATTGGCGAGTAGCTGATAGGCTTTGACACCATTTTGCAAAGCAGATGTTGAATAGGACGTTGGTAATGAAGCGATACGCTTGGCTAGGCGCTGCATTGACGGCGTCCTTTTTGATTGTTTTGGCACTGTCGGTATTTAGCCCTTTTGCCAGTCAGTGGATTCGGGCGGAGGCGCAGGCATCTAGGCGCGTTCCGCCCTCCACTATCGCAGCGCAGGTGTATCAACAGCATCCAGATTTTCCCCTTGAGAACCAATACATCAGTGAAGAAACCGGCAGCGTCGCGACAGAAAATACGCTGGTCGACCGGTTTATTCGCTACCACCTCTATGTGAAAAGGCGACCAACCAACTTTCGGCTCGATTGGAAGCTAACAATGGCTGACTATCTGGGCGCTTTTGACCGGATGTCGCCAGAGCGCTACTCAGACTATGGCTTGAGAGACAATCCCTTCGCTGATGATATTGCTGCCATTGAGCGCATGACTGCTGAAGAACGCGATCGCTTCGTCAATGCGATTTATGAGACTTACGTGGCTGCGGAGTAATGCTACGCCAATTACTGTCTGGAGAGGGCTGGCGACTCGGATGGGACCCCAATGCTGAGCAGTTTTATGGGTTGCTGGGCGGTGAACATTGGTCGCTAGAGTTGACCGCTGTCGAATTTCAAGACTTTTGCACGGCGGTGCGATCGCTCCAGCGTGCGATGGCCGCTATGGCTGAGCAGCTGATGGCAGAAGAACGCCTCACCTGTGAAAAAGAAACGGAAACCGTTTGGTTAGAGGCAGAAGGCTTTCCTGCGGAGTACAGTTTGCGCTTTATGTTACTCACCGGGCGCAGAGGTGAGGGTGAATGGCCTGCAGCAGCCATTCCGGGCCTTCTAAGCGCGGTTGAGAAAGCAGTAGAGCAGTTGCCACTATAAACGCTGATACTCGCAGTGCCCGCTCAGAGCGATCGCCGTCAGACTGTTGACACAACTTTTTTCGGCATTATTTCCTACTAACAGCGCTTTCCGTCTGTAGTAATGGCCGTAAGTGAAATTATCTAAACTTTCTGTATTTTTGGGCGTCAGACCTTTCTGATATTTGCGCTCAACCTTTATAAATAAGACGGTTCAACAAAATCAAGTTTTGCTATTTTATCTGAATGTCTAGGTCTCGCTGCTGTCTGCGGCACCTGACATAGATAAAGGCAATCGTCTTGATCGCATCTATCTTCACTAGGGAGCTGAGTGACTGTGAAAGTAAGAGTTGTTAGCGACACGCTTTTTAAGCTCAGTCCTAAAATGTCGAGCGAGCTATCCAATTCGGAGAAGGTTTTCGTCAAAAACCGAACTGAATTTGAGCTGGTGTCTTACACTGCCGCGAGCGGTAACCATACCCGGCTGGTCTTGGCAAATCAGACCCTAGGCAATAACCAGCGAATCTGGTACGCCTTCAACCCAGATATCAAGATTGAGGCTTCTCCTGTCAAGCTAAGCGTGGTCAGCGATACGCTTTTTAAGCAGCGGCCTATCCTGTCTTCTCAGCTGTCAGCGTCAGACAAAGTCTTTGTCAAAAACGGCACTCAGTTCGATTTGAACTCCTACTTGCCAGCAGCAGGTAATCACCTCAAAGTGGCACTGGCCGATCAGTTTTTAGGCCCAAATAATCTAAACACTTGGTATGCCTATCAGCCAGACGTTCGGGTAACGGGCTCTAACGTTAAACTCAAGGTCATTAGCGATACGCTGTTTAAGCTAAAGCCTATTTTTTCCTATCAGCTTTCCGATTCAGAGAAAGTATTTGTCAAGAACGGCACCGAGTTTAGGCTCGATGATAATCAAAAAGCAGCTGGTAACCACGTTCGGATATCGCTTGCGACTACTGGACTAGGCGATCGCAATATCAAAGACTGGTACGCCTATGCGCCAGACATCGTCATCGAAGGCAACCCCACAGGCAACAACCCCCACAAAGACGATCCATCGGCCAAGCCCCAGCCTGTTCCCGACCCAACCCCAGAGCCAACGAAGCCAACCCAGCCTGCCCCTCCCGTCCTCAAACCCAAAGACCCCACACCGGAGCCACCGAGACCAAAGCCTACTGGTCCGTTTCGCCTACCGGGCTTTCGCAGTACGTTTTACCTTTCAGAGCCGATTGTGCCAAACGGCAACTTCACTTGGGCCGAAGCAACGAAGAATGGCAGCCGAATTCCGGTCAGCCGCGATGTGGTGTACGGCATTATTCGGATTGCCAGAGTCATGGAAGAAGTGCGATCGCGGTTAGGCGATCGCCCCATTCGCGTCAATTCTTGGTATCGCGACCCGGCCTCGAACCGCGCAGTCGGCGGTGCGAGATACTCTCGACACATGTCAGGCGACGCCATCGATTTTGTCGTCATCGGCGTCCATGCCTACACCGTATACGACCGCCTCAACAGCTGGTGGGGCTCCCAGGGAGGCCTAGCCAGCTCCTCCATCTTTACCCACATCGACGCGAGAGGCTATTACGCTCGTTGGTCCTATGGGTATTAGGTTCCGGCGAGCGTAAGGAACCGCTGACAGGAGGGTTTTGATTATCTGGTGTTCTTACAGGACAAAGTTCATGATAGTCCTGAGGACAGTCTGGAGGAAAATAAAGTATAGTACATATATACTTTATTTCTGCCAAGCTTCTTGGCACAGCTCATGCACACAGACAATGCAGAACTTATTCCAGTGGCATCGTTAGTTGAACGCTATAAAATTGCCAAAAGCGTCATCTACAAAAGAATGAAGGATCTGGAGATTCAAACCCAGAAAATTGGTATTCGGGCCTTTATCACTCAGCGTCAGCTGAATTTGCTGGATGCGCTTCATGAATTTATTCAAGGTGGCGGGAATACCGCTGAATTTATTTACTTCCGGGGCATAGACCCGAATGAAGACCTCACTGGGTTTTGAAGCGTGCCGGAGCAAAATGCTGTTACTTCAGTTCCTTAGGACAGTCCGCAATACACGGTGGTAACACGCTAGGCTGCGTTTTCCACTGCGACGCAATGTCGGTAGTTCGCCATCTGAAGCTGTCTGATGCAGCCAAGTCAAAGGCTATAGTGGAAATTATGTATGGTATATCTACATAAGATTCCTGCGGATTGTCCAGAGGATTGGAGATGAGTAGTGGCAATATTGACCGCATTCCAGTCAATCAGCTTAGCGATCGCTACAAGCTGGCCCGAAGTGCTGTGTACAAGCGCATGGCCGACCTCGGCATTGAACGGGAGAAAATTGGCAACCGTGCCTACGTCAGCGCTGCTCAAGTTGCCCTGTTAGATGAGCTTCACAACTTTATCGGTGTCGGCGGAAACGTAGCAGAATTCATTGCCCGCAAGGGATTAGATAAGCCTGGGAATGCTGCTGCTTCGGGGTCCACGGGTCAGACCTCAGGACAGTCGTCAGGATTGGCGCTCAGTCAGGGGGATATGGTGAAGCTGATAAGTGCGATCGCTGCCGAAATGAGCGCTCAGCTGCAGCCCGCCCTAGCCCAATCAGCAGATCCGCTAGCCTACTATGAATCTTTAGAGAGAGCAGCTTCTGGAAAATGGCAGCTCAGAACCTCAGAGCTCGCCACGCTGCTAAAGCTATCACCCACAGAAATTGATCGCTACAACCCCAGCTTCCGGGAAGCGGGGTTTATCTTTACGCGGGCTGGCTATCGATCCGGAGGCGAGGTGGCCTGGTTGGTATCGAAGGGGTAGTATGGTAGTAGTACACAAGAAAAAGAGCTAGCATTTCGCTAGCCCTCAGTTCATCTTTTGTGTTTGTCTCTGTCACCTGTATGTCGCTTACTGATTTCCATTGAGCCGGTATCAGTATTTGTGTCAACAGGTTGATAGTCGTAGTAAAGAGAGTGGTGTCGGTGATGACGTTGGTAGTGATGCTGACGGTAGCACTGGCACCACTATTGCTTTGGCGGCTACCTCGACGGTAGCAGGTCTTGATGGCAGTTGCCGTCAAGATTGTCTTAGGAAGGTAACCTTCGAAAATTGTCCGAAGGACATTCCTGCCTCTGGCAATAGTAGTGGACTTTTAGTCGTTCTGGCATTTGTACGCCAGTGGAGGCTTTACCCACCAGTGGAAGCCGTTCCCCCTAAACCCTCAAGTCTTTTTGCTTGCATTTACTATAACATGTCCTCAGGACAGTATGCAGGATAAAAATACGGATTTTCCTGTGGACTGTCCTCTAAAGCTGTTTGGGCTAGTAACTGTAGAACGGTTCACTTTCCTGCCAGCAAAAAGTAAGCACAGCTAGGCAGCACGTTTTTTTGTTCTGTTCGTGCCTGTGCTATTCTTGATAAGCAAATCAGCCGCTTCGGGGCGTAGCGCAGCTTGGTAGCGCACTACTTTGGGGTAGTAGGGGTCGTGGGTTCAAATCCCGCCGCTCCGATTGGTGATTTGATGCACAAAACCAAAGGTCGCAAGCGCTTTTCAGGAATGGAGAGCGCTTGCACTTTATGTGGACTCGTGTATAGCGTTACGTGGGCGCTCTACTTTTCAATTAGGTGTGCAGTTGCTGATGGGGTGACGTTGACGTCTCTTCAAGTGCAGGTTGTTAGCAACTATGTGCATGCTGTAAAACATCAACAAGCGGATTAAGTTTTGTTCAACTATCAATGAAAGGTTGCGAAGGGTAAGTAAATGACAAGTGGCAGATCTGCTGACATCGAGCGACGGCTGACGCAGCTTGAAGAAGCGTTCGCTAGCGCTGGCGAGTTCCTCAGTGACGCTTCAGAGATAGTAAGACGTTCCCTGATCGCTACCGAGCGTAATGCTGCTGCTATCGAACGTAATGCTGCTGCTATCGAGCGCAATGCTGCTGCTATCGAAGGTAATGCTAATGCTATCGACTTGTTGACACAGCGTATTAATAGTCTGACCGCTGCTAGCGAGCGTCATGATCGCATCCTCGACTATCTACTCAGTCAGCAGACGAAGGGGAGTAATTAGCTGCCTAGGAATTCAGAAGACTATCGAAGACGTACTGTAAGCTGCCTTCAAAAGAGGGTGGCTTTCATCGTTAAGGGATAAATCCTCTTTTTAAGAGGGCTCTGCGTATAAAAAAGGAGAAAATCTTCTGATTTTTCTGGTGGGTGCTATTGTTTTGCGATATTTCAGCCTGTGGTGAGATGTTACAAGCTATCTTGAAATGTTGCGCAGCGCGATCGCACTCCAATACTCGTCGCTATATTCTGCGTGAATGCACGCATTGCTTGGGGATTGTGCCCGCTGCCTGCATGGTTTACGACTCGCAGAAGTAAATAGGCTCGTCAAGATTACTAAAGGAGAATTTTCATGGGACTCGAAGATAAGTTGAAGTCGACCGTTGATGGTCTTAAGGAAAAGGCAGAGGGTGCAGTCGGCGATGCCGCTGAAACGCTCAAAGAAAAGGCCGAAGAAAAAGTCAAAGAGGTGACCTCTAGCGTAGAGGGTACTGTCGGCAGCACAGTGGACAATCTCAAGGACAGTGTGGACAAGTTGACATAGGCTGAGCGCTAACTGCGTTTGCCTAAAAAGATAAGTCACCAGAGATCTCATATGGATCTCATGTACGTAGGAGCCTGCCCGAGAGGGTGGGCTTTTTCATATCAGCTCTTTTCTTAAAGCTCTATTCGGTACAACTACCTATGGCACAATGGAGAGACTCTTAATACCTCTGACTTAAGCCTGTGAGTATCGCAACCAAGCCCGCCCGCCGAGCCGTTTTCCCGTTTACTGCGGTGATTGGCCAAGAAGACATGAAGCTAGCCCTAATCTTGAACGTGATTGACCCCAAGATTGGCGGCGTGATGATCATGGGCGATCGCGGGACTGGCAAATCTACCACCATTCGCGCCCTGGCCGATCTCCTCCCAGATATTCAGGTTGCCACTGACGACCCTTTCAACCGAGCACCCGACAACCTCGACCTGCAGGCAGAACGCAATGGCCAAGACATTCCTGCCGCTGCCAAAAAGGTCCCGATGATTGACCTGCCGCTGGGCGCAACCGAAGACCGCGTCTGCGGCACCATCGATATTGAGAAAGCCCTCGCGGAAGGGGTTAAGGCCTTTGAGCCGGGTTTGCTAGCCAAGGCAAATCGAGGCCTGCTCTATGTCGATGAGGTCAACCTGTTAGACGATCATCTGGTCGATGTACTGCTCGATTCTGCAGCGTCTGGCTGGAATACGGTCGAGCGTGAAGGCATTTCTATTCGCCACCCTGCTCAGTTCGTGCTGATCGGCTCAGGTAATCCAGAGGAGGGTGAGCTACGCCCTCAGCTCCTAGATCGCTTTGGCATGCATGCCGAAATTCGCACGGTGCGCGACCCTGAGCTGCGGGTCCAAATCGTAGAGCAGCGAACCGAATTCGACCAAGACCCAGAGGGATTCACCGCTCGCTGCAAGGCCGATCAAGAAGCCCTCCAGGCCAAAATTGTCGGTGCTCAAAACCGCCTAAAAGACGTGACGATTGACGCAGAATCCCGCGTAAAAATTTCCCAGGTTTGCTCCGAGCTAGATGTCGATGGTCTGCGGGGTGACATCGTCAGCAATCGTGCGGCAAAGGCGCTGGCGGCATACGAAGGGCGTACGGAAGTCACTCTCGACGATATTCAAAGAGTGATTGCGCTTTGCTTGCGTCATCGCCTGCGCAAAGACCCGCTAGAGTCTATCGATTCTGGCTTTAAGGTCGAAAAAACCTTCAGCACGATTTTTGGTGTGGCTGCACCGGAGATGATGAATGGCCGTCAGCCCGCTGGCGTTCGATAAGCAAGCATCAGATGACTAGCGCGCCTTTTGCTCCCGCTCCTACCTCTCTCATTTGGTCAATGCCTTTATGACCAAGCGTATCCTCGGGCTTGACCCGGGCCTGGCTATCTTAGGCTTTGGGGTAATTGAGTACGACCCGGCTAAAATGCGGGACCTGCAGCCAGATATCAAAGTTGTCGACTATGGCATCGTGCAAACCCCTGCACGTACTGATACCGGTAAACGTCTCTGCACTATCTATGACGATTTGCACAGCGTTATTGATGAGTATCAGCCGGACCTCGTCTCGATTGAAAAGCTCTTTTTCTATCGTATGGGCAACACCATTTTGGTGGCGCAGGCGAGGGGGGTGGTCATGCTGGTGCTGGCGCAGCGAAATTTGCCATTTGTGGAGTTCACCCCCGCTCAAATTAAGCAGTCAATTACCGGGCACGGCAATGCGGATAAGGCTGATGTGCAAGATGCCGTTGCCCGCGAGCTAAAGCTAGAGGCGATTCCCAAGCCAGATGATGCGGCCGATGGCCTAGCCGTTGCGCTAACAGCTTGGTTTCGGATGGACTAGCCAGATAAACTGCAGACTAATGACCGCCGTAGAAAATTTGAGCCGTAGGAAGCGATGCCTATGTCAGTCCCCACCGTGGAATTTGCAACTGCTTTGGCAAGAGCAGAGGTAGAGCAGCTCATGCAGCCAGCCCTGATTCGTGTAATTGACAATATTCGTAAGCAGCTAGAAGACAGCAGCTGGCAAGGCACCTACGAAGAAGACCTGATCTGGCCCGATGGAACCACGTCAGCACAAAAGCAGGAATACGCCAC
>JBCBFY010000018.1:0-56764 GCA_038527325.1 Cyanobacteria bacterium J06614_10
CTGGCAGGTGTGCGAACGGCGACTTCTACACCCTCCTCATCTGAGCGGTTAAGCGCGCTGCCCGGCGACATTAGCTCGTAGGGGGTGAGGGTCACCCAATCTGCTGAGCGCTTGTCGGGGATATGATCAGAAAGGTCGATAGAGAGCTGAGTGCCCGGCCTCCGAAAAATATCTGCCCTTGGGTCTGCTTCAGCATCTGGGCCTGAGAGAGCTAGCCAGTCTGGTTTGACGGTGTCGTCATCTGCTTCGGCGTTGCCGCTGAGCCGTGCAATGAGCGACCTATTTTGTTCTTCTTCGTCTTCTTCCTCGTTGGCTGAGCGCAGCGCAATTTGAGGAATCGCCGGTTCTTCTGGCTCAAAGAAAAGCTGGGAGTTACCTAGCCAAGGCGCTTTTTTTCGTTCGGCAAGATAGTCGGGGTCAGAAGATGCGATCGCAAGCAATACAGCATCTCTTTCTGTGACGATTTCTGTTTCTAGCTCAGGGTCGACGAGGGTTATCAGAGGCGCGTCTGTGGTGGTGATCTCATCTTGTTCTTTGTCCTCTTCGTCCTCCTCGTCCTCTTCGATATCGTCCTCTCGGCGATCGCTCTCCTCATCTGTCAGTATTTCTTCTGTATTCTCAACGCTCACTTCAGCGCTTTCATCTGCTGTAGCTGTTTGCTCTGCTTCCACAAGCTGAGCCATCTCAAGGGTCAACGCGGATGAGACATCGAAGGCGGGCTGAGTCGCTGCATCGGGAGAAAGGTCTACAGCAGGCAGCGGTGTACTAACGGGTTCTTCTATCTCTAATGTAATTAGGCTGCTAGCAGCTGCAGGTTCGGTAACAGGTTGCTCAGCGTGAGACTGATTTGGAGCTGTTGTATAGATGTCTGTGGCGTCAACATCTGTGGCGCCAACATCTGTAGTGCCAAGGTCTGTGGTAATGACAGCAACAGCATCTGGTGCGGGAGTCGAGATAGGCTCAGGGAGGTTGCTGGCAAGGTAGGGAGATAAAACAGCCTGCTTCTCGCGGGCGAGGGCTGCTGCTGTTTCTTGAACTTTTTGACGTTCAGCGATCGCTCGAACTGATTGCCCGTCTGATTCATCATTATCTAGCGGTTCGAGGGCATCTACCTGAGTTTGTGCTGCCTGCACTTTGGCGGCGCCAATGAGTAAACCCAGCGCCGATAGTATGCCGACTACACCGGAGTGCAAGATAATTCTGTTGCCCGATTCTTTTATCACGGCTACTCTTGCACCTCAGAGAAAGACGGTGTCACACCAAAGTTCATGCGAACCAATCCACCCGGGGCCAGGTTTACCAGCCGAGAGTGACTATTTCGTTCGATGAAATTGAGGTTTGTTGCGAGTGTGTAGCCTGGCAGGCTGCTGAGATCTAGCGTGCCTGTTCGCTGGCCTGGCAGCATTTTTTGTACAGAGAACAGTCCATCTGCATCGGTAACGACGCGATTGCCATCATCTAGAAAAATCACGGCATTGGGGATGCCTGCCTCGCCTGGTTGCTGTTCTCCGTCAAAGTTTTTATCTTCGAAGACTCGGCCAATTAGTGTGCCGCAGTCGGAGAGAATGCCTGGGTCGAGGGTGGTGCGATGGAAGCTCGGTCCGTCTTGCAGCCGAAACTGGCTATCTGATCTGCGCCCGGTAATGAGGGCGCTGTTGCGACCAGATCCTCGGAGTGCGTCAGGCGTAATCCTGACTGCGTAAATGATATCGAGGGTTTGGCCAGCGCCGAGCGGCTCACCAGCCACAAAGCGAACATCGTTTCCTACGTGCTGGGTAGTAATATCGACAATCGCTTCGCCGTTTTGTGCGGAGACGGAGTCGGTAATGAGTTCGAAGCCGACTGGCAATGTGTCGATGGCGGTGACAGACTCTACAGCAACCGGCGCAACGTTTTGAACGTTCAACCGATAGACGATGACATCTCCTGGCTGCGCCGCTGAGCGGTCGGCAGACTTGGTGATGCTGAGCTGATTTTCTTCACAAATGATGGCGTCTACGCCCAGCTCAAAGAGCGTCAGTGACTGAAACTCAGCATCTCTAATTTCGATGCTGCGAGAGATTTCTGTTTCACCGTCAATGGAGATGGGCTGCCCATCGAGCGAGGTAGCTCTGTAGCTGAGCACCGCCGATGAGAGCGCATCTACTCGGGTCACCCCCAGCATCTCGATGAGAATTCTCCGCTCGCTAAACGGACTGTTCTCAGGTGGATCAATGACCAAAATGTAGTTGGTGCCTGCATTGGTTTGCCCCTGCGTCTCATCGAGTAAAAAGTTGTAGGTGCCTTCTGAGGAGAGTGGGAAGGGGTTGATATTTGCTGTGTTGGGTGGAATGCTATCGTCGCCGGTGGTTGGGCTTAGCGCTACGAGGCCGCCCGGTAGCAAACCACTGCTATCGGTTTCAAACAGTGCCATCGAGAAGCCTGCATAGCTATCTAAAGCTTCTCCATCGCAGCCCAAAAGTCTTCCAGACGGGTCAATCAGTGGCAGCGTTACGTTGTGCTCAATGGGGTTAGAGATTGCGCTGTTTTGTACGGGTGGATTGGAACCTGTTGAGGGGCTGGTATATTCTGCGGTTGCTCGGTTGATGGTGCTGGGTAATGTCTGTGCCAGCACATGTTCCATCGGATGGGTGAACATGCTGACGAGCAGCAAAGCAGCCATCAAGCGGTTCCGTCGCCGAGAGGGGCGAGACGGTCGAGAGGAGGAGAAAAATGGCATTGGTGGATAGATTGGGTTTGCCCCCAACTGTTGGCGTGGAGAGGCTCATCTATGGCTATAGGCACGTCAGCTCTGGTATTTCACACACGTGCATCTGCGGTTGACCAGAACCTGTAATTGGCTAGCAAAAACCCTGAGGCTAGCTATCGCAGGCCTATAGCGTGCTCCAAAGGTAAGAGGGCATAGTCCGTAGAGCGCACGAATCTCAGAACAACAAAAAAACGAAATGTTGTTTCGCGCTGACTAATGCAATAGCCCTGGTTATGAATGCACCACGCATTCAAATGGCTACAGAAGCTATGTAGAAAAGAGAAGGCTGTTTTTAAGATAACTGGAGTAGCAATCTGGGCTTTTAGGGGCGATCGCAGCGCAAAAAAGCACGAGCTGCGATCGCCCCTTAGTGAGACTTACTGACGAGACTTACTTGACAGTAACTTCGTGAGAAACTGAAACCGCTTCAGATGCATCCAGCTCTTCAGCGAATGTCCACTTAACGTGGGTATACGCTTCAGCAGGTGCTGGCTTCATCTCTACAGTGCCGTCAGGCATGACGACTTCGACCATAGGCTCAGCTACGTAGCTCTCACCATTGTCGATGCTGTAGGTTGCTTCAGCAGCGCTGTTGCCCTTCT
Source organism: Cyanobacteria bacterium J06614_10 (assembly GCA_038527325.1). Classification (GTDB taxonomy): domain Bacteria; phylum Cyanobacteriota; class Cyanobacteriia; order Phormidesmidales; family Phormidesmidaceae; genus Phormidesmis. The sequence goes on from JBCBFY010000018.1 coordinate 3,352, forward strand.
GGGAGCCGATGGTGTAGGTCATTGCAGCGGGGATAGGCTGCGTTACTACCAGGTTCTCAGCGGCAATGTCGCCACCGTTAGTAGATTCAACCGCGTAGCGAAGGATATCGCCAGGCTGTACGGTTGCAGAGCCCTCAAGTGCTTGCCACTCAGCTTTCTCTTGTCCGTTTTCGTCAGTGACGATCACTTGCTTTTCTACGCCCATTTCGAGCTTCACTTCAGGGCGTAGGAGACGTTGTGCGATCGCACTACCGGCTTCTTGCAAGCTAGCAAATACAGGTGTGCTCACAGCGAAGGGAGTCGCTGCTACCACAGCTGCAATGCCCAAACCAAACATAAACTTGCGTTTCATCGATCTTCAACCTCGATTGTGATTAGTGTCAATAAAAGAACTTAGCGAGATCTGTTTGAGAGAAAACCACAGAGCGAGATTTACCCGCTCTGGGCCGCTCAACAGTCTCAACGCATGGACTACAGAACTTCGCGAGTAAATCTCAGCTCGTCTGAGACCTGAGGTGCAACAGTTCCAACGGAGTTTTCGTAAACAGTGACCGCAGAAGGACCCGTTGTCTCATCTGCTGGATCGGTCGTACCTAGGCTAGTAGCGCCATCAAAGTACTCAACCGTGCCCGTTGCAACAGTTCCATTCTTGTGGAGTGTTGTACTTGCCCAGTTGTTGGTACCCGCACCTACTGCAGCATTGCCATCCTCTGTGATGGTGAAGTTAAGCGCATCTAGTGTTGCGTTGCCGCCACCAGATGCGGGCGCTGCTTCGGAGATGTTGGTGTAAGTGATGCGATACTCAAGCTCATCGCCTGGTCGGATGTCGAAGCCATTGAGCGTAGCCAAGTCAGATGAGAACGCACTAGGCGCCAGGGTGACCCCATCTCGCTCAGCGTAGACAACGCGTGCTTCCTTCACCAGCTCCATGAAGCCAGTGTACACACGATCGATTGTGATATTCGAAACGGTTTCACTAGCAGGGGTGAAGGTACCGCTACCATCGTTATCTACGAAGGCAACGATAGGAATGCCATAGCCCTCAACCTGATCGGTGCCAGCAGGTAAATCAATCTCTACCTCATATTCCACAGGGAGGCCAGGCTGAAGCGTTCCAACCACTACGGGGGCTGGAACTGTTGTGTTATCACCAGGTGTATGGAATGGACCGGCGGGATTGCCGCTAGTGTATTCGTATTCGACGACCTGAGTCCCGAAAGTGATGGTGACTAACGTTCCATCGGGGATATCCCCATCTAGGCCGTAGTTGCCTGTTGTTCCAGTTGCTGTATCTGCTTCAGTTGGTGCCAGTGGCAGCAGCGTCACGGTATCGAGGTTTGTGGGTGCTGTTGCTGGGTTGAGTAGCTCGTTAGTGATTGTTACAGCATCAGGATTGCTGGGTGAACCTGGCTCATCGACTACATCGACAGTTGTAGAGACGTTTGTGAAGTCGTCGTCAGTATCGTTTGGACCGGTCGCATCAGGTGTGTTGTCCGGACCGTTAAAGATATCGCCAACTGCGGGAGGCACTGAATTGATGCTATCAACGGTGGATTCACCATCGTTCCCGGTACCTTGGTTGTTACCAGGATCGGGGTCATTTTCATCCGCAACACCTAGATCGTTAACCGGGTCGAAGGTGGTGGTGTTGTTAGTGGGCGTAGCGCCATCATCGAGGTTGTTTGGCTGTTGGTCACCCGATTCGTCGTAGACGATGTTGTCGCCGGGGTCGCCTTCTGTTTCACCAAAGACCTGAGCGATGTTGGCAATGTTGCCACCTGGTGGTGTGAGACCATCGGTTACTACCGTAAAGCTGAAACCAGGAACGGTGGTGCCGGGTGTGAGTACGCCGTCAGTGCCTGAGTCGTAGATGAAACCAATTCTAGTGATTGCAGCAGCAGCAGGCTGAGTTGTTACCCAGGTTGCCTGGAGTGGGTTTGCTCCAGGTGCGATCGCATCTGTCGAGTAAACAACTGTCCAATCTGTGGGTGCAACGGGTGGATTTGCTGGATCGAAGGTCGTATTCGCTGGAATCGCATCCGAAACCAAGATACGGTTAACCGTGGTTGCACCGCCACCAGTATCTAGAGAAATGTCTGTCCCTTCCAAATTACCAGCATCTACACCTGGGAAAGTCTGGTTTCCTACCTGCAACTCCAGGCTGTATTCAATGGAGTGGTCAGAAGGATCTGCCGGTGTGTTGTTTGGATCACTTGCTGCAGAAGACTTCAAAATCAACGCTTGAGCAAGGTCAATCGGCGCCGTTGAGAAGGCCTCATCGCGGAAGGCTGCAGCCTCACGCTCACCGTTGACAGGTGTTTCTGCGCCTTCGTTGAAGGTGCGAACATCGTCGTTGTTAGCGGTTCCAGCGGGTGCTTCACTGAGGTCAGGAATGTTTTGCTGGTTCTGAGTATCGTCAGCGGGCGCTACAGCGTTATCGTCAGTATTACCAAACTGTACGCCGACTCTTTCACCCACCGCATCCGCATCGACTTCTACAGTCACACGGACGGTGATGCTCTGGTCTGGCTGAACTAAGCCACCGTTCGGCAAGCCAGCAATCGTGTCTGTTGTAGCACCAGCTGCAGGAACTTCGCCAAAGGACGCAGCAGGCTGTGGCGCAGGATTAATCGCTTCTGCCTGGGTTGTTAGCACAGCTTCATCAACCACGTCGACTCGGAGAATGGTTCCTTCTGTCGCGGTGATGTTGTTCAAGCCCGGGATAAAGAAGAAAGTCGGTGCGTTACCAGTGTTGGTAATTTCAAAATCGAAAGTGACAACGTCGTCAGTGACGATACTACCGCCGTTAGGATCTTGAAAGTCTGAGCTGGCAACGGTGATACCGGCAACTTCTGCAACGTTGATGACTACTGTGTTCGAGATAGCATCAAAAGTGGTTGTGCCATCGCTGTAGGTCGCAGTCGCGGTGTTTTCAATCGGCGTTCCGGCTGCGGTGCCTTCTGCCAGTACGGCGCTCATCATGTTGAAGACGCCTGCAAATGCTAGGGCAGCTGCCAAGATCGGCTTCTGTATCTGCCAGCGGAATGTCTTTTTAGTTTTCAATTTTGCCATTGTTGTGATGCCAAATTATTCAAGCAGAGTAGGTTGAACTAAGAAGGTTTCTCAATCTCGGTGAGACGCCACAGAAACTGAAGAGGCCTTGAGCACGGCCATGCAGAGCTGTGCTCAAAAAGATTCCTTCTTTTCGAATAGATTTTGTTCCGGATGACAGACAGGAGCCTGGTATAGCTATATGGACATGTAGCTGTATCTAGAACCGAACCAGACTTAGCCTGCCCACCTGTTACATCTGTGGACTAGTCTGATTTACGTAAATATCAGTTGTTGTTGTCTCAAACGATACTGATAGCGAATCTTCGGAGCCTCTCTAGTCTTCTTTTGATGTTGTTAGTAACAGATACTGACAGTGCTTGCATAATCTCTTTTTCTGTTCTTTTAGTCACCGTAAATTCGGTCGCCACCGCAAAAAGCCACCTTTTTTCTTTGAGAAGGTGGCTTTTTGCAAGCGCACTTTTGCTAAAGTCTTGCGCTCAATTTATTTGATTGGCTGAGTAAACCGCTGTTCTATGCTGCGCGGTTTACCGCGTGGGTGCCAGGGATGGTAGCGAAATGATATAGCGATAACCGGAAGCGTCTGAACCCTGTACGGTGGCCTCTCCGCCGTGCATTTCTGTCAGGTGTCGGCTTAGCAGTAGGCCAAGCTCTTGTCGAGAGGCATCTACCTTTTTGGCAGTCGCCAACGCTTCGAAGACTTCGCCCGTTTCAGTGGCGCCTGCACCCTCTACAGGTGGCTGCGGGCTTGCAAAGACCGGTGCGGCACTAGGCTGCTGACCCTGCGAAGCAGAAGCCATCTGCGCTTGGTCCCAAGCGATGACGGCTTGGGGGAGGTCTTCTCCTAGCCAGGGGTTCGAGACCCAGAGCGCCAAGTTGGCACTGTCGTCTTTTCGGGAGACGTGCAGCCGGATGGTGCTCCCAGCTGTCGACATTTTAATAATGCTGAAGACTAGGTGATAAATCAGCTGCTTGACGACGCGCTTGTCGAGATTCCAAATGCGAGAGCCCGGTTCTACCGTCAGCTTGAGCTGAAGATCTTGTTGCTTAGCAATATTTTCGAGGGAGGCGAACGCCTGCTGCCCAATCATTTCGATATCGGCAGTGGCTACCGTTAGCTGATAGTCTTCTTCTTTTAGGTCGCCAATTTCAACAATTTCATTCACCATGGTTAGCAGCTGCTGAGAGCTACTCAAAACAATCTTGGCGTATTCTTGTTGTTTTTCGCTGAGCGGGCCATAGATTTCTCGGCTGAGCATGCTGGCCATGCCAGTGACAGATGTGAGCGGATTTCGCAAGTCTTGGGTGAGCTGCACAATGAGGTCGAACCGGACCTGATTGACTTTTGCCAGTAGAGGGCTTTCGTTGCGATCGCCTGCCGTCAGGGTAGATCGTGTTGTAAGTTCGCTTTGTTGTAGTGCTTGGAGTGCTCTTTGCTTTTCAAATTCGCTCATGCTCCAGCGAGCACTCAGCTCTAGCAGTGCAATCTCTTGCTGGGTGAACTTGTGGGGCAGCAGATCCATCACGGCTAACGTGCCGATGCAGCTTCCTTCAGTAGTAACTAGGGGCACCCCTAGATAGGACTGAATGCCGTACTTTTGCACGAGGAGACTGCCAGAAAAAGCGGGATGGCTAGTGGTATTTTCTAGGACAAAGGTCTTGCCACTATCTACAACTTGCGTGCAGAAAGATTCTTTTCGGGGGAGGGTACGAGCCGCTGCGAGCTGATTCATCAGTCCCAAACTGGAGAGCCCTACGACAGACTTGAAGCGTTGCCAGTCGGTATCGATGACGCTGAGAATGCAGATCGGCATGGCCAGCAGCCGAGAAATATTTTGGGTGGCTTCATCAAAAACGGGAATGGTGTCGTTTTCGAGGAGGTTGAGCTTGGCCAGGATAGCTGTTCGAGATTGGTCGCGCTCGTGAGGAGAGAGGCCTTCTAAAAAGCAAGAGAGCGCCTGCAGAGAATTTTCTGCGGAGCCGTTGGGGCCTTTTGCATTGTTAGAAGTGCCGTAAGTCATGCGCGGTGCATTTGGAAGGGATTATTTAGTTGACTTCATCATTCCCTAGGGGGTGATAAAGTCAACCCGTAGCTTCACAGAATCTTTGAGCTGTAGGGGATTGACCTTTGCCGAAAGTGGATGGTTTTCAGCCAACCTATCGGTAAAAACATGCAGTAGACTGATGAGGCGAATGAGCTGCAGCATACGGCTCTCAATATATATGATGATGCAACATCGTTAGAGACGGTTTCCGTTATGCAATCTGCTATTCCTGTCGGCACACTCTTGCAAAGTCACTACAAAATTGTCCAACTGCTCGGACAGGGTGGATTTGGGCGAACTTACTTGGCAGAAGATCAGGGCCGATTTAACGAGCGTTGTGCGATCAAAGAATTTGTCCCGGTGAAGGGAGAAGATCGATTTTCTGACAAGGCAACTCAGCTATTTCAGCGTGAGGCCTCGGTGCTTTATCAGATCGCCCATCCACAAATCCCCAAGTTTCGAGCAACGTTCGAAGAAGAAGAGCGTTTGTTTTTAGTGCAAGACTATGTGGAAGGGCCTACCTATCACGATGTTTTAAATCAACGAAGAAACCAGGGAAGTTCGTTTTCTGAAGCGGAAGTGAGACTGTTTTTGCGGCAAATGTTGCCGGTGCTCGCGCATATTCACGCTAAAGGGATTATTCATAGAGACATTAGCCCAGACAATATTATTTTGCGGCAGGCGGATGGTCTCCCAGTGCTGATCGACTTTGGCGTAGTAAAAGAAGTGGTGACGCGGATGCAGCTGAGTGGCACGGTCGCTCAGGCGACGACGGTGGGCAAGGCCGGATATGCGCCCAGCGAGCAAATGCAAACGGGCCGGGCCTATCCCAGTAGCGACCTCTATGCGCTGTCGGTGACGGCGATTGTTCTGCTCACTGGCAAAGAGCCACAAGGACTGTTTGACGATGTGAACTTTGCCTGGCGGTGGGAGGATTCGGCCACGGTTAGCCCCGGACTTGCCAGCGTATTGAACAAAGCGCTGAGCTACCGACCGGGCGATCGCTATCAGTCGGTCAGCCAAATGGCGCAGGCTCTGCAGGCTGCCGGGGGTGAGCCGCCCAATATTCCAGCCAAACCGCCGACGCCGCCCCCATCTCAGCTGAAGACGGTTGCTGTCGGTCGCCCCAACCCAAACGCCAACCCGAACACTGGTGTCAGCAACCCTACGGTGAGGCGCGAGGCCACGGTTCGACAGCCTGGAGAACGCTTACCTGCCAATGCTGCCAGCGCGGCAAACAACAGATATGGCGATGACACTCGCCTAAAAATGCCCTCTGAGCAAGATCGCGGCTCTTTTCTCGAAAATCCCCTAGCCGTGGGCGGCCTAGCCGTAGGGCTAGCAGCTGTAGCTGGGTTTGGTGGCTGGGCCGTGGTGCAGTCGCTAGATCCGCCAAATGTGCCCGAACCCACCATTACCTCTCTACCGCCGCTGAGTAGCACACCCACCCCGACGCCTACCCCAACCCAGGTGGAGCCTCAGCCGGTGGAATACGATCAGCCGCAGCTGCGACTCACCCCCGACGTGACAAAAACGGTAGAAGGCAACATGCGCGGCGGCGACAAGGTGAACTACCCGCTGACCGCAGAAGCTGGGCAAACCCTGACGGTATCTGTGGCAGATGAAGGCGTTTTGCTGACGGTGTTTGGTCCTGACGGTGAGCCAGTTGGGCGTAATGCTGAGCGGGTGGCTAGGTGGGAAGGTGAGCTAGAAGAAGACGGCGAATACCGGGTGCAGCTAAGCCCCGTGCGAGGCGTCTCCAGCAGCGACTACCAGCTAGATGTGACGCTGAGCGCACTGCCCGTCCCTGACCCTACAGAGCCTGAGGTGCCGGTAGAACCTGAAGACCCTGAATTTAGCCTGCCAGAAGACCCGAGTGATGAAGATCGCCTACCGGTAGAAGAAACGCCCGATGACATTCCTGATGAGCTGCCCGGGGACATTCCTGTACAGCCCGATGTGCAGACCCAGCGGGTCTCTTTCCCAAGTGGCTCCGATGGGGTGCTAGTAGCCAATAACGTGGGGCCAGGGCAGGTAAAGCGATATGCTGTGAACGCCCAGGAAGGCCAAATCTTGTCGATTAGCCTGCTAGAAGCCCAGGGGCCGGTGGTCTTTGATGTGTTGATGCCGGGCGGGGAAATGGTGGCGGATGCCGAAGGCCTGCAGCTGTGGGAAGGCTTTTTGCCGGTCGGCGGCGACTACAAGATAGATGTCAGAGCCAATCAGTTTTCTGAATTTACGCTGGAGATTCGGGCAAGTTCTTTGGTGCCGACGGAATGATGCTGGTGCAGTTCTGTTGCACTTCTGATGCACTCTGGTGCAAGTAATCGGTTCAACTAAACATCTAGCGAGATTTGAAGAGAAAGTAGGGGTTGATGGCGGCTTTATTGATTGCAGGGACAAATACAGACAGCGGCAAGACTGTGCTGACTGCGGCACTGATCGCCTATTGGCAGCGGTATTGCTGGGCATATCGGCTGGGGGTGTGTAAGCCGGTACAGTCGGGGGTGGGCGATCGCGAATTTTATAGCCGAGTATTTGACCTAGACCAAACCCCTGAGCAGATAAATCCGCTGTGGTACAAAGCGCCGCTTGCGCCGCCCGTGGCCGCTGCGCTGGAGGGAACGCGGGTAGATTTGGGTAAGGCTTGGCAGGTAGTTGCCGACCTGCAGGCGGAGCGAGACTGGGTGCTGGTGGAGGGGGCGGGTGGCCTCGGGTCGCCGGTGACCGCTGAGCTGACGGTGGCTGATGTGGCCAAGCAGTGGCGACTGCCGACGGTGCTGGTGGTGCCTGTGAAGCTGGGTGCGATCGCCGCGACGGTGGCCAATGTTGCCCTGGCTGAAAAAAAGGGCGTGCAGCTCTGTGGCATTGTGCTGAGCTGCGTGCAGCCCTGTACCCAGGGGCAAATAGAAACCTGGACACCTATTCACATGCTGGAATCTCTGACGCGGGTACCGGTGCTGGGAATATTGCCCCACCTAAAGCAGGTGAAAGACCACGAACAGCTGGCCGATGCCGCCGCTCAGCTAGATTTGGAGCGCCTAATGCCCAAAGCGTTTTGGGCCTAATCTTTAGTCACGGTTTTCCACTGGCCTAGAAAAAATCTGGCAAGATAAAAGGGCAGCCACGGAGACCTTATGCTGACCCTTTCTCGGTCCCTGACCACTGATTTTTCGGCGCTACGACCTGAAATTCAGGCCCTGCAGGCCGACCTCGTTGCGTGGCGGCGGCGGATACATCAGCGACCAGAGTTAGGCTTTCAGGAAGAGATAACGGCTGAACTCATTGTGAATTTGCTGTCGGAGTGGGGGGTGACCTACGAGCGATCGGTAGCAAAAACGGGCGTGGTTGCAACGATTGAGGGGAAGCACCAGCGCGGGAGAACAGGAGAGAACGGTCCTGTTTTAGCGATTCGGGCGGATATGGACGGGCTGCCTGTGCAGGAGCTAAATGAGGTGCCCTATTGCTCGATTCATGAGGGCAAAATGCATGCCTGCGGACACGATGGCCATGTGGCGATCGCACTGGGCACCGTGAAGTATTTGCAGACGCATCGCGACCAGTTTGCGGGCACGGTGAAGGTGATTTTTCAGCCTGCTGAAGAAGGGCCGGGCGGGGCAAAGCCCATGGTAGAGGCTGGTGTGCTGGAGAACCCAAAGGTCGATGCCCTAGTCGGACTGCATCTGTGGAACAATTTGCCGCTGGGGACGCTGGGCGTGCGCAGTGGGCCGATGATGGCCGCGACAGAATTTTTTCACTGCACGATTCAGGGGAAGGGGGGACATGGGGCCATTCCTCAGCAGACGGTAGATGCGGTGGTGGTGGGCGCTCAGGTGGTGACGGCGCTGCAGGCGCTGGTGGCGCGAAATATTGACCCGCTGAAGTCGGCGGTGGTGACGGTGGGCGAATTTCAGGCGGGCACGGCAGTGAACGTGATTGCCGATACGGCGCGCTTGAGTGGCACGGTGCGGTATTTTGATGCGGACTATGGCGAGCTGATACCGGCGCGGCTAGAGCAGATCATTGCCGGGGTGTGCGCGGCCCACGGCGCGAGCTATCAGCTGGACTATCACAAGCTGTATCCGCCGGTGGTGAATGATAGTGCGATCGCTGAGCTGGTGCGTTCGGTGGCGCTTTCTGTGGTGGAGACGCCTGCCGGGGTGGTGCCAGAGTGCCAGACGATGGGCGGCGAAGATGTGTCGTTCTTTTTGCAGGCGGTGCCGGGGTGCTATTTCTTTTTGGGCTCAGCCAATGTGGAGCGCGGGCTGGCCTATCCCCATCACCATCCCCGGTTCGACTTCGATGAAACGGCGCTTGGGGTAGGGGTGGAGATGTTTGTGCGAATCGTTGAGAAGTTTTGTGCGATCGCCTAGCGCGTTAAAGCCAAGCGGTTCCTATCGGTCAGTGATATATCAGTGATATATATTTGAATCACCCAGATGCACTTAGCGCGTCAACCGTTATCTCTTGTGAGGCTGATTGAATAGAGTATGAGCGCTTCTCCGTCGCCGGATTCGGCACCGAATGAAAGACTTCGCGATTTACCCTTGGATGGGGCAATGCGGCGAACGGTTTTGGAGGCGGTGATTGAAAAGTTAGATGCCTATGCCTTTCCAGAGGTCGCCCAAAAAATTCAGGCAGATATTCGCGATCGCCTAGCAGCTGACGGCTATCAAGATGTGCAGAGCGGTTTTCAGCTGGCAGAAACGCTCACGGCGCAGCTGCAAACCCTCAGCGCCGACCTACATTTGAAACTGCACTTTAGCCCGGCTGTGCTCCCTCACCTAGAAGCGCAGGCAGAGATTCCTCCCGAAGAGCTAGCCCTGCAGCAGCGCCAAGGCGCTGTGCGCAACTTTGATTTCAACCGGGTGGAGCGGCTGCGGGGAAATGTTGGCTATTTGGAGCTGTTTAGCTTTGAGCCGCCCGAATTTGCGGGCAATGTGGCCGCGGGTGCCATGCAGTTTTTGGCTAATACCAGCGCCCTGATTATTGACCTGCGGCACAACCGGGGCGGGTCTGCCAGCATGGTGGCCCTGCTGACGAGCTATTTGCTACCGGCATATCCGCTGGTGCACCTCACCGATTTGCACTGGCCCCAGGCGGATCGTTTGCAGCAGTCTTGGACGCTGCCTCACGTGCAGGGCGATCGCTATCTCAATCGGCCCGTGTATGTGCTGATCAGCCCAGAAACCTTTTCGGCTGCCGAAGAATTTGCCTACAATCTCAAGCATTTGAAGCGAGCGGTGATTGTGGGCGAAACTACAGCGGGCGGGGCAAACCCCGGCACGGGCTTTCGGGTGCACGATCACTTTTGGATGTTTATCCCGACGGGGCAGGCCATCAGCCAAATCACTGGGGAGAACTGGGAAGGTAGCGGCGTCTTGCCAGACTTTAAGGTGCCAGCGGAGCTATCGCTGAAAACTGCCCAGCTTTTGGCATTTAGGAAGCTACTGAGAGACGATGCCGAAGGTCCGCTCACGGGCCAGTTAGAAAGTAGCCTGCGACGAGAATTAGAAGAGTCACTGGTGTTGGTAGAAGACGATCTCAATCGAATGCAGCAAGACCTCGTCAGTGAAATGAGTAAGGTGCGGTAGGTATCCGGTCTCAACGGCGATGAAAAAATTCAGTGCATTTACGGCTGTTGGTAATTAAACCGTAAAAATAACTACAAACTCTATGGATTTTGACGCTTCGCCGTGAATAATACAGGACGTATGTTGTACGTGTGCCTTTGATACCTAGGTGAAGTGCCGATGATTTTGCGTTCTATCGCTCTGCCAGTTGATACCTTTCGGGCGTCTGCGACGGCCAGACAGAAATGGGTTTGGCAGCTATGGGGAGTTGCCTTGGGCGCTGCGTGCACCTGGATATTGCCGCTATCTCACCCACTACAGGCGCAGACTGCTCTTCCTGAGATGTCTGCCCAGCAGATAGCGCAGGCCACAGAGACTGTAGCGCCTCCCGCGAGTCCTTCCCCGGAGCCGACGCCGTTTTCTCCTATCGCTACTGGCATTCTCGATCTATCGGCAGGCGCTGGCGAAGCGATGGAAAGCGCAGGCCACTTGCGCCCAGCTGATGTCAGCGGCCTCGCCGAAGACAATGTGGATTGGCTAAAGTCTGTCAGGCTGCCGCTGTACATTTCTCCGGGTGGCGACCACTGGGGTTGGATTTACGATGGCTGGCTAATTCCCAGAGGGCAGGCCTACCTAGCGATTGGCCGAGATGCTGGTTTTGCCATGGTGCGTGCCTACGAAAATCTATACACCTTTCCAGTGCTGGAGATTCGCGACGATGGCTGGTTTCGGGTGCAGTATACGCCTGGGGGCAGCGCCTGGGCACATACCTCGCAGCTGGCGCTAGGGGAGACTGCTTTGACCCTAGAGGGATGGGAGAGCCTTTTGGAAGCGCAGGCGGCGGTGTACTTTTTGAATCCGGGGCAGGCGCAGCCATTGCGATCGCAGCCAGAGCTAGCCAACAACATGCTGAGCTTGGTTGCCGCCGACAGCTTGATAGAGCCCTTGGACTTTGTGGGGGATTGGATGCGGGTAAGGGTGACTCGGCCCACGGCTGACTGTGCGCCGCTTACCGGATCTACTGTGACAGAAGGCTGGATGCGCTGGCGCGGTGACGATGAGGCTTCTCTGGTGTGGTATCGGCCAGATGGCAGCTGCCAGCAAGGGTGACGTAATAAGGTTGTGCGATCGCTCTTTTCGTTTGGCTTGAGCACATCACTCGTCGGTAACTTTTGGCCGTCTGTATGGGCTAAACTGGCTCGCTCTAAAATATTAAGATTTTCTTATCTTTCGCAAAGCTTTTGCCGTACAATCACTTAAGCGTAGGGCGTTGGATTACTCGATAAAATTGGACGCTTTTCGCTTTTGCGCAGCGTTTTAGTAGTAGGCGTCCTCCTATGTCGATTGGTTATCTTGCACTCGTCCTCCACGCCCATCTTCCTTTTGTACGCCACCCCGAGAGCGACTTTGTTTTAGAAGAAGAATGGCTATTTGAGGCGATTACCGAAACCTACGTGCCTCTGCTGACGATGTTTGAGGGGCTCAAGCGCGACGGCGTCGACTTCAAGCTGACCATGAGCATGACGCCGCCCTTGGCTGCGATGCTGCGCGACCCGCTGTTGCAAGAGCGCTACGACGTCCATCTCACTCAGCTGGAAGAGCTTTTAGAAAAAGAAATAGAGCGCAACGAGCACAATGGCCATATCAAGTATTTGGCTGAGTACTACGCCAAAGAGTTTGCGCAGGTGCGCAAGGTGTGGGAGCAATACGACTGCGACCTGACGAAGGGGTTTCGCAAGTATTTAGAAAGCGGCAACCTGGACATCATTACCTGCGGGGCGACCCATGGGTATCTGCCGCTGATGAAAATGTATCCGGAGGCGGTGTGGGCTCAGATAGAAGTGGCCTGTCAGAGCCATGAGGAGACTTTTGGCAGACGGCCCTCGGGCATTTGGCTACCTGAGTGCGCCTATTACGAAGGTCTAGAGCGGATGCTGGCCGACGCCGGGCTACGCTACTTTTTGACCGATGGGCATGGCATTTTGTACGCGCGTCCGCGTCCGCGCTACGGGGCCTATGCACCCATCTACACTGAAGCCGGGGTAGCCGCCTTTGGCCGAGACCATGAGTCTTCTCAGCAGGTGTGGTCTTCTAAGGTGGGGTATCCGGGGGCGTCTGAGTACCGGGAGTTTTACCGTGATTTGGGCTGGGATGCTGACTACGAATACATCAAGCCCTACATCATGCCGAACGGCCAGCGAAAGAATGTAGGTATCAAGTACCACAAAATTACAGGAAAGGGGCTGGGCCTCTCTGATAAGTCGCTTTACGATCCTTACTGGGCGCGGGAAAAGGCAGCTGAGCATGCGGGCAATTTTATGTTCAACCGTGAGCGTCAGGTGGAAAATCTTCATGGCATGATGCAGCGCAAGCCGATTGTGGTGTCTCCGTATGATGCGGAGCTGTATGGCCACTGGTGGTATGAAGGGCCTTGGTTCTTGGATTATTTATTTCGTAAGAGCTGGTACGACCAAGGTACCTACGAAATGACCCACTTGGCAGACTACCTGCGCGGCAATCCAACTCAGCAGGTGGCCAGACCGTCTCAGTCTAGCTGGGGCTACAAGGGATTCCATGAGTATTGGCTAAATGAGACGAATTCGTGGATATATCCCCACTTGCACAAGGCAGCGGAGCGCATGATAGACCTGGCCAGACGGGAACCTGCCGATGAGTTGCAGTGGCGAGCCCTCAACCAGGCGGCACGGGAGCTGCTGCTGGCACAGTCTTCTGATTGGGCGTTCATTATGCGTACCGGTACGATGGTGCCCTACGCGGTGCGGCGCACCCGAGCGCACCTGATGCGGTTTAACAAGCTCTGGGAAGATATTCGGGCTGAAAAGGTGGATTCGGGCTGGTTGGAGAAGGTAGAAGAAATTGACAATATCTTCCCGAGCTTGAACTATCGGACTTATCGCCCGCTTTAGGAATTTTCTACAGATGAAATAGACCAACAAAAGCTGGGATGGGAAAAGTTCCCCAATCGCTCGATTTTGGCGAAAGCTTACAAAAGTGAGCAGGCTTAGCGAAGCCTACATTGGCAGGCCCTATCGGCGCCTGACGATCAAATTTTGGCGTGTGATGATTGGGTGAGTGCTTCTCAACTCAGTATTTTCCGCTATGTTTGCTCTCTGGCATCTGCCCATTTTGGTGATTACCTCGCTCTATCAGGCGATCGCCTGCGCTAGGGAGGACCGGCGATCGCCTCCGGGCCGACTGATCGATGTGGGCGGGCACCGGTTGCATCTGGTGCATTTGCCACCCGTGCACGCGGTAGATCGGATAAAGCCGACGGTGGTGATAGAGCACAGCCTAGGCGGTGTGGAAGGCTATGTGCTGGCCAAGGAGATTTCTCGGGTGGCTGAGGTGTGTCTGTGCGATCGCGCGGGCTACGGCTGGAGCGAGGTGAGCTGGCGACCGGCGACCAGTGCTGAACGTGTCAAAGCACTGGACAGGGCGCTGACGAAGGCAAACATTTCGCCGCCGTATATTTTGGTGGGTAATTCTCTGGGGAGCTACCACATGCGCCTCTATGCGCAGCGCTTTCCAGAGAAGGTGGCTGGCTTGGTGCTGACCGATGGGCTACATGAGCGGGCCATGCTAAAGATGCCGCGATCACTAAGGCTGCTGCAGCTGCTCTTTTTTGCGGGCTTTGTGATGAGCGTGGCGGGCTCAGCGCTGGGGCTTGTGCGCGTGGCGGCGAGGGGTGGGCTGTTTGAATGGCTCAAGCCCGAGCTGCGGCAGGCGCCCTCTGCGGAACTCGGGCCGATAGTTCGCAGCTTCTGTCGGCCCAAGCACTGGTTCACCATGGCCCGCGAGATTGTGCAGATAGACAATAGCGGGCGTCAGCTGAAAGGGGCCAATGAATTTGGTGCGATGCCAATTGTGAATATTCGAGCGGCGTGCTTTTTTAAGCGAACGTGGATGACCCGGTGGTTGCCCTTGGGTGCGGTGGAAAGGCTGCGATCGCAAATGCATGACGACCTGATGACGCTCTCTACCCGTTGCGCTCAGCTACCCGCCGCCCGCAGCAGTCACTTTGTTTGGATAGATCAGCCCGAGGTAATCGTTCAGGCCGTAGAGCTTTTGCTACTGCGCCTCGCGCCAGTCTCCACCCGAAAATAAAAAGCAGGCCCCATCAGGAGCCTGCTTTATTATCACAATTGGAGAGACTTGCTTAGAAGCTCATCTCGGCTGCCTGGACGCGCTCGACCTGCTTCTTCTTCAAGACGAGCAGAATCTGAGAGAGGCTAATCGCAATTAGGAAGGCAATCAGGCCTTTGATTCGAGCTGGGTTTTGTAGCACTAGCTCTCTTTCGGTTTGGCCGAAGCCACCAACGTTGGGGTCAGTGGTGAGCGGTGCGCCCGCTTCTACGGTGTCGCCCTGGCTCACGAGCAGCGTTGCGCCTGCTGCGATTTCGTCAGTAACGGTTGTACCGTCTTCCTGCGTAATGGTGACGTTGTAGCCAGCGCCAGTATCTTCAATGGAGGAGATAGTACCCGCTGCGGAGGCGTCGTAGGCGACGTTGTTAGACGCTTGGCCAGTAGGATATACCTGACCGCGGCCTCGGTTACCGCCGACGAAGACTAGGTTTTTGCCGAAGTGGACCTTCTTGTTGGTTGCTGGGTCGGGAGAGAGCACAGGGAAGACGATTTCCTGATACTGCTCACCCGGAATCGGACCTACCAGCGCCCAGTTTGGATGCTCGTCGCTGTAGGGCAAGAAGTAGGTGTTACCCACTTCTTCTTTAATTTCTTCGGGAATGCGATCCTCGGGGGCAATCTGGAAGCCTTCGGGCAGCATCAGCACTGCGCCCACGTTGAGGCCGCCCTTGCTGCCATCGCCCAAGACTTGCTGCGAGTCGAGGTCGTAGGGCACTTTGACCACGGCCTTGAACACGGTGTCGGGCAAAACAGACTGAGGGACTTCGAGGATGGTCTGCTTCTCGCCTAGGTGGCAGTTGGCACAGACGATTTTGCCAGTGGCTTCGCGGGGGGATTCGTAGTTTTCTTGGGCCCAGAAGGGGTAGGCCTCGGCAGACTGCGGTACGAGCCAGCTACTGGCAAAAAGGAGTAGCCCAGCTGCCAGCAAGACGCCTGCGCTTTTGGTGAAAGACTGAACGATTGAGTGAGTGAACGTTGCTAGCCTAGAGAAGAGTGGCTGCGGAGATAGGGAGATAGGAAGTAGGGATTTCATGCGTGCTAGCAAGTGAAATAAGTTTGATTAGAGAGCATGGGTTAGCGCGTATGACTTGCGCTGACGGTTACCACCAGGGGCTATCGCCGGTGCGGAAGTCGGTTTCTTCCCAGTTGGAGAGCAGCACGGTGTCGTCTTCGGTGACATCGGCGTGGGCCAGGGCGAGTGAAAGCGGTGCGGGGCCACGAACCACCTTGCCCTGGTAGTCGTACTGGGAGCCGTGGCAGGGGCACATAAACTTGTTTTCGTTAGCGTTCCAGGGAACGACGCAGCCGAGGTGTGTGCAAATGGAGTTGATGCCGTAGCTTTCAATGCTGCCCCCTTCATCGGTGACAACCAAGTAAGTCGGATCGCCTTTGAGGCCTTGCACCAAAACACGCTCACCGGCGGTGTGCTCTTCTAAAAACTCGCTGACTTTGACATCCATGCCCAGTGCATCTTTGGCGCTGACGCCGCCACCGCTACCACCGCTACTGGGAGGAATGAAGTACTTGATAACTGGATATGCAGCGCCTAAAACGGTTCCGGTGATGGTTCCGAAGGTCAGCAAATTCATAAATTGTCGACGTCCCAAATCAGGAACATCGGGGTTTCCAGAAGCTTGAGTCATAGGTCAGCTGTCTAAACGCTACATTAAATAAGAGGCATTAAAACCGAAATGCAGCTATTGCTAGTTTGCTGGGCCTATACCTGCTGGGCCTGCGCTGGGCCTGCCGCAAGTTGGCTGCATCTTGCAATAGCTCGCTCAGCTATGTGACGAAAAACAACTTGTCTCCGAGCTCTGTCCTATGAGGACTGGCCTAGGAAGATTGGTATATGAAGGACTGTATTACAATCCTCATTTTTTCATCACGGAACGTTGCAGTTTCTCTCAACATTATTACACCGTTCAGAGCCCGGACTGAGCGAGCGCCGACCTCAGGCGGTCAACTTGCTGAAGGATGAAGTTTGCTGCGTTGGATGGGTTTATGTTTGCTTAAGCCTTTCGCCATTGTTGAAAAACTAGCTAGATCATGATTTCCAAGGGTTTCAGAGATTTTTGGCTGAAGTGCGATCGCTCTTTTTAAGCGAATGGCGACCCGTTTAAAGTGTGTTTTGCTCAAGAAAAAAGGTGACTTCGCCTTGTAAATAAATGTAAATTAGAGTGAAAGGGCAAGCGGGTTATGACTGGACGAGATTTACATGAATTACTAATCGAGAAGTGGGGATATTCCTACGACGTACAGCTTCGGAAGCTGCCGCGAAAAGTTTTCTTTCAGGTGATGTGGCGCTATTTAGAGCAGGCTTCTTTCCCGATGAGCGAGGAGGCTTATTTTTCTCATCTAGACGAGGTGGTGGCCTATCTCAATGCCTGGGGCGCTGCCGGACAGATTCAATCTTTTATTGAGCAAACCAGCGAACGACCGCGTTTGGGAAAGGCTGTGAGTATTCCAGTGGATTTGGGATCACGCGCCTCTGAGTGGCTGTTGGATGATGCGTAGAATGGTGAGTTACATAAAGAAAACTCAATACCTGTGAAGAAGCTGCGTGGTTCTACAGAGAGGTTGGTAGGCTCTATCACATGAACGGTTATTGCTTGGTGCGGAGGGCTACTTGTACTACAATTATTAAAATTTTATAACGCAAAAATTTTCCAACTTTGAGGGTCTTTAATTTTATCTATTGCCTGTTGGAAAAGAACTGTCCACTTTGATTTAAGACAGGCCCGGTTGAATAATATTTGGCAAACGGTCAGAGGCAGAGGTGTTTGCCTTTTTCAGTTTGCTGTGGGCCCAGGTGCGATTTTCGGGCGTCTTGCTAAACCGAACACTTTATTGAAAGTGCGATCGCTCTAAATTTAGTAAAAACGGATTTAATTCTGGCTGCTACGCTAGCCACCGTTAACTGTTCTGAACTGACTTAACGCTCTTGATATTTTTCAGTGAGCTGTTGTTGGACGTTTTCAGCAACAGTTTCCCTGAATCTTTTGGTGTGAGCCTCTGGCGTGAACTTCGGGTACGAACTTCTACGCTTTAACCAAAATGCGTTTGCTGGCCTCTGGTCAGTCCGCGCACTTTGTTGAATCGGGTTTTATCTCTGAAGTGAGCAGCTATGACGGAGTGTTAAGGTTCTCTGTAATCATCCCCACTATTTATGCTTGAGGGTCTGCTGCTGTGACTTCTACTGCGACGCTGCCGCTGAAGTCGGTGCTTTCACGCATCGAGACGAACAATCGACTGAAGCTTTTTTCGGGTTCATCTAATCGCACGCTTTCTAGAGAGGTCGCCCGCTATCTGGGTACAGATTTAGGACCTATGGTGCGAAAGCATTTTGCCGACGGTGAACTCTACGTTCAAATACAAGAATCCATCCGTGGCTGCGATGTCTATTTGATTCAGCCGACTTGTCATCCGGTCAATGACAATCTGATGGAGCTGCTGATTATGATCGATGCCTGCCATCGGGCGTCGGCTCGGCAGATTACGGCGGTGATTCCCTACTACGGCTACGCCCGGGCCGACCGCAAAACGGCGGGACGTGAATCGATTACAGCTAAGCTCGTCGCTAACCTAATCACCCAGGCCGGTGCCAATCGCGTTCTGGCGCTAGATTTACATTCTGCCCAAATACAAGGCTATTTTGATATTCCTTGCGACCATGTCTATGGTGCGCCGGTGCTAGTAGAGTATGTGGCGAGCAAAGGCATCGACGATTTGGTGGTGGTGTCGCCCGATGTGGGTGGCGTGGCTCGGGCCCGTGCCTTTGCCAAGATGCTGGACGATGCGCCGTTGGCCATTATTGATAAGCGCCGTCAGGCTCACAATGTGGCGGAAGTGATGAACCTGATCGGAGATGTAGAAGGCAAGACGGCTGTCTTGGTCGATGACATGATCGACACTGCGGGCACGATTTGTGAGGGCGCGCGAGTACTCAGGGAAAACGGCGCTCGTGAGGTGTATGCCTGTGCGACGCACGCTGTATTTTCGCCACCGGCGGTGGAGCGCCTATCGAGCGGCTTGTTCGAAGAGGTGATTGTGACCAACACGATTCCTGTGGTGCCCGATCGGCAGTTTGAGCAGCTGACGGTGCTCTCTGTGGCAAATATGCTGGGTGAGACCATTTGGCGCATCCACGAGGAAAGCTCTGTCAGCAGCATGTTTAGAAGCTAGCGCGATGCAGCCCGCATGCTGCAGCAATAGACAAAGAAAGGAAACGGAGCGCTTCTGTAATGAGGCGCTCCGTTTCCTTTCTTTTCTTAGGTCTTACCGATTCAACAAGTAACCGATATTTTCACCTGGTAACCGAAAGCAGCTGTGATTAGCGTTGCCTGCTTAGCGTCTGGAGCGACGCTTGCGCTGACGCTGGCGGGCGAGTGCCTTGCGCTTGTGCTTTTCGGGAGGTGTCTCAAAATAGCGGTTTTTCTTGATGTCTTGAAAAATGCCTGCTCGCACGACCTTACGCTTAAAGCGTCGCAGTGCTGCTTCGAGATTTTCGTCTTGTCCGAGGACAACTTGAGCCATATAGCGTTCACCTCCTTATATTTTGTTTGCTCAGAACACTTAGATTACCCTAAATTTTGCTGTCTTACCAGTCTTATGTGTGTCATCGGTTTGAGGCGGCTAACGCGTACAGGTAAATACGAAAGGCTCTGAAACCAATAAGCCCGATGGCTGTAGATGCTAGAAGCAAGCAACCATCGGGCTTATCTATTGATTGATTGAAAGACTGTCTATCTAATATTTGTCCAATACTATGTGTCCAAATATGATACGTGTCCAAATATGATTTGTATGAGCTGCCTAGGTCGGGCTAGCTCCATCCGCCGCCACTCGAAGGTCGGTTTCGGGGTTCTCTGGGTTTTGCTTTGTTTACCCGCAACTCACGGCCCATCCACTCAGCACCATCGAGCGCTTCAATGGCTTTTTCTTCGTTGGCTTCGTCTTCCATTTCGACGAAGGCAAATCCACGGGGGCGGCCCGTTTCTCGGTCGGTGGGTAGGGTAATGCGCTTGACTGCACCGTACTCAGAGAAGACTTCGCTGAGGTCTGCTTCTGTTGCGCTGTAAGACAAGTTGCCTACATAAATTGACATGGCCGGTTGGCTCTCCAAAAAAATGAGAATTTTAATTAGGGATGAGGTATTTGCTGAGGCAGTCAGCTAATGATTTATAGTCTCTATTTAAACTGATATCTAGCGCTGAAACGCTTTAGCGACAGCCGAATATGGCATCCAACATCACTGTTGAGTACAACGATATCATATCAATCTGAGTTGTTTGGGTAGATAGGAATCGTTAATTTACAGCATTTAATGGACAAAGACAGGGGCTCCTACGGGGACATGTCAAGCTCAGCCGATATATTGCAGACGTTTTTGCTTAAATATCTCTATAAACGTTGATATTTAAGGGATTTCTAGAGCTTTTTCGAATTCAAAACGTTGCGGAAAGCTAGGCGCGATCGCACATCTACCTGATACTTTTTAGCAGGGTGAATGGCTCCACAAACAATTGCTTGAAAAAGGAAAAATCGCAGCTGTTAACTTTATTCAACAATGTTTACAGAGCTGACAATGGTATTCATTGATTGGCTTTTATTCCGTTGCTTACACTGCTCGTTAGAGCGATCGCGCATCACATTGCAGCCCGCTCTAATCGTCAATGGTTTGTATTAGTTTCATGCCCTGTTATGACAGGTTGAGCCTTAATACGGGGTGATCATCAGTGACCCATGGCATCCGGATCGCCTAAATACACTTTGATCACGCGGGGGTCGCTTTGAATTTCATCCATGGTGCCTTCGCAGAGCACACTGCCTTCGTGAAGCACGGTGACCTTGTTTTGCTGGGCAATCTGCCGGACAAATTCCATGTCGTGCTCAATAACAATGACGCCATGGCTTTCTGCTAGGGAAAGCAGCAGCTCACCGGTGCGCTCTGTCTCCTCATCGGTTAATCCAGCGACGGGCTCATCAACCAGCAGCAGATCGGGAGACTGGGCGACGAGCATGCCAATTTCGAGCCACTGTTTTTCGCCGTGGGAGAGCAGGGCGGCGGGGGTATCGGCTTTTGCCGTCAGGCCAATCGTTTGTAGCAGTCCGCTGACGGTGCGTGATTCGGCTTTGGGGGTGGGCTTGAAGAGGGTGTGCCAAACGGTTTTGACGCGGTTGCAGGAGAGCTCTAGGTTTTCTCGGGGGGTGAGGTTGAGGTACACCCGAGGCGTTTGAAACTTGCGCCCGATGCCGAGACGAGCGATCGCATGCTCGGGCATTTTTTGAATGTTTTTGCCTTTGAACAGAGCTCTGCCCTCGGTGGGCTGCACTTTGCCGGTGATGACGTCTAAAAAGGTGGTTTTCCCGGCGCCGTTGGGGCCGATGATTACCCGCAGGCCGCGATCGCCTAGGGTGAAGTTAAGGCCGTTGATCGCTTTGAAGCCATCGAAGCTGACGGTGACATTTTCAATGTTTAAAAGGGGTGTGGCCGTATTGCCGCTGGGATTGGCTGGTGACTGTGTGGTCATGGCTGCTGGGAGGTCTCTCCGGGCTCGATATTGCTGGCAGGCTTGTCTGCTGTTGGGTCTGGAGTGCGAGTGCCGTATAGGGCGGCTTCCTGGCGAATGGTTTCGTCTACTTCTAGGCGGGGATAGGTAGCGGTGGGAATGGGCTTGCCAAAGAGCGATCGCAAATCGTCTGCGGCGCGATACCTTAGCCAGCCAACGATGCCATCGGGCAAAATCGTCACCACAATCAAAAACAGCGCGCCCTGAAAAAATAGCCAAATCTCTGGATATTGTTCGCTCAGCAGCGCCCGGCCCCAGTTTACGGTGAGCGCACCAATGATCGCCCCCACTAGGGAGGCCCGGCCACCCACTGCGACCCAAATGACCATTTCAATCGAGAAGGCAATGCTCATGTACTGGGGTGAAACAATGCCAGATTGCACCGTGTACAGGGCGCCTGCAACTCCCGCGATGCCGCCAGAGACCGCAAACACCAGCACCTTGAAAGCGGTCGGGTCGTAGCCCGAGAAGCGAACCCGGTTTTCATCGTCGCGAATGGCAATCAGCATGCGGCCAAAGCGCCCGCTGGTGAGCCAGCGACAGAGCAAATAGGTGAGGGCCAGCAGCACCACCGTGGCGCAGTAAAAGTAAAACTGAGCAACGTTGCCACCGACCGACATACCCCAGAGTTCGGTGGTGTCGGTTTTGAGGCCGTTGGTGCCATTGATGAGCTTTTGCTGGCCGTTGAAAAAGTTGAAAAAGACCACTAGCGCGGCCTGGGTGAGGATGGAGAAGTAAACGCCGCGAATGCGATTGCGAAAGACCAGGTAGCCCAGCAGTCCGGCAATCAGCGATGGAATGAGCACAATCGCCAGCAGGGTAAAGGGCGAGGAGTAAAAGGGTTGCCAAAACCAGGGCAGCTTCGAGACGCCGTAGAGGCCAAAAAAGTCTGGAATGCTGCCTTCGCTGAGGGTGCGCAGCTGTAGGTGCATCGCGATCTCATAGCCGCCCAAAGCAAAGAATATGCCATGGCCCAAACTCAAGAGACCCGTAAAGCCCCAAATAAGGTCGATTCCCAGCGCAACGATAGCCAGCGATAGAAATCTACCCAGCAGTCCAAGGCGAAAGCCCGAGAGCACCAGCGGCACTAAAAAGATAAAGAAGAGCGCAATCAGGACGACTAGCAGTAGCTCCCAGCGTTTGGGGAGCCCAGATGTTTTGCCAGTGGGTGAGGCGGGTGTGGGTGTGATGGATTCTGTCATGGGCTACACCTCCGCCGAGCGCCCTTTTGGCGGGAAGAGTCCTGCCGGGCGCACCTGTAAGAACACAATGATTAGGGCAAACACCATCACCTTGGCCATACTCGTCGTTGCAAAAAAGTTGAAGAATTCGCTCAGCGGCTGCACCCAGTCTGCAGAGCCCAGCATCCGCACCATGGTCCCCGAGCCGAGGAGGTAGGTGACGATGCCAATGCTCAGCGCGGCAATTACGCTGCCGAGCAAATTGCCGACGCCGCCGACCACCACGACCATGAAAGCATCGACAATGTAGTTCACCCCGAGGTTCGGTCCTACTGAGCCGAGTAGGGTAACCGCAAAGCCTGCAATCCCAGCGAGGCCAGAGCCAAGGGCAAAGGTCACTGCATCTACCTGCGCGGTGGGAATGCCGAGGCAAGCACTCATGTCTCTGTTTTGGGTGACTGACCGAATGCGCAGCCCCCAAGCTGACCGCTGCAAGAACAAGTACACCCCGAGCAGACAAATCAACGTCAGCACAATGATAAAGAGTCGGGAGGCTGGAAACTGTAGCGAATCTGTTATTGGGATGCTGCCCTGTAGCCAACGGGGGGCGGTGACATCGACGTTGCGGGCGCTAAACCAGGGGCGAGCTAGGCGAGAGGTTTGGTTGAGACTGCTGCCCAAGAACCAAGCGATCGCGCCAGACAATAAAAACAATCCCGTCGTGACCAAACTTTGTCGGTGAGGCGCGATGCGAGCAGACTTGTTGAGCAGCCACTTCCCTCCAAAAAACAGGCCGCAAAAGACTACGACCCCAGCCACCATCGACCAGCTCACGCTGCGGACGAACTGACGCAAAATGAGGCTGACGCCCCAAGTCGCCAGCAGCGTCTCAAGCGGTCTACCGTACAAAAAGCGAATCACGCCCCGCTCTAAAGCCAGACCCACCAGTGCCGCCACCAAAAAAGACAGCGGAATGGCCACCCAGATGTATAACCCCTGCAGGTCGCTGCCCAGGAATTCTTTAAAGCCATTTTGCACCACATAGGTGGTGTAGGCCCCTAGCATCATCAGTTCGCCATGGGCCAAGTTGATGACGCCCATGAGGCCAAAAACGATAGCCAGACCCAACGCCACGATCAGCAGCACCGTCCCAATGCTGATCCCGTTAAAAAAGGTGGTGATTAAACTATCTAACACGGCTGAACATTGCTCTCAAATACGTTCATTACACTATCTACCAAACAAATATCTACCAGACAAATATCTACCAAACAAATATCTACCAAACAAATATCTACCAAAGAAAAGGGGCAGCGAGTCTGTTGCGACTGCAGCCCCCTTTCGGTTAACGACTTTGTAGACGACTTCACTGTTCACAAGCCAGTCCCTTTTGTTTGGCAAGGCTTGTGGGATAAGACGCTTTCGTGCCGGTGAAGTCGTAGTAGCCCTCTAGGCCTCTTCCGACTTGTATTTACCGCCTTTGGCAGGGTCAGACCAGTCGCAAGCAAAGCCCTTAGTATCGGGAACGTACTGGTTCCAAGGTAGGGGCTCTAGCGGACCATCGGTAGAAGAGACAATTTCAAACAGGCCATCTTCGCGGACTTCGCCAATTCGAACTGTCTTAGAGATGTGGTGGTTTGGCTGCATGGTGACCAAGCCTTCTGGCGCTTCGAAGGTTTGGCCGTAGGCGGCTTCACGGACGGCAGCAATGTCTGTGCTACCGGCTTTTTCAGCTGCCTGTGCCCACAGATACACCATGATGTAAGCCGCTTCCATAGGGTCGTTGGTAACGCGGTCGTCACCATACTTTGCCTTAAAGTCAGCTACCCACTTTTCATTGGCGGGGCTTTCCACCGTCTGGAAGTAGTTCCAAGCGGCGTAGTGCCCTTCCAAGAACTCAGGACCAATCTGGCGGACTTCTTCTTCGGCGATACTGACCGACATTACAGGATACTTGTCAGGACCCATGCCAGCACTCTTGAGCTGCTTAAAGAAGGCAACGTTGCTGTCTCCATTCAAGCTGTTGAAGATAACGCCGCCATCGGGCAGTGCCTGCTGAATTTTTTCGATGATGGGGGTAACTTCGGTGTTGCCCAGCGGCAGATAGTCTTCACCGACGGTGGTGCCACCGTTGGCCTTCAGCTGCTCTTTGATGATGTTGTTCGCAGTGCGGGGAAAGACATAGTCGGAGCCGACTAGGAAGAACTCTTGGCCTTTGTTTTCGAGGAGCCAGTCTACGGCGGGCTCAATCTGCTGGTTGGGCGCGGCGCCTGTGTAGAAAATATTTTTGGAGCACTCTTGGCCTTCGTACTGTACGGGGTACCACAGCATGTGGTCTTTCTCTTCGAAGACGGGTAGTACCGCTTTGCGGCTAGCCGATGTCCAGCAGCCAAAGACTACAGCCACGCCGTCTTGATCGATTAGCTTTTCGGCTTTCTCAGCGAAGGTGGGCCAGTCGGAAGCGCCATCTTCTTTAACGGCGACGATTTGCTTACCGAGTACGCCACCAGCGGCGTTAATCTCTTCGATTGCTAGCTCTTCAGCATCAACCACTGTGGTTTCACTAATTGCCATGGTGCCGCTCAAAGAGTGCAGAATGCCCACTTTGATCACGTCACCGTCGGCTGCGCTCGTACTTGCCGCTTCGCCGCTTGCTTCGGTTGTTGCTGCCTCCTCTTCGGGTGCGCAGGCTTTGAGGAGGACACTGGCCCCCGCTGCTGCCGTACCGTATACCAAAAATTTACGTCTACCGAGTCTTGCCATTGCCGTTAATTGGACTCCCTAAATCACACTTATCTTGTTTTGTTCAGCGTCTGTGCCTGCCACCTTGCCTTACCTTTGCTCGATTAAAACGAGGTTAAGATGCTAGACCGTAGAGCTGACTGTAGTTCCACTGATTTTGAAGGTATCCTAGGTCGCTGACATGCTCAAAGTTGTATAGCACGATACAGAATCGCTAGCTTCACAATTCCTCATGGACATCTTCCCAAAAGCGTATTTTTTGTGCATATGACACAAGAAATTGCCAGCGCAAAAAATATGCTGGCAGAAGCAATAGCTAAAACAAGCAACCGCTAGAATCAGAAACCGCTAGAACAAGAAATAGCGCTGGGCCATTGGCAGTACGGCGGCAGGTTCGCAGGTGAGCAGTTTGCCATCGACCCGGACTTCGAAGGTTTCGGGTGTGACTTCGATGTTTGGGGTGAGGCTGTTGAGCTTGAGGTCAGCTTTTTTGACTTGGCGAGTATTGAAGACGGGCTGTAGCCGGGCGGGGTCGAGTCCGGCTTGGTCGGCGATGCCATTGTCGTAGGCGGTTTGGGAGACAAAGCTGTACGCGGTGCTAGCGATCGCGCCCCCATAGCTGCCAAACATTGGCCGCATGTGCACCGGCCCTGGCGTAGAAATACTCGCATTGGCATCCCCCATCTGCGACCAGGCAATAAAGCCGCCTTTGACGACCATTTCCGGCTTAACGCCAAAAAAGGCAGGGCTCCAAAGACACAGATCGGCCAGCTTGCCTTCTTCTACTGAGCCGACGCAGTGAGCGATGCCATGGGCCAGCGCCGGGTTGATGGTGTACTTGGCCACGTAGCGTTTGGCCCGGTAGTTGTCGTGGGTTTCGCTAGTGTTTTCAGGGTTTGGCAGTAGGCCCTTTTGCACCTTCATTTTGTGGGCAGTCTGCCAGGTGCGGGTAATGACTTCGCCCACTCTGCCCATCGCCTGAGAGTCAGAGGCCATGATGCTGAAGGCGCCCATATCGTGCAGCAAATCTTCTGCGGCGATGGTTTCACGGCGAATGCGAGACTCTGCAAACTTCACATCTTCGGGAATGTTTTTGTCGAGGTGGTGACACACCATGAGCATGTCTTTGTGCTCATCGAAGGTGTTGATGGTGAAGGGGCGCGTGGGATTTGTCGAGGCGGGTAGCACGTTGGGCAGCTTGCACACGGTGAGGATGTCGGGCGAGTGACCGCCGCCTGCGCCCTCTGTGTGGAAGGTGTGAATCACCCGGTCTTTGAAGGCCGCAATGGTGGTTTCGACAAAGCCGGACTCATTGAGTGAATCGGTGTGAATGGCCACCTGCACGTCGTAGTCGTCGGCGACGGAGAGGCAGGTGTCGATGGCGGCTGCGGTGGTGCCCCAGTCTTCGTGGAGCTTGAGGCTCATGGCACCGGCCATGACCTGCTCGACTAGGGCCTGGGGCTGGCTGGCATTGCCTTTGCCCATGTAGCCTAGGTTCATGGGGAAGGCTTCTGAGGCCTGGAGCATGCGGTGCAGATTCCACGCGCCAGGGGTGCAGGTGGTGGCCAGGGTACCTGTGGCGGGTCCGGTGCCGCCGCCGAGCATGGTGGTGACGCCAGAGGCGATCGCAACCTCTATCTGCTGCGGACAAATGAAGTGAATGTGCGAATCTATCGCCCCAGCGGTCAAAATCTTGCCTTCTCCCGCAATAATTTCTGTACCGGGTCCGATAATGATGTCGATTGCGTTCTGGGTGTAGGGGTTACCCGCTTTGCCGATCTTGGCAATCTTGCCGTCTTTGATGCCGATGTCGGCTTTGACCACGCCCCACCAGTCTAAAATCAGCGCATTGGTAATCACCGTGTCGACGGCGCCATCGGCCCTAGAGATGGGCGACTGACCCATGCCATCGCGAATGACTTTACCGCCTCCAAATTTGACCTCGTCGCCGTAGTAGGTGCCCGCGTAGCTGGTGAGATCCTGTTCGACTTCTAGAAAGAGATCGGTGTCGGCTAATCGAATGCGATCGCCCACCGTTGGACCAAAGGTGGCAGCATAATCGCGGCGACTAATGTATTGACTCATAGTGCTCTCGCATTCAGGTATGGGCTACGGGGAAGGCTATTTGGAAAATACAGCAGAAATCCAAAAACCTACACCAGAAGTTCATCAAGCGTATCAATCCAAGCAGACAAACCCGGTTGACGGTGATGTGGAAGGTAAATCGGATTTTCGTCGTGTTTACAGCGCAGAAAGCTGAGTGGGAATGTAGCGCTGCAGTTCTTCTTGTAGGCGGTAGGCCTGGTATGGATAGAGGGCTAGCTCAAGGGTCGCTGGCAGATTGTCCATGAGGCTGCGGCAAAGCGCTAGATCTTGGCCGGAGAGCTGCATGAGGGTGTTGCCGGCCGCCAGGAGCACTTGAGAATTTAGCGGTTTGCCCAGCTGTAGCTGCCAGGTGCGCGGGCTAATCGCATCTCCCCGTTCGATGCGTCTGAGCCCATTGATAGAAGAGAGAATGTGCAGGCGATCGCCTGATTGCAGTCGCAGATCGTCACCGGGCATGGGTAACTCGCGCCAACCTCCTTGGGCGCTACGCGTCTTTAGCAAAATGGGCACGACGCCATAGCCATAGGCCACATCGGCCAAGAGCTTTTGGTTGAGATGGTCGTCGGTGGCAATGTGATACTCCGTGACCAAGATGGTTTGATTTTGCAGTCGAAAGAGGCTCAAAATGTTTTCCCCAAAGGCGGCACCTGCAAAGGCTTCTGCGGAGAGCGCGTAGACGGAGTAGGCTTTTGCCTGGGGCAGTAGCACAGCAACGTTGTCACTGAGGGCCCGGTTAACGGTGCGAATGATGGGCGTGAAGTCGCTCCGCCCATTTGTTTGGTGACTGGTCTGACTGTTTGCAAATTGAGTTTCAGTCAGGCTTTCAGGATTGGCCTGTATGTTTTGGGATGGGCTGCTCTCGGCGATCGCTTCAGAAACGATCAGCGCAATCTCCAAATTCAGCATCGGATCGTCTGTGAGGGCGAGGACGCTCTTTGCGCCTGCGAGGTTCGCCGATGTCAGCTGTTGCAAAATATTGCCAGTTAGTAGAGGCACCTCGCTGACCAGTTCGGGATAGGCCAGCTCGTGGGTAATGGCAATGAGGGGCTGGTTAAAGGCTTTGAGAATGTTGATAGCCCGGTAGCCCAGTCTGCCAAGACCTACCACAATCACGTGGTTGCGCTTGGGCAATTGGGGGCGCCGCCGGAGAAATTCAAACCGGGAACTAAGCAGCTGGTCGGCCAGTAAGCTGAGGACGCCAAGCACTAAGAACAAGCTGGCCAAGGCAATCAGCAGACAGACAAACGGGAGCCAAATGGGCAGGTTAGTTTCTTCTAGTCCGCCGAAGACATCGCCATAGCCACCCAGCAGCAAGATGACGCCTAGGGTGATTGCTCTCGCCCAACTCAAGTCGGGAATGGCCTGCTTGATTAGCAAGGTGCCGACCGGCCAAGATATCAGGATGGTGAAGAGTGCGATCGCGGTAATTCTGCGCAGAGACTGCTGTTCTCCTTGCCCCCAAAAGCTCAGAAAACGTCTGTGCCATCCACTGCTGATAAATTCTCGGGCCTGTTCTTGCAGTCGGGTCCACAGATTTTTGGAGGATGGAACGTCCTTGCGGTCGTAGGCGTAGTCGATTTCGACCATGGTGACGGTGTCGCCTGCTTGCAGGGTCACATCGGGCTGCCAACGGTGAAAAATTTTCGAAGCAGTTTGCGCTTCTGCGCTGGGGGGTAAAGGCTTATGGGGAGAAAGGTGCAGCAGCCGACTGTTGCGACGAAACATGCGCTGTAAGGGCACGCCGTCGAAGCGAAGTTCCCCTTTTTCTACGACGCGTTTTACGACGCGAAAGGGCAGCTGACCAATTTTGAAGACGCTGAGAATATTGTTTCCCATGCCTGCTAGGGCAAATGTGTTGGCTGGTAGCGCCATCGCATCAAGGGCAACAAACTGGCCGAGCTGCCGCTTTAGCAATTGATTGAGGTTGTAGCGAGAAGACCTCAGAACAATATGCACCTGCGGATTGAGTCGGCGGGCGGCGAGGGCGGTTTCTACGTTTACGCTTTCGTCGCTAGTCACGACCAGAATGCTGCGGCAGCGGTCAATGCCTGCTTGCTTGAGTAGGCCATACTGACGGCTATCTCCAACGAGCACAGGCTGGCTGAGTAAGTTTGGCAAGGCCTCAACTTCCCAGTAGCTAGGCTCTACAAGGTCAATGGCCGCAATGGAGATTTCATCAGGCGCCTGGCTAAACTTTCTAAGGTTGATAATCGTTTGCTGCCCGAGGCTGCCCAACCCACACACAATAAAGTGATCTTGCTGGCTATCCATGGCCCGTAAGCTTAGCGGTAATCAGCAAGCTGCCATCGGAAATCGGTAGGCGATCGCAACGACATTTGCTGACGCTATCATAACGGGTTACTTTGCCATAAAAGATTTGTACATCCAGACGGGTTGATTCCATTCTGTGCTATCTAACATTCTGTGCTGTTCAAACTATCTGAACCTGTTGTTTTCAACAAAATTTCTGTTTAGTTGCATCAGTTTTTAAGCCACGGTTACCTCTCTCTCAGGGAGTCCGTGAATAGTCTGTTATGCGTAGTGCATTATGAAAATTCAACACAACCTCTGGATGGGTATGGCTGCGTTTATGGGGATAGTGACGACGGCCCTACCGCTGCACGCCGAGACCATCCCACCCGCGCCGAACTCAAATCGAGTCGGAGATTTTGCGGTGAGAACCGGTCATCTTTTTTGGACGGTGGTGGACCCTGATGAAAATGGTTTGAGCTGTCGCTGGTCACCGGATGCTCCGGCAGATTGGTATTCCCCGGCGGCTACTTTCTCCGATAGGGCGTTTTATCAGTGGCCAGCGGTGAGATCTTTTGACTATGGAACGGTGCTCACCGCGAATATTACGCCAGCGGGGTTTGCCACGCTGACCGACAGTCGAGGGCTGCCTTGGCTCAAGGTTCGTCAGGGTGATAATGATGAGATTTGCCTGGTACGGGCAAATGCTAGCTACATTCTGCCCCTGCCCTAAATGCTAGCCGCTCATGATGAAGGCAGATAAAAGTAGATGAAAGTTGAATTTCCTGCCGCGACGATGGCTGATCTTGAGGTTGTGATGCGCTACATGCGCGAATTTCATGACTTCGACCACACTGAGCCGTTTGATGAAGCCTGTGCTCGGCGAGCCATGCAAAAGATTTTGCGTGACCAGACGGTTGGACGGTTATGGCTGATTTGCCAGGCGGGAGAAGTCGTGGGCTATATGGCCATCACGATAGGTTACCGGCTAGAGTATCGGGGTGAATACGCTTTTCTCGATGAGCTGTACATTCGATCCGACCGGCGAGGAAAAGGGTTAGGGACGGCTGCTATGACATTTTTGCGAACGGCTTGCCAATCGCTCGGATTAAAGGCACTTCAGCTAGAGGTAAAGTCCGATAATCCTAGCGCAGCAGCACTTTACCAGAAAGTTGGCTTTCATAAACAAGCGCGCTGCGTCTTTCTACAGGATTTAGACTAAAGCCTACACACAGTGAAGAGTTCACAATCAAAGGTTTTGTGAGTAGGCTGATAGGCTAACAGCTTATGCTGCGTTCTCTGGGCCAAAGTAGTGCGGCGTGAAGCTGCCGTGCAGGCCATAGGGAATGTGATGTTTTAGCTTGAGGGTGGCAACGGGGCCGGGTTCAATATTTTGTGCGTTGAAGATGGCCAGTTCTGTGCGATCGCACTCAGCGTTGTAAATCCACAGCAAAATCCATCCATCATCTTCTGCGCTGCTGCCCGGACGCGCCACAAACAATGGCTCACCGCCATATCCCCGAGGGGCTGCACTCCAAAACTGCTCTTCGCCAGTTTCCAGATCGCGCTTGATCAACGCTTGGAGCGGTGCATTTTTTACGGTGCCGTGGGTGGCTCCCATATACAGATAGCGATAGCTTCTACCTACATTCTGAGGATTTATGGTGGGAAATTCGCAGGGCCGTTCGATCAGCTTTTCGACTTCCACCTTTCCGGTAGCTAGCGTGGTCGTCAAGCGCCAAAGCTGACTGGCGGGCACATGGTCAAAATCGACGGTGCTGTAGTCTTCAGCGTCATCTAGCGTTGGGAAGCTGTCGTAGCAAACGGAATCTAAAATGAGCTGCGTACCTTGCTCAGTTTGCCGCTCGAACGCATTGGCATGGTGAAAGACAAAGCAGGGCTCAGTTTCAAAGAACTGTACTTCTCCCTGTCCGCTACGAGGAATCACCACGATCTTGGTGGGCTGCTTGGGGTTGAACTGGATGCACTCTGCAGCGCCTTTGAAGCCGAGGACGAAGGGCATTGGGTTGAAGCTCACCGGGTTTTGCACAAAGATGCAGTAGTTCGGTGTGATGGCGAAGTCGTGTAGGAAGGCAAAGCCTGGCAGGCTGTGCTTGTGCTGATGGGTAAGCTTACCGTCCGGCGTAAATTCGTACAGGCTGATCGTGCTGGAGAGACCCGCCTTGACGCCAAAGTTGACCATGCGCTCAGAGCCTTGACAGTCTGGATCAAACTTGGGATGGGCAGCGAAGGCTTCGCCGGGTTTGAGTAGGCCATCTAGGTGGTCGAGGCCAATAGTGTCTAGCGTATGAGGATCGAGCTGGTGGGGTTCTGCTGCTTCCCACAGGGCGAGTAGCTTACCGCCCCAGTACACCACGTGAGTGTTGGCGATATTTTTGAAGTTGATATCGAAGGCGTTGGCTAGCCAACCACCTGGTTTTTGGGTGCCGAAGACGCCGCGATATTCGGGCTTGCCGCTCTTTTGCTCTTTGAGGTAGCCCGCAGTACGAACAAATTTGTTGCGATAAAAGGCTCTGCCAGACTGGAAGGCGATCGCATTCACCATGCCATCGCCATCAAAGGGATGCTTGAGCCGATAGCCGTGGACATCTGTGAGCCCTGGACCGTTGCGAAAAACCGTGCCAGAAAGCGCCGGTGGGATTTCGCCTTCAACATCGTCTATCCAGTAGGCAAATTCTTCTGGCTGTGAGCGGTAGCCGCTGGTCCAGTCTTCTCTGGTGTAAGAAAGCTTATCGGTGGGGTTACTTGAGGGTGGTGTCAGCGTCTGCATGTGAAAGAGAAAAGTGGGTTGAAAAAGTAGGCAAAAATTTAAACGATGAAACAGGGACGGCGCTTAGAGGGTGATGTCTAGGCGAACCGCCGCATCGTCTGTGATTTCAGGCGTTACCATTGCGAGTGGTGTGTCCGCTGTGGAGTTGGCATCAGACAGAGGCGAATCAGCTTGAGCTAGGCTCTCCTCATCTGCTTCTTCTGTGCTGCTAATAGCCGATGCCGCGGGTAGCATGCCTAGCAGTGGCAAAGGTAGAAGGGTTGTCAGGTTGGTGATGAGCACGAGTAGCCAAAGGCGTGTGAAGTCTGTCTCGGTGACGCCTAGCTGATGGGTCAGCAGCGCGCCAAGCTCGTGGGAGAGCAGTCCGGATAGATTGACCACTGACATCAGCAGCGCAAACAGCGTGGCTTCTACGCCCGGCGGGCAGAGCCGCGCTGATAGTACCAGCACCGGCATAAATGCAATCTGCCCAGCGACCGTTAACACCAAGCTGTCGCCTAGGCTAAACCAGCGATCATCAATTCCCAGCGTGCGGTTGGCATGGGTGACCAGCAGCAGCGTTGTCATTCCCAGTACCGCTGAAGCCACTGTCGACCAGCCGAAGATTTTGCGAAAAGAGACTTCTTTGAGAAAGCGCTGGAAAATCCAGATGCCCACCAGAGAGGCTAAGCTGGTCACCAGCCGAAGCCGACCCAAAAATTCCGGCGTAAATCCTAAGTCGTTAGTAGAAAAGAAGAAAAAGGCCGAGTCTGCGGTGGGAGTAGCTTGCCACAAAAATAAGAAGAGGGCTGGCATCCAGATGACTCGCTGAGAGACCGCTGCTTTGAGCAGCTTCACCTGATTGAACACCACCTGAATATTGGCGGTCTCAGTGGTGGGCTCTTCGGCGATCAGCCAAGAAACCGCGCAGACAATCAGTGGAAAGGTGGCGGTGATGCCAAAAATGACTTGGGTGCTGGTGTGCTCCAGGAGCAGCCCGCCGAGGTAGGCGGTGAGTAGTCCACCGAGGGCAGAAGCGCCCCAGGCTAGAGACTGCAGTGTGCCTGCACTGCCTTGATCTTCTGCGCGTGCACGCTCTACCACTAGCGAATCGACAATCACATCGGCGATCGCAACTGACAGTGAAGACAGAAGGATGGTGGCTGTTGCAGCCATAGCGGTATCGACGACGGTGGCCATAGCAAGCCACGCGATCGCACCCAAAATGCCCGAGAGGATTAAATAGGGCCGACGGCGATACCGAAAAATCGGCAGCCCATCCGACAAAAAGCCAAAAACGGGCTTAATAGTCCAAGGCAGAACGGCGATGCCCATTAGCGCAGAGACCTCTGCCGGGGAGAGGGCAATGTCGTCTTTGAGGAAAAAGCTTACGGCCAGACGCGAGAGCCCCAAGATGCCCTGCACAAAGTACACCAGCAGAATGGCACTCAGCTCCAAGGTGAGGGGTTGGCCGAGCAGCAGGCGTCTCTCAATGAAGCCCTTGATGTATTGGGGGGTGGAATGCTCGGAAGGAGAAGACGCTGTCATGTAAAGCTGTGCTGATCAGTTGGCGTTTTATGGTGATCGGTTTATGAAGAATTATCAAGTTCCCCTTCATGATAACCGGGTTCTTCACTTTGTTAAGAAAAGTATCTCAATAGAGGTATCGCACTGCGCGGATACAATCGTGTCATTGCGCCAATGTCACTACGCCAAGAACTGGAGCCCACAACACTATGCCCCTCATCAAAGTCCAAACTTCCGTTGATGCACCTGCCGATACCACCGTAGAAGACTTGCTAAAACAGCTCTCAGCTAGCCTTTCCAAGCATCTGGGTAAGCCAGAATCCTATGTGATGACTGCATTTGAGCCGGGCACGGCAATGACCTTCGGCGGCACGACCGACCCCGCTTGCTACATCCAAATCAAGAGTGTGGGAACCATGGGCGGCGATCGCACCCAAACCATGAGCCAAGACTTTTGCGCCAAGGTGCAAGCAGCCCTAGGCGTACCGCCAAACCGCACCTACATCGAGTTTGCCGATGCCAAAGGTGCGATGTGGGGATGGAACGGTACTACATTTGGATAAGCCCAGTCTCCGATGAACACTTACTGTGGCGCTGCAGGATCTTTCTCTCGCTGCACCCCAAAGTACTGATCCAGCACCTTTTTCACCATGGGTGCGGCAAATGAGCTGCCGCCGCCGCCAGAGTGCTCACCGAAGGCCACTACGACAATTTCAGGATTTTCGTAGGGGCCGTAGGCACCAAACCAAGTATGGTTCTCACCGGGCGGGGCTTCTGCGGTTCCACTCTTGCCCGCAATGGGTGGCAAGAGCGGATCGTTCAGAGAGGCACCTGTGCCCGCAGAGATAACCTGGCGGAGCCCTTCTTTGAGAACTGTGAGCGTGCTAGGCGCAAGGCCAATCGGCTCACGCCACTGCTTGGTTTCTTCTTTGTCCATCACAAAGTGGGGAGTGACGCGATCGCCCCCATTGGCAACCACTGCAAACATCACCGCAATTTGTAAAGGCGTGGCCAACACATTGCCCTGCCCAATAGAGGCGTTAATCGTATCGCCTAGGTACCAGGGCTCATCTAGCACTTCCCGCTTCCAGGCCTCATCGGGAACGAGGCCCACATCTTCTTCAAAGCCCAGCTCAATGCCTGTTTTCTGCCCCAGTCCATATTTCCGCATCCACTGCTGCAGCGGCTTTTCTCCCATCCCGCGCCCAACCTGATAGAAAAAGGTATCACTACTCATCGCCAGCGCACCCCGAAATCCTAACGGCCCAAAGCCCGCATTATTCCAGTCCCAAAACTGAATGCCACCAATATTCAAAAAAGCGTAGGTTGGCAGCACCACATCGGGAGCATACTTACCAGATTCCATAGCCGCCGTTGCCGTAATCACCTTGAATGTACTGGCAGGTGCATAGGCCCGCATCGAGCGGTTGACCAGCGGGTAGCCATTTTTAGTGATTTGCTCCCACTGGGCCTGGGTGATTCGCGTCGAAAAAATGTTGGGGTCAAAGGTGGGTCGGCTGACCATGGCACGCACCGCACCATCGCGGGGGTCGAGTGCGACAATAGCGCCGATATGGTCGCCGAGCGCTTCTTCCGCCGCTCTCTGCAAGCCCAAATCTAGGGTAATTTGCACATCTTGACCGGAGATAGACGGTTTTTCTCCGATGACGCTCAGCACGTTGCCGCTGCTGTCTACCTCAACCTGCTGACCACCCCACTGCCCTCGTAGTGTGGGCTCTAGCGCCATCTCCAGTCCCATCTTGCCGATTACATCACCAAGGCGATAGTCCTGCTCTTCAAGCTCTTCGAGTTCGGCATCGTTGAGTTCGCCGGTGTAGCCGAGTACGTGGGCGGCGAGGTCTCCTCGGGGATAGTTGCGAACGGCTTCGGCTTCGACCCGGATGCCTGGCAGCTCGTGGGCGTATTCGGCGAGGGCAGTGGTTTGGGCCGAGCTAACCCCGCGAGAAATCGGCACTGACTTGTTGAGGTTGTAGCTGCTCTGGGCCAAGCGATCATTGATTTCGCTAACGGGCACGTCCAAAATTTGGGCGAGCCGCTGAATGACGCGCTCTTTTTCAGCGTCCTCTTTGGGGAGGGCAATGGGCCAAATTGAAACGGAGTGCGAGAGCCGAGAACCGACTAAAATTTCGCCATTGCGGTCAAAAATGGTGCCTCGGGCGGGGCGTCTAGGCAGCAGCAGAATGCGGTTGTCTTCTGCTAGCTCTCGGTTTCGCTGCCCTTGTACCAGCTGGAGGTAGCCCAGCCTACTGCCGATGCCGCCTACCATCACCAAGCTGAGCAGCAGCATGATCACAACAGACTGATACTGCCGACCGACGGTGCGGCCGCCTTTTTTTTCGCCAAAACCAGGAGATGTGGAGCGCTGGGAAAAAGCCATGATGCCAAGAAGGTGTGGAAGCCGGTGGGGAAACCCTTCTGAAAACCAGGCAAATAGATGACAGCGCTGGCCTTCAGGCATGATAAGTCTAGCGTTTTGGCAAGGCAAAATGCATCAAACTTATCAAGATTAGCCAATACATCTTGTTAGTTGTCCAAGACGCTAGGGCGCGGGGGGGCAGGCGCCGGTGCGGGGGCTGGTGCAGGCGCTGGTGGCGGTGGCGGTGGCGGCGGCGGTATTGGTGGCGGTGGGGGCGCTGCAGCTGGCGGTGGTGGGGGCTCTGGTGCAGGGGCTGGTGCGACCGGTGCGGGAGCAGGGGCCGGTGCGGGGGCGGGAGCCGGTGCGGGCGCAGGCGCAGGAGAACTTCTAAAGATGGGTTCTGGCTCAGGATCGCTATAGGTAGGCTCAGGATCATCGTAGGATTCGACAGGTTCTTCTTCCCAGCGATCGCTGCTGCTGTAGGTGGGTTCAGGGTCCGCCTGACGCGCTGCCGAACGGCCTCTCGCTTCGTTGTCTCTGCTCTGCCCTGGCTTTTCTGCGATGACGCGACCGGGGGTAATGGGCTTTGCCTTGAGGGTGCCTTCTCGGCCTCCCAAGCTGGGCAAATCAGGAAATTCTTCGACGGGTAAATCGTCGACAAACTGATCGACGAACTTGTACCAGGCGAGGGCGGCGGTGCGGCTGGCGCCCCCCGTCGGGCTGCTATCGTCGTTGCCCATCCACACGCCGGTAACTAGCTGCGGCATGTAGCCAATAAACCAGAGGTCTCTATTTTTTTCTGAGGTGCCTGTTTTACCAGCGACCTGTCTGCCAGGAATGGCTGCGTTGCCACCGGTGCCGCCGTTGACCACACTTTCTAGCATCCAGGTCATGATCGAGGCGGTGTCTGGGTCGATGGCCTGCTTCGGCTTTTCGTCAAATTCGTAGATGACTTCACCCTGACCGTTGGTGATTCGCGTGATGCCGTGGGGCTTGACAAATTTGCCCTCGGCGGCAAAGGTGCCGTAGGCGCTGGTCAGCTCCAGCAGGTTTACTTCAGAAGAGCCCAGTGCCAAGGAGTAGGCTGGCAGCAGCGGCGAATCGATGCCCATGCGATGCGCCAGCGCAATCACCGGATCGAAGCCGACATCGACTAGCAGCTTGACGGCCACGATATTAATAGAGCTAGTGAGGGCTCGGCGCAGGTCGACGCTGCCGCTGTATCCGCCGCCGTAGTTTTTGGGCTCGTAGCCGTCGACCACGTAGCGAGCATCGTCGTAACCTTTGTAGGGTGACATGCCAGTTGCGATCGCTGTGGCATACACAAACGCTTTGAACGTAGACCCTGGCTGACGCTGAGCCTGCGTCACCCGGTTGAACTGACTTTCATCAAAATCAGTGCCCCCTACCATGGCGCGGATTTCACCCGTCTTCGGGTCGATGGCCACTAGGGAGGCCTGCTCAAAGCCTTGCCAATCCCCATAGTCTGCAATGATTTCTTCGACTGTTTTTTCGGCTGCTCGCTGCCAGTCTGTATTCAAAGAGGTCTCCACGATCAGACCCCCCGCTTCTATCTCTTTGGGGGAGAGAATCTCGGCCAGCTGCTTTTTGATATAAATCGTGAAATAGGGAAACTGGCTGTAGAGATACTTGGGCTCCTGAGGCTCTATGGTGACATCGGCTTGGTAGGCTTCGCTGGCCTGGGCCGTGGTAATCACCCCGTTGGCTTCCATGCTGCTGATGACCTTATCTCGCTGCTGGCGTGCCGCTTCCGGGTCAACCAGGGGAGAATACACGCTGGGCGCGGGGGCCATGCCCGCAATCAGGGCAACATCGGCGACGCTGAGCTTATCGACGGTTTTGCCGAAGTAAATCCAGGCGGCATCGGCAACGCCGTACGCCCCTGCTCCGAGGTACACCAGATTGAGGTAGCGCTCTAATACTTTTTCCTTACCCAGCTCTTTTTCCAGCCGCTGGGCCAAAAAGGCCTCTCGGATCTTGCGCTGAAAGCTCTGATCCAAATTGAGAAAGGTGATGCGGGCAAGCTGCTGAGTAATGGTACTAGCACCTTCGACGACGCCACCGCTGGTGACGTTGGCAACCGTTGCTCGGGCAATGGAGCGATAGTCCACGCCGTTGTGCTCGTAGAACCGGCGATCTTCAGAGGCGATGAAGGCCTGAACGACGACGTCGGGAATTTCGTCGAAAGCTAGGTTTTCTTGAGCGGTAGGGCCAACCTTCTGCAGGATCTTGCCATCGCCTGCCTTGAGCGTGATGGTACCGCTACGCTCAAAGGTCAGTGCTTTGGTTACGTCCGGCACAGTTTCTTGGAGGTTGCTCCACAGCAGATATATTCGCGCGCTGGGTCCGGCAATGCCAGCGCCAACGAGTAGGAGTAGCCAAAACCAAATGCGGGTGTAGGCCGGGCGACGAGGGGTGAAGTGTCGAGTGTGCGCCTGGGGCATGACTGGGAGCGCTGCGCCGCCAGTTCGAATATTATTATTTGCCCGGTTGGCAGGTGAGAGGTTGCTACTGATGCCGTTGCGACTAGCGATATTTTTGCCGTTTCCATTTCTGCCAGTCGCGCTTCTGCCATTGCCGTTGCTGGCGGGCGTACTGATTTTGGGACTGCCCGTGCGCGTGGGCCCACCCGTCCGAGGCGCTCGGCGACTGGGTTGCCCCGTCCTATGGACGCTTCGAGAGGTTTGCTTAGATGAGCCCGTTAGCCGGTTAGACCATTGTTTCAGCTGTGAAAAAAGGTTCGCCACTTCAGTAGATTCTCCAGACGGCCTCACCGCCATTGACAGCTCTGATTTGCCGGTAAACCAGTCCGGCGGATGCTCGTTTTAGATGCTACCACGGCCTGTTAATTCACTTCTTAGCGAACTAGGCCGGTTCTGTTAACCGGGCGATCGCAAAAGAAACCAGGTGGTTTTGTTGTGAACAGGCTAGCTAGCTAGGCATGTAATTGACTAGGTCACTATGCCCTAGTGCCAATGCCATCACCAACATCCCAAGCACCAAGAAAGGCTGAGCACTCGCCTGATACTTCACGTCATTTTCCAGCGGGTCGCGCAGAAAATACATGTCTTGGAACGTAATCTGAGGAATGATGAGCAGGATGAGCAGCACCGCGTAGAGGTTCTTGTGAATGCTCATGAGGTAGGCTGCCATCCCCCCTTGGAAGACATCGATCATTAACACACAGATCCAGGCCGCCGTCTGTACACCGAACATGACGGGCAGAGACTTTAGCCCTAGCTGGCGATCGCCCTCTACAGCCTTGAAGTCGTTAACCACGGCAATCCCCAGCCCTGCCATACTGTAAATCAGCGTCAGCACAATAATCGTAGGGTTCAGCTCGCCAAACAGCGCATGACCAGCCCACCAAGGCAACGCGATATAGCTAGCCCCGAGGGCATAGTTGCCAAGCCAGCCATTTTGCTTCAGCTTGAGCGGCGGCGCGGAGTATGTATAGGAGACCAGCGACCCGCCGACAGCCAGGGCAAACAGGGTGGGAAATTCGTGGCCTGCCCACACGTCTAGGCCGTAGGCGACGGCTAGACCCGCTAGAAGTAGCACCCAAATCTGCACCTGCACCTGCTTCAGTGAGATAGCACCCGAGGGAATGGGGCGATTGGGCTCATTGATGGCATCTAGGTCGCGGTCATAGTAGTCGTTGATCGTTTGAGTGTAGCCGGTCAGTAAAGGGCCTGACATCAGCATGCAGGCTGCGGAAATCAGGACATTTTCAACGCTCCAGGTAAACTTCCCTGAAGAAGCTGCCCCGCACACAACTCCCCAAATCAGGGGAATCCAAGTGATGGCCTTCATCAGCTGAAGCCGAATTTTCCAGAGGGAGGTTTCGCCTGCCTGAGCGCCTTTCATGCCGAGCAGCTGTCGGGCTTTGCCGTTGCTTTCGGCAGGCGATCGCGCTGCCGTCGCCAGCGGTGTCTCTTCCGTCATTATCAAATTCCTTTTATAACTAAAGCCGCCGCTAACCAAAAGAGATAATTAGGTAGCCAGATTGAAACTTAGCCCCGGTAACGCTTCTGCCGTTGAGCGCGGCGGGTAAAGACACATTATGCCGCTGATCGCCAGCTTCGACCGTTACTTCTGGGCCGTATTGGGTGAGTTTTACCTGAGTTTTGTCAAATCCCGGTAAGAAAAGCTTAACAGTACTGTTGGCGGTATCTACTGCCATCGGATGCGGCACGTCGACCGGTGCGGTCAGATCGGGCAGTGCGGCGACAATCGGCGTCCAGCGGTTGCCACTATCAGCGCGGGGAAGCGGCGTGACGGGGAGCGGATCGAAGGCCGCTGTCGCTGCTGCCGGATCGGATTGGTTAGACAGGCCGGCGTTGACAAACGTACCGGCTACCGTGAGCCCAATCTGCTGAGCTGCGCTCCAGAGATATTTACCCGTTGCGATCGCTAGCGAATCGTCACTGGTAACCACGTAGGCCCGCAGCTGCATCGGGTCTCTCACCATGGCTTTGCCCTTGGCGACCATGGTCTCTACGTTCTGCGTTTCGGGCTGACTCCAGATATCGCCAGAGAGCCCACTGCTAAAGACCGCGCCGGTAACTGGTGCAATAAAAGGTGAGATAGATCGATAGAACTG
Source organism: Cyanobacteria bacterium J06614_10 (assembly GCA_038527325.1). GTDB lineage: Bacteria > Cyanobacteriota > Cyanobacteriia > Phormidesmidales > Phormidesmidaceae > Phormidesmis. Next base: position 44,352 of record JBCBFY010000018.1, read on the forward strand.
GGAGGTTTGAAAGACCTGCTTAAACCGCCGGAAGTACCAGTCTACGCCGCCAATCGCCCCCCACATTCGCAGGCTTGTTTGGTCGCCTGGCCCATCGTGGACGATGACATCGTACTGAGCGCTTTCGGTATATTCGCGAATGGCATTTAGGGCTAAGAATTCATCCATTCCGGGAATGACGCTGAGCTCTTGGCCGAATACCGCTTTGAAGAAGGGGTCTCGTAGGTACTGTGCCTCAAAATTTTTGAGCTTTTCCCAGTTCTCTTCTAGCAAAACGGTGGTCTGAAGCTGCACGGCCTGGAAGCCGCCCGCTAGCCCCTGATCGTTTTGAGAGACTGCCGTGGGTTGATTGCCGACAGTGGTGCCCAGCAGTAGAGACAGCGCTGGCCCCGCTTCCTGCGAGAGCAGCAGCACGCGCTTACCGCTGCCTGTGAGCTTTTGGGCGGCGGCGATGGCTGCTGTCGAGCGGCCTGTGCCACCTTTGCCTAGAAATGTGAGAATCAGCGTCATAGAAGGTTATCGGTGGGGTGATCAGCTTGACTGACCAGCTAGGTGACTGGCCGCAGCTCATCTTCGAAGAACCAAGTGGTGAAGTCATCTGCCTCAAAGCTGACTAGGGCACCGATGTTCTGACCATCTAGCACTTTAAAGTCTTTGACGATGGCGGTTTGGCCGAGGCGTGCAGCGAGATCTTTTGCGACGCGATCGCGCATGCGGCGTACCTGAACCCGCTGTCCAATTTCTAAGTCCATGTCTAATAAACTGTATCCTTACTTAATAACTGCGTCTGAAGACCAATTATCAGTCTATCAGCGACTTGTGCTCTCCTGTAGAGTTTTATTCTTGCCATGCTTGCCAAAAGAATTTTGCCCTGTCTTGATGTAAAAGCCGGTCGGGTGGTGAAGGGCGTCAACTTCGTCGACCTAAAGGATGCGGGCGATCCGGTAGCGCTGGCCAAGGCCTACAACGAGGCGGGCGCAGACGAGCTAGTTTTTTTGGATATTACGGCCACGCACGAAGACCGCGATGTCATTTACGACGTGGTGTATCAAACGGCGGAGCAGGTGTTTATTCCGCTGACGGTGGGGGGTGGCATCAGCTCACCTGACACGATCAAAAAGCTGCTGCGTGCGGGGGCAGACAAAGTGAGCATCAATTCGGCTGCGGTGCGCGATCCTGAGCTGATTGACCGGGCGAGCGATCGCTTTGGTGCTCAGTGCATTGTGGTGGCAATTGATGCCCGTCGCCGTCCGGCCTCTGCTGCGGCAGATGCGAGTGGCGATGGTCCTGAGCCTGGCTGGGATGTCTTTGTGCGAGGTGGCCGCGAAAATACGGGGCTAGATGCGGTGGAATGGGCCTGTGAGGTGGTGAGACGCGGCGCGGGTGAGCTGCTGGTGACGAGCATGGACGCAGATGGCACGCAAGCCGGATACGACTTGACGCTGACCCGGGCGATCGCAAGTCGTGTGGACGTTCCTGTCATCGCTTCGGGCGGGGCGGGCACTTGTGAGCACATTTACGAAGCGCTAACCGATGCCAACGCTGAAGCTGCTTTGCTGGCGTCTCTTTTGCACTACGGTCAGCTAAGCGTTGGCGAAATCAAAAGCTATCTGGCTGAACGCGATGTAATTGTGCGCCAATAAATCGGTGGGAAGCTGGCACAGACCCATCGCAGCATGCTGGCCTGAGCTTTGAACCGACAATATTTACAAAACCTTATGAAATGTAATGCTTTTTGAATTGTCTACTACTCTTAACAAAGTATTGACAAAAATCTTAGATTACTCTTTCAGAGTTTGCCTGCTTTCAAAAATAGGCTCAAGCCGGAGTAATGGCAGGCGATTAAAAGTTCTTGGCGAACATCAATAAAACAAGATACGTGCATTCTCGGTACCCCGCACTCTGAAAAATCTGTTAAGGTATGTAAAAGTTCCGCAGGTAAGTTTTCAGTTCACTGCTTACCCCTGTGGCGCGAGGGCTGGTTCCTATCAGGCAAGGCTTACGAAGGCAAAGCTTATAGGAGTAGGGTTTGCAAGCTGTCATAAGGTTTGCGTCCTGCTGATTAACTGCAAAATATTAGGTCCCAAACCTCTGATCGATGGTATTCCTGATTTTAACAATTGTTATTAGTCTGGTCTTTTGGGCCTTGCGCCTGATGGACAGAGCTGTCGAAAATCAAGAATTTTCCCTGATGCTGGCGGGCTTTCTTGTCGCTTCCTCTGCTGCTGCCATCGTTGGCGTGTACTTTTTAATGAGCGACTACCTCACGTTTATCAACCATGCCGGTTCTACTTTTGATGGATACGATACCGCCATCATGGGTAGCGATTTGCCTGCCTGGTTAGACCAGATAGAGTCTGGCTCGTAGTGGACGCCTCTCTACAATCTATTCAACGCCTGCGTCAGCGCGTCCCAAGTAGACGGGCCAACCACGGCATCTACCACTAGCTGCTGATCTGCTTGAAAGGCTTCAACGGCTGCTTGAGTTTGCAAGCCGTAGCCACCATCAATGGCGCCGTCGTAGTAGCCAAGTGCCTGTAGCTCCCTCTGTAGTTGGGCGACGGCGGGGCCTTCTGCATCCGGTCTAAGGATGGGTGGGCCGCTGGGAACGCTGGCCTCTGCGGGGGCGGGAGTGGCTGCAGGTTCTGGAGTGGCTGCAGGTGCGGAGGTGGCGACGGGCTGGCTCTGAGCGGTACCGCCCCCCACAGCGCCCTGAAAATCGTTGGGATTGGGCAGAAGCTTTTGCCAGGTGGAAGGGCCTACAATGCCGTCAGCAGCGATGCCAGCGGTGGATTGGAAGCTGGCAACGGCTGCTTGGGTGGGCTGAGTGTAGTTACCGTCTATGGAACCCTGGTAAAAGCCGAGTAGCTTGAGGATGGCCTGTAGCTGGCGGACAGATTCTCCTGTGCTTTCTTCTGTGAGCGTAGGGTAGAGCGCTGCTTGTGCTAGGTGCTGAACGGAGCGGGTCTCGATAGCAGCAGTAGATTGTGCTGCGGCTGGCCTCATAAAGCTTGCTGTGAGCGCGGTCGCCGCGAGTGCAGTGGCTGTGAGGATGGCGGAAAGGACTGGTGGAACTGCCGTTGGCTGAAAAGATGAACTATTTTTTTGCGATCGCCCCATTTCGGGTTTCCTTAACCTGCTGAAGAGTGCCTGTTTTAGTCATAACTATATAAACAGATATAATTCCGGGTGAAAAGAGCGATCGCTGAAAGTCATGAATGCCGCAAAGCCTGTCGTCTCTTCATTGCCACCATCCACAACGCAACCTACGCCAAACCCCACAACTGGTGCACCTCGCTTTACGGTTCAGTCAACTGGTGCGATCAATGAGGACTTTTTTCAGGGGGCTGTGTTGGGTCTTCAGCTCGCGCCATTAGCACTGCAGTTTGGTGGATTGCCCGCTGCCACGAAAGCCACCACGGTAACGTCTCCTGAGAGCCTGTCTCTGCTGACTCATTGTCTTGAGAGACTGAGCGCTTTTCTTCAGGCTCCTAATCAGTTTGACCCTGAGCTAACAGGCCCTGGAGCAGTGCTCAACAGCGTGCCAATACTGCTTCGCTACTGCGACAGTCCGGCTCAGCGGTGGCAGCGGCTGTCTACCTTTTCGCCTGCTGTGAGTGCACCCTGTTGGGTGTTGGGGGATGCTTTGGCGCTGACTATTCAATCGCCTTCGCCGTTCTCCTGCTCGCTTACCGGTGAGCATATGCTGGCCTGGATAGATGACTACGCCCGTGAGGACACGTCGCGGCAAGCCGCGCTCGGCGAAGACTACGCTAAGCGCTGCCAGGCTCTGTGGTTGGCGATCGCCCATCAGCTGCCAACCAAGCGCGAGCCTACAATGTCAGCAACCCCTGACGCATCTTTTGAGGGATTTTTTGCGTCGATGGCTGAGGGTGCAACTGAGATAGACCGGCAGGTGGCTGGGGGGATTGCAAGTGCGCTCTTATATGCCAGTGACTATGGTGCGTCTGTGAGAGCGGCGGCACGATTTCGAGGAGTGGCACCTTGGGTGGCAGGGCTCGTGAGTGGCGCTATGAACGGGCCGTCTGCGTTGCCCGCGCTATGGCAGTTACAGGCGGATCGAGCTGGCGTTGTAGATTCTCAGCAGTGTCGTTTGATGGCTGAAGGGCTACATGCGCTCTGGTCTGGTCGGTGGCTCAGTCAAAAGTATCGCTAGGGACCAGATGGACTGCAAATCAAGGGCTTCATGGCCAATGTGTTGCTTTGTTGAGGGAATTGGGAAAGGTGAGGAGAACGTGTCCACAGTGCAGTTTAGCGAACACTCACCCGCAAAACGGCATACTATAATGGCCAAATGAAGTATTTAGTGACCCGATACTATTCGCTGCATACGACCGCTAGTAGCCTGGCTACAGCGGACTGTTAGGCAATCCATCCGGTAGGGCTCATGGATGTTCTCCGTTACATTGCCAGTCGGGTACATAGAATTTGGTCACATTCGTTTTTGTGGCTGAAGCGTCCCAGCGGCCAGCTCAGAAGACGGCTCAACCATCGCTGCGCACCTTGGGTGAGCGGCGCCCAGCGATTTCTTCTGCTCGAAAGCGCCGTGGATCTGCCTGAGGGCCTGCCCGAATCGATTGGTCCCTGCAGCAAAAACGCAGGAGAGTTATCTACTACTGATTCTGAACATCCCGTTGCAGAGCGCTCAGGGAAAGCACCTTCAGCCGATAGCGTTCCGGCTGATAGCGTTTCGGCTGATAGCGTTTCGGCTGATAGTGTTTCGGCTGACAAACCCACGGACAATCAGCGTTCGGCTAACAACCGCTCAGCGAATAAGCGTTCAGTGCCTAAACGCTCTACTGGGCAGGTGTTGATCCGTTCGCAGAGGGGCGCCCGCCGCACGTGGACAGTTACCTTGCTGGCAGTGCTAATTTTGGCGACTTGCTTTGGTCAGAGGTTTTACCGTCAGCCAGGACTAGATATTCGCTCAGTATCGCCGAAGACGTTTTACGCACCGGCCGCTGCGGTTATCGAAGATAAGAAGGCTACTGAACAGCAGCGGGACGATGTTCGTAACGGTGCTGGTCAGATTCTTAAGATCGACTTGGAAAGGACGGCGGCGGCAGAGCGATCGCTAGAGACGCTTTTGCAACAAGGCCGCGAGCTGCGTGAACAGGCGGGGCGTCCTAACTTTTTGAATCTAGACACTCTATCCCAGCCGACTCAAGACTTTTTGTTTCAAGCGTCTGATGCTGAATGGCAAACAGTGTGGCGGCTGGCGAAGCTGTCGACGCTGTCTGTGGAGCAGCTGGACAGTAGCAGTGAGCTCGCGGGTGACGAAGCCACAGCAGACGCGCAAGCCGAAAATGAAGGCCCTGAAAACAAGTTGGCCGTTCCCCCCGGGGTGCCATTGCCACCGCAAATTGCTGCTCAGGTGCGATCGCTAACCCCAGAGCAAAAATCTGCCTTGCTAGAGCTACTGGCCTACCGCGATCTCTCTAGCCCGAAAGGGTTAACGATGCTCCAAACCCGTCTCGATACTCGCAGGCGACAGTATCGCAGAGCCTACGAAGATTTGGTGGCCGCAGCCAGCACCCAAGACCAGCCCCTCTACAACTACCGGCTATTCGAACTCTCTGAAGACCAGTGGCTGGAGCTAGAGCGGAATGCCCGGGAAATCTTTACGAGCATTATGCTGCAGGGGGTTCATGAGGGTGCTCCAGAAGATTTATTGCGGCGGGCCATTGAAGCGCGCGTTCCTAGAGATTCGAGTGTCAATGTGCAGCAGCTGACGGCAGATGTGATCGCAGCGGCTGTCTCGTACAATTTGGTCCCCGATGTGGAGCGCACTTGGCAGCAGGCTGAGCAAGCGGTTCGACAAATCGATCCGGTGATGGTTTCAGTGCAGGAGGGAGACCTGATCGTTCGGGCCAATGAGACGATTGACTCTTCTGATTTTGTGCTGCTAGACCACTTTGACCTGACAGATCGCTATTTTAACTGGGTGGGTCTCTGTGGCTTTAGCGTGCTGGTAGCCGCTGCTGTGGCGATTTACCTATGGGTAGACCACCGGCAGCTAAACCAGCTCAATCAGCGAGATCATATCTTGGTGCTTTTGCTGTGTTTGGTGGTGTCTATTTTGGCGGCGCTGCGGGTGCCGACGTTTGGGCTACCAGCTGTCGGTCTACTGGTTGGGAGTTTCTATGGCCCGGCGTTGGGGATGACGGTGGTGGGGCTGCTAACGCTGCTAATACCCATCGGTGTGCCGCTGACTGACCTGATTCCACTGGTGGCCGGCGGGTCGGCAGCGTTGTTGGGAAGTTGGATTGCGCCTCAGCTGCGATCGCGCGAAGAATTTGCCTTACTCGGTGGCATTGTTGGCCTCAGTCAGGCGGCGGTGCACCTCGTGCTGACCCTGATGCGGTTTACGGTGGCGGCGCCGCTCTGGAAAGCTGTCTTTGTCGGTTCTGCGCTGCATGGTTTGTACGGCATTGCCTGGAGCGTGGTGGCACTAGGGGTGAGCCCGTACCTAGAGCATTTCTTCGATGTAGTTACCCCTATTCGCCTAGCGGAGCTATCAAACCCCAATCGCCCGCTACTGAAGCGACTGGCCGCAGAGGCGCCCGGCACGTTTCAGCACACTATGTTTGTGGCTAACTTGGCGGAGGCTGCTGCCCGCGCCCTAGGGCGGAATGTGGAGCTGGTGAGGGCAGGCACGCTCTATCACGACATCGGTAAAATGCACCGGCCCCAAGGCTTTATCGAAAATCAGATGGGTGGGCCGAATCTCCACGACACGCTAAACGACCCTTGGGAGAGTGCCAGCATTATCAAAAAGCACGTGACCCAGGGGCTGGTAATGGCCCGAAAATACCGTTTGCCCCAGGCCGTTCAGGCGTTTATTCCTGAGCATCAGGGCGATATGAAAATCAGCTACTTTTATCAGCAGGCGAAGGAGCGCCAGGCCAAAGAGCCGACGCTGGTGGTTTCGGAGTCGGACTTTAGTTACGACGGTCCAATTCCTCAGAGCCCAGAGACGGGTATTACCATGCTGGCAGATTCTTGCGAAGCGGCGTTGCGATCGCTCAAGCCAGATGCTTCTATAGATGAGGCCTACACCATGGTGAACAAAATTTTGCGGGCCCGCTGGCGCAACCGACAGCTGATAGACAGCGGCCTGAGCCGAGAAGACATGGACGTGATCGCCAGCGTGTTTATCCAGGTGTGGCAGCAGCACAACCACAAGCGAATTGCTTACCCCAAAAATGTGCTGGCTGCGCCATAGGCTTGATTGCCCTTGGCTTGACTGCCCTTGGCTTGACTGCCTCTGGCTTGCCTGTTCTTGCGAACTTTCCTGCGCTCTCTTTTGCCATGCTCCACCTCAGCAATTTACGGGTCATCTTTTCGCCCGGAACGCCGCTGGAAAAGTCTGTCTTCCAGGGCTTTTCACTCACCATTCCACCGGGCCAGTTTGTGACGGTAATTGGCAGCAACGGCGCTGGCAAATCGACGCTCCTAAACGTGCTGAGCGGCGAGGTCAATACCGCGAGCGGGCTGCAAGCCGGTCAGGTCATGATTGGCGACTATAACGTGACCGGCTGGTCGGTCGCGCGCCGGGCGAAGCTGGTTTCCCGCGTTTTTCAAAATCCGCTGGCAGGCTCCTGCGCGGATTTGTCTTTGGAGGAGAATTTGGTGCTCGCTCAGCGGCGATCGCAATCTTTGAGCTTGCGTCCTGCCCTTACTAACTCGCTGCGAAGAGGGTTTCGCGAGCGGCTGGCAACCCTGGGCCTAGGGCTAGAAAATCGGCTTGGTGACAAAATGGGCTTGCTCTCTGGCGGGCAACGCCAAGCCGTGAGCCTACTCATGGCGACGCTGGCACCGACACAAGTTCTATTGCTTGATGAGCATACGGCGGCGCTAGATCCTAAAACGGCGGGCTACATTCTTGACCTCACAAGAGAGCTAGTGGCGAGCAAGCAGCTGACAACGCTGATGGTGACGCACAGTATGCAGCAGGCATTGGATATGGGCGATCGCATTCTGATGCTGCATGATGGCAAGATTGCGCTCGATATCTCGGGTGACGAACGGGCCGGGCTGAGCGTGGGCGATTTGCTAGATGCTTTTGCCAAAGAGAACGCTGCGCGTACGGATGCGGATACGATATCTGACGATTCATTACTGCTTGGCTGAGTTCTTCAAAACGGGTGAGAAAAATAAGCATTTGCTCAAACACATGAGTCAAAACAGATCAGATATAGTAAATATGTACTATAATTTGTTCTGATCGCAGTTCACTTGCACAGTCTCTACTTGCCATCTTTTACTAGAGCATCTGAAGTAAAGCATCTGAAGTAAAGCGTCTGTGGAATAAGTGGCATAAAAGGTGCGGCATGCAGACTGCGAAGTAGAAGGTGCCACATTGAACAAAAACATGTCGTTAGACCGATGTATGGTGCTGCCAGCCCGTATTTAGATAGGCATACTCTAACAATGCTCTTTAACCCGGTCTGGTTTGACTCATCCTCATCTACTAGACGTGGTAGCAAATGAGCCTATCCAAAGACGCCTGTTCAGAAACGTCTATTTATACACGTCTATTTAGATACGCATATAACCGGCTTCCTTAAAGGTAGTTTACAAACTTCCACATTTTTTTAATAATCAACCACTTGACTCAGATAAAAATACTCATATTCTTTTCGTAGCAGAGTATTTCTATCTCCTGTGAGAATAGACTTCCGTACTACGTTTGCTCTACGCCGAAGCGCTCTCACGCCGTACCTGAGAATCAGTTTTCTCATAAACGTTACAGTTTGTTACTATTGTGTAAAGGCTCTGAAGTGACAGTTTGGTTGCCTTTGTGTCTGTAGCTGTAGCTGTGTTGCTTTCTGCATCTGACTGACTCCTCCAAATCCCTACTGCTCCGCGATTTTTTATATGAAAGCTGCTGCTCCCTCAAGCGACCTTGTCCGTACCTATCTAAAAGAGATTGGCCGTGTTCCACTGCTCACCCACGAAGAAGAGATCATTCTCGGTAAGCAGGTAAAACAGTTAATGTCGGTGACTGCCATACAAACTGACTTAGCCGAATCCCTTGATCGTGAACCTAGTCAGGCTGAGTGGGCAGAGGCTGCAGGTCTCTCCGTAGAAGACCTCACCAGCGTCGTAGAAGCTGGCGAACGCGCAAAGCGCAAAATGGTAGAAGCCAACCTGCGCCTTGTGGTGTCCGTTGCCAAAAAATACATCAAGCGCAACGTAGACCTATTGGACCTTATTCAGGAAGGAACGATTGGTATGCAGCGCGGTGTAGAAAAGTTTGACCCGGCGAAGGGCTACCGCTTTAGCACCTATGCCTACTGGTGGATTCGCCAGGCCATTACGCGTGCGATCGCTGAAAAGAGCCGCACTATTCGCCTCCCCATTCACATCACCGAAAAGCTCAACAAAATCAAAAAGACCCAGCGCCAGTTTGCGCAAATGAACGGGCGCACGCCGACCATTGCCGAAATCGCAGAAGACACCGGCCTCACTACCAAGCAAGTCCGCGACTACCTAGACAAATCTCGCCAGCCGCTCTCACTTGACCTACGCGTAGGCGACAACCAAGACACCCAGCTGGGCGACCTCCTAGAAGACGACGGCCAAACCCCCGACGACTACGCCACCCAGTCTTCACTGAAGAGTGACCTACGCCGCATCATGGCCGACCTAACGCCCCAGCAGCAGCGCGTCATCTCCTTACGATTTGGCCTCGAAGATGGCAAAAATATGACCCTTGCGAAAATTGGCGCGATGCTAGAAATCAGCCGTGAGCGGGTTCGTCAGATAGAGCGAGAAGCTCTGACAAAGCTGCGTAAACGCCAGGGTGATATGCGTGAATATCTAGCTGGCTAGAGTGCGGCTGATAGGTGCTTGCTGAGGCTGCTACGGAGCTGTCGGACTCACAGTACAGAGAGAAAGCCTGTTATTATGCGGGTTGGCCTTTTTTCTGTAGTGCGTGACCTCTCAAGAACTTCTGCTGCTGTTATTTTCGGTTGTGACTGCCGCTTGTGGTCAGCTATTGCTGAAGCTGGGTGCGGTCAAGATCAATTTGCTCGAAGCCTCGACCTTGCTGGGTAAGGTCTGGGAGGCGGTGACGATTCCGGAGCTGATTATTGGTTTGATGTTTTATGGTCTGAGTGCGGTTAGCTATATTTTATTGCTGACGCGGGTGAAGCTGAGCGTGGCTGCTCCAGGGACAGCTTCGATTTATATTCTGTCTGTTTTGATTGGTATTGTGGTGCTCAAAGAGCCTGTGGTCCCAACGCGATTGCTGGGTTTGGCACTGATCGCCTGCGGTGTCGTGTTGGTTGTATCTAAATAGCAGATTGAGTCGCAGATTAAGTCGTATAGCTATTCGCTCTGTCTTGTGACAGTGCCTTACAACAAGGGGATGCGGCCTGTCGACATCATTTTGTACCCTATCGCCATAACGATAAAGGCTATGAAGAATTCCCAGAGGCTGGTGGGATTTAGGATGGCCCGGCTGCTGACGAAGACGCAGAACACACCGGTGATGATGGAGAACCAGCCGATGCCTCTAAAAGTTCTCGGTAAAAAGACGAGGCACAACACGCCAATGGCTAGCGCGATGACTGAAATGTCCGCTGCGATGCCCCGCCAAAAGTAGGGATATACGTTCGTTGTGAAGAAGATGTTGTGGCCTAGCAGATAGATGCTCCAGAACAGAAGACCAAAGCCAATGAGTTTGATAAGCGCGCGCATGGTGATGGGAAAAAGTAGTGATTCCCTATCAGAATGCCTAAGCAAGCTGGGTAATTGAACAGCTCGCGGCTGAAGTTAAGTAATCTTCTGCAATAGGTTTATAAAATGGGCGTAGAAAGCCTGCCGGTGGTGTGTAAGGAGGCTTTGGGTGCGATCGCACCACTATGAAATTGCAATTCACTTGTAGTACAATAGAACTAATTCCACATAACTTGACGATGTGTGCCTCTGCTGGTCTGGCAGGGGCTCTTTTTTTGTAAGCATTCTTTTGGCAAGCATTGATCTGAGTCGATAGTGACTATTCAGTCTCATGCGATCGCGCCAATACGTCGGTGGGAGCGACACTATATATTAGAGTTCTCCAACCGTTGTACATGACTAAACATGGCCGCTGATTCTTCGCTCCGTTCTCGTTCTGCCGATCCTCAGAGTCAGGCCTTTTATCCACCTAAGCAGCTGCCGCTGATGGCCCGTTTGGTGCAGAGCATTAGCTATCCGCTGGCCCGCGTGCTCTACAAGGTGCGGATTTTTGTGTCCGAAGAGTCTGTGGGAATGGTGCGCGCTATTGACGATGCTCGCATTGTGTTTGTGTGCAATCACCCGACGATGGAGGATGGGATTACGCTATTTGTGCTGTCGGCCCGGCTGGGGCAGCTGTTTCACTACGTGGTGGCCTACGAGGCATTTAGCGGGTTAATGGGCTGGTTTATTCAGCATTTGGGGTGCTATTCGATTCGTCGGGGCTTGGGCGATCGCGCCAGCATTAGCCAAACCCTGTCTCTGCTCAAGCAGCCTCGCTGCCGACTGGTGATTTTTCCGGAGGGCGGATGCTCCTACCAAAATGACACCATCATGTCTTTTCGTTCGGGGGCGATTCAGCTGCCGATGTCGGCGCTGGCCCAGCTTGCCAAAAAAGCTGAGTCGCCAGCCCAGGTTCCCGATCTGTACGTGGTGCCACTCAGCTTGAAGTATCAGTATCAGCAGCCGATGCAGCGAGTGATTGAGGCGCTGCTATCTCGGCTGGAAGACCGGCTCAACCTCGACGCTGCCGATTTGGATAACTATCAGCGACTGCGCCGGGTTGGCAACCAGGTGATTTTGCGTATTGAGCAGGAGGCCAATCTATCCAACACAGGTGACTTAGATTGGAATGAGCGTATCGAGCGCCTGCGGAAAATTTTTATTGAGAAGTGCGAGTCTGCGCTGAAGATTGAGCCTAATTTGAATGCGCCGATTCGTGAGCGTGTATACCGGGTGCAGGCAGAGCTAGAAGACCTAGAGGCAGCGACGGAGTCAGCTGGCGATAAGACCAACGCTTTGGGGCCTACCTCGGGGCCTAAAAGCTTAAATCCGCAGAAAATATATTGGGACACGGTAAGACTGCTGAATTTTGATGCTATTTACGATGGGTATGTTGCTGAGGCGCCTACGCAAGAGCGATTTCTTGATACGCTCACGCGCATTGAGCGCGAGGTGTTTCACTTGGAGCATGCGCAGCCCAAAGCACCTCGAAAGGCTCGGTTTTACATCGGTAAACCCATCAATCTAAAGCCCTATCTGACGGAGTATCGGGAAGACCGCTCGGGCACTGTGGAGCGGTTGGCTGTTTATTTGCACGATGTGATGCAGGCCAACTTAGAGAAATTAACCTAGCGGAATCGACTTAGAAAAATCGACTCAGAACA
>JBCBFY010000019.1:0-54321 GCA_038527325.1 Cyanobacteria bacterium J06614_10
GTTGCTCGCTGAATCCGGGTAGGATTGTCTCCAACCACCGTTTGGTAGTGGTGGGCAATGCCGAGGCTCGCTAGCTGCTGTGCGAGGTAGCGGGCATTGCCGTTGAGAATATCCCCCAGCAGCAACTCTGTCCCTACACAGATAATTTCAGCGCTCTTGTTCATAAACTCGAACTAAATAGATCAATTGTATTCTGACCCGATCAATCTGATAGCCCATCAACCTGATAGGTAGAGGCACACCGTGAACTTCACAGACAAAATACTTTGGTCATGGCTGATAGGCGGACTGGCCTTTCGCGCCTTGATCGCCTACTTTTTACCTGCCGGATTCGATGAAGCCTACTATTTTCTCTACACGCAAAACATCGATTGGAGCTACTTTGACCATCCACCTGCAGTGGCCTGGTCTGCGGGTGCGGGTATTTGGCTGACAGGTGTTGTCTCCCCGCTCACGCTGAGACTAGGCGCACTCGGGCTATACACCGGAAGCCTTTGGCTGCTGTACGCGGTGGGGCGACAGCTATTTGACTCCAAAGTTGGGATTATGAGCTGTGCGATCGCTACCCTCTCCCCACTATTTTTCCTGAGCTTTGGCACCTTAGCCGCCCCCGACAATGCGCTTATTTTCTTCTGGAGCCTAGCGCTCTACCTGTGCACGCTGGAGTTTTTCCCTGTTCACCCAAGTCCTTACGTTCCCACACCTCGGATTTGCCTGATTGCGATCGCGCTTGGACTCGCCTGCTTAGGCAAATATCACGGCTTTCTTTTAGCCCTGAGTATATGCGGGTTTTGCGCGTTCACACGGCCCTATCGCAAAGCCTTATTTTCGAAATGGACAGGGATAGGGGTGGTGCTGTTTGCGCTCACGGTTTTTCCTATCTTCTATTGGAATGCACGTCACGGATGGATTTCATTTTTGTTTCAGCTCGGCGATCGCTTTGCTGAGTACGGTGACCAAAGCAGCAGCTATTCACTCAGCGCCCTTCTAGGCGTTTGGTTGGCACAGCTAGGCTATCTATTTCCTAGCCTTGGCATACCGCTTTGGTGGGTCTCGCTCCAAACGCTTTTTAGGCAAATTCTTTTCAGGCAAAGTCTTTTCAAGCAAAGTCTATTCACACAAGGTCTCGTCACCCATGATCGCTACACGCGCGCGCAGAAAGCCTCTGCATTAGACAATGACAGACTGAGCTTTTTGCTGTGGAGTGGCTTTCCGGTTGCTATCTGTTTCACGCTTTTGGGCGGCGCTACCCATACCTTTCCGGCTTGGCCCGCGCCCGGACTGTGGAGCCTCACAGGTTTGCTTGGGTATGCCGCTGCTCGGTGGCCACAGCGAGCCGTGCGGCGTTGGCTCAGCAGTACAGGATGGGCGATCGCGGTACTGCTGCTCATCGCCCTCTCCCATATTTCCTTCGGCACATTGCAGCAGGCAGGGCGCTATGCCCCATTCGGTGGTGTCGTTGCCATAGAGCAAGACCCCTCAACCCAGCTGATTGATACGGTGCAACTGCGGCAGAAATTGAGCCAATCTAATGAGTTTTGGGATGCGATCGCCGCTAGCCAAGTCGTTCTCACGCCTACCTACTGGCTGAGTGGATACATTGCGATGTCAATGCCAGCAGGCGTGTCACTACCCATCAGCAGCTTCACCCCCGATCCTAGAGGGCTTGCCTTCTGGCACACCTCAGCAGCGTGGCTAGGAAAAAACGCCCTGTTCATCACGCTCGAAAACGATGCGCAGACCGCGCTAAATAGCCTTTCTCCTTATTTCGAATCCATCGTCCCCATGAGCAAAATCGCCACCCAAAGGGGCGGCGAAGCATCTAACACAGTTTGCTTGTACGAGGCGAAGAATTTGATAAAGCCCTATCCTTATCCTTACTGAAGCCTTACTTGGCAAGTCGCACAGCCCGCCATCCCGTGTAGCTCAGCAGCGCTGTAGAAGCACAGACAAAGGGAATGCCAGCCCGCAAACCCGAGACAGCCATTGCCAAGCTACCCACCCAGAGTGCCAGCACGTAGATAAAGACAACGGTAAAGCGGTGGGAAAAGCCCGCATTCAGAAGCCGGTGGTGCAGGTGGCGTTTATCAGCCACGAAAGGCGAAAGCCCCTGACGCATCCGCAGCAAAATCACCGCAGACATATCTAAAATCGGCACGGCCAGAGTCAATGAAGGTAGCAGCACAGCCACAGTCGTCACACCTTTTACCAGACCAATCACGCCAACCCCCGCCAGGGTAAAGCCAATGAAGTAGGCTCCCCCATCTCCCATAAATATCTGAGCCGGGTTGAAATTGTACTTGAGAAAGGCCAAGGAGCCACCGGCCAAAGCCGCAGCAATCAGCGCCGCAGCGGGCTGACCCATATACAGGCTCACCACCATCATCACAATCGCGGCAATCCCAGACACCCCAGCCGCCAAGCCATCTAGCCCATCAATCCAGTTGATGGCGTTGGCCATACCCACGAGCCAAAAAATAGTGACAATCAAACTCAGCCAAACGGGCAGCTGAGTAATGCCAATAAAGGGAATGGTCAAAAACCGAATATCTACCCCAACAAACCAGGCAACCGAAGCCACAGAGGCCTGCATGATGAGGCGGCTGAGCGGTGAAAGGCCAAAGAGATCATCAATTAACCCAATTAGGAAAAAGGCAAGTCCGCCAAGGGTTACTCCCCACACAGAGTATTCCGATACGGGCGATAGCGGCTCGCCGCTACCACTGAGAAAGCCACCTGCGGCCCATACCAACAGCAGCGCGACGAGAACACCGAAAAAGATAGAAACGCCTCCCAGCCGAACCATCGGCTGACTGTGAACCTTTCTACCACCGGGCAAGTCAACTCGGCCACTGGCCAGACCAGCCTTTCTAACAATTGGCGTCAGGATGAGAACGATGACGGCTGAAACGATAAATGCGAGCAGATGGTAAACCGGGAACGCCATCAGAACAGGTGCCGTAGTGTGGACAGAGGATATAACACTTAACTATAAGGCTATCTATAAATAGGGCTCTGTAGATTAGTACGAGATTAGCTGGGCACAATCCGGCTTACCCATCAGACTCTTTCAAAATCTTTTAGACGATGGCATTATCAGCAGCCGGTTGCGCTATCCGCTAACCAAGCCTGGGTTACTTACACTGAGTAACCTGAGCTATGTCACCTAGGCAAACTCTGTATGTCTAGGTCGTTGAGTCTAGGCTAGTAGGGCTAGGTCAATTAGGTCAGGCGTTTAACCCTGCTCGGCGACAGTATACCCCTACATCACTTATCTACAATACAAAAATTATCATCACACTCTCATATATACCAGCAAAGCTGACTTTAGCAACCGGATATGGTTGCCATCAGACCTTTGCATAGCTGCTATTAATCATTAGTTTTTTCGTTAAAAAGAACGGACAAAAAAGAACGTCCTAGTCAGTATCATCCCTGGCTAAGACGTTCTACACATCTGTATTTTTTTGGAAATAGCTTCGTGTCAAAGCTACGGCCTAGTTGCCGTAGCTTTGACGAGATGGAGCACTATTTAGCGAAAGTCAGCACTAAACCAGCACAGGTTCGGCTGTTTTTAGATGGGGATAGAGCGGGAAGCGATCGCACAATTCACTCACCCGACGCTTGCAATCAGCAGAAACAGCGCCGTCATCCGGATTGAGCAGACAGTCCGAAATAATATTTGCAATCTCTACAAATTCTGCTTCACCCATGCCCCGTGTGGTCATAGCGGGGGTGCCCAAGCGAAGGCCACTCGTGACAAACGGCGATTCTGGGTCAAAGGGCACTGTGTTTTTGTTGGCGGTGATATTCACCTGGCTAACCAGCGCGTCGGCTATCTTACCAGTCATGCTAATCGAACGGAGGTCGAGCAAAACGATGTGGTTGTCGGTGCCATCGGAGACAACCTTAATGCCTCGCTTTTGAAACTGAGCGGACATGGCCTGGGCGTTTTTGATCACCTGAGCGCAGTAGGTTTTGAACTCAGGCTGCAGCGCTTCACCAAAGGCAACCGCTTTCGCCGCAACCACATGCTCTAATGGACCGCCTTGGCTACCCGGAAACACCGCCTTATCAAACTTTTTACCCAGGTCGGCATCGCGGGTCATGATCAGGCCGCCGCGAGGGCCGCGAAGGGTTTTATGCGTGGTGGTGGTGACCACGTCGCAGTGGGGGAGCGGGCTGGGGTGATGCCCCGTGGCGACTAAGCCTGCAATGTGGGCGATATCTGCCATCAGATACGCACCGACTTCATCTGCGATCGCTCTAAATTTGGCAAAGTCAATCGTCCGAGGATAGGCTGAGTAACCACAGATAATCAGCTTCGGCTTTTGGGCCAGGGCAATCTCGCGAATATTTTCAAAATCGAGCTGCTCAGTGTCTTTGTTCACGCCGTATTGAACAACATTGAACCACTTGCCCGAAAAGTTTACTGGAGAGCCATGGGTGAGGTGCCCACCGTGGGACAAATCCATCCCCAAAATCGTATCGCCTGGCTTCAGCAATGCAAGAAAAACAGCGAAGTTGGCCTGCGCGCCCGAGTGAGGCTGCACATTCGCATGGGCCGCGCCAAATAGCGTCTTCACCCGGTCAATGGCTAGCTGCTCAATCTCATCGACAAATTCGCAGCCGCCATAGTAGCGCTTGCTGGGCAGTCCTTCAGCGTACTTATTAGTCAGCACGGACCCCTGAGCTGCCATCACCGCAGGAGAAGTAAAGTTCTCACTGGCAATGAGCTCTAGGTGAGTTTGCTGGCGATTGAGCTCTTTGTCCATGATGGCAGCAAGCGCAGGGTCTCGCTGCTGCAAAAAATCGACGTTGGATTGTGTCATCGCATGTCCCTTGAATCAACTATTTTTTTGGAGAAAAATCTTTTATGGGGAGCTCTCTTTCAGCTCCTCAAAGCTTCCGCGCACTCAACACCAGACGCCGTATAAATATTGCTTTTTCCACAGTGCTTTTAAGGCCTCTTATGATAGCCCGTCGCAAACCAAAACCGATAGGAAAACAACGAAAAATTCTATGAGTAAAGAGAATGGCGCTCAATGGATATTTTTTATGGCATGCCTTGGAGGCTAAGGGCGCTGAGGGTTCTCAATCGTCGGTAGAGACCAGATAGAAAAGAAAGACCTACAAGAGAAAATCAGGTTTGTGCCAAAATGTAACGCTTTGAAACATATAATAGATAAATTAAGCATTGCTTAGTAATTGAAGGAAGGCCCGAGCGGCAATCGTTTGGGTGTTTTCCTATCAGCGCTATCCCGCTGTGACTAGCAGGCATTGTCAACTGGCCTGACGTTACTGCTGCCATATACAGTGATAAAGAGCGACTGCCAAGCGTTCACCAGTGGGATAAGCGATGGGCCCTGCAGTCGTGCTAACCCTGCTTTTTTAGGACAATTTTGGCGAACTTGTCCGACCATTCTTGTTCATTTTTTCCCCAGTTTGAGGCATTGATGCTGCAACTGACCCACCCTTCAACGACCCTTGCTCCTAAGTTTGTGCCCCTTCAGGAGTCCTATGAGCGATGTCGGCAAATCACAGAAGAGTATTCCAAAACGTTCTACATGGGAACGTTGCTCATGCCAGAGGCTAAGCGGAAAGCAATCTGGGCGATATACGTATGGTGCAGGCGAACCGACGAACTAGTAGACGGTCCCCAGGCCAAGTTCACCACCGAAAGTACCCTAGACCATTGGGAGTCCCAGCTCGAAAGTCTCTTTGCCGGGCACCCCAAAGACAACTTAGACGTTGCCATGGTAGATACGCTCGAACGGTATGAGCTAGATATTCAGCCGTTTAGAGATATGATTGCGGGTCAGCGCATGGACCTACACCGCGATCGCTATCAAACCTTTGAAGAACTCAAGCTCTACTGCTACCGGGTAGCGGGCACAGTCGGCCTGATGTCTACCGTTGTGATGGGCATGGATAGTGAAGTAAATACTGCCCCCTGGATGCGAGCTAATCCAGCGATCGCACCCATTGATGAAGCCGTCTCTTTGGGCATGGCCAATCAGCTGACCAACATTCTGCGAGACGTCGGCGAAGACGCCAGACGCGGACGCATTTATCTCCCCTTAGAAGATTTAGAACTGTTTGACTACACCGAAAAAGATCTGTTCGAAGGCGTTGTCGATCAGCGCTGGCGATCGCTCATGCGGTTTCAAATTCAGCGAGCGCTGAAGTATTACAGAGAGGCAGAAAGCGGCATCAGCCGGTTGCATCCAGATGCCCGGTGGCCGGTATGGACCGCGCTCATTCTCTATCGCAAAATCCTCGATGTCATCGTCGAGAATGATTACGACGTCTTTACCCAGCGGGCGTTTGTTCCGAAAGCTCGGAAGTTTCTCTGTCTGCCCCAAGCGCTCATTCGCGCGCGTATGTCATAGGCGCGCGTATGTCATAGGAAAGACAGTAGGCCAAACGA
Organism: Cyanobacteria bacterium J06614_10; assembly: GCA_038527325.1. Classification (GTDB taxonomy): domain Bacteria; phylum Cyanobacteriota; class Cyanobacteriia; order Phormidesmidales; family Phormidesmidaceae; genus Phormidesmis. Next base: position 6,431 of record JBCBFY010000019.1, read on the forward strand.
CACCAAAAGAGAAAACAAAAGGCCCCTGCAGTTGTCGCAGGGGCCTTTTGTTTTCTTTCGCTTGAGTAAAACCTAAGACGGTGTTGTCTGCGCGGCTAGCATTTCTTTTAGCTTGGCCAAGTCTTGTGCCCAGCGAGGATCTGGACCGGTGGCTGCGGTCTGAGATTCTGCGACAACAACGTTGTTGCCTCCTCTGCGGCCATTGCTTTTCTTATTGCGCCGAGGTTGGCCGCCGCTAGGGGCGTCATTCTCTTTTTCGGTACGCGGCATCGCTTTTTCAACTTTGATCGTTGAATCTTGCAGCGTAAAGCCGTTGTACTTTTCGACTAGGGTATCTGCGATCGCTTCGTCTTTGGCAGTCACAAAGCCAAAGCCACGACACTTACCGGTCTTACGATCTGAAATGAGCTTTACTGAGACTAAGTTTTCAGCATCTTCAGTAAAGATAGCTTCGAATTCTTCGCGCTCTAAGCTGCGAGGCAAATTGCCAAAGTACAAACGAACTGACATCGAGAGGAACCTCTAACTTTTAAATTCAACAACAAGCTTCAGGAGCGGTAAACCAACAGTAGAGCGCCCATGATGCCTGATCAGCGGGTATATGAAAGCTTTTCTATCACACTGCTATTTGGAAAGATTTGTTCAAAGAAAGATTTGTTCAAACCTATCGTGCAAGCTCAACGATGAACGGATCTATGGTTGCCGTTGTGGAGCTATTGAAGACCTATTGAATAGGCACAATAGTTATTGACTCACCAGGAGTATATTGGTGAACCTAAAAAGATACCTTCAGGTTCGCTCTAACAGCTTTATTGAGCTCCATTAATACGAACAAGACCTTTACCCAGGCCCGAATTCGAGCAGAAATATCTTGGCCGTTATTGGCCTAGCCAACAGTCAGACCATGCGGCCTATTCCGTAGCTAACCTTACCTAAAGTATCACGATGTCAGTTGCCCGACCAAGTCATTCACCCGAACACAACACGCCCTAAAGCTCATTTCCAAGCTTGTTTTCAAAGCTGATTTTTTAGTCATTCAACAAATGGGTTCAAAAAGCTTGCGATCGCCCTGACAAAAAAAACCAGTCGAGCGTTTCGACTGGCTTAGATGCTGTGTTGAGAGTAGGAGAACCCGTGCCTAACGCAAGATAAGGCACAGTCGAAATAACTGCTGGCTCACCTAGTCGATAGACGAAACAAGTTCTTGCCCAAAATGTAGCACTAATGGCAGCGTACTCGCAACATTTCTTCATATTTACGCTTTATATTCACGGCCTCACTACTCCACATATCCACTGCTCTGTACTAAAGCCCACAGGCCCCAAGCACTGGTCACCGCAGCCAGCAGCAGCGAATACAAGGGGTGAGCAGCCTGCAGTAGGGAGCCATTATCTAAGCGCAGCCTATCGACATCTAACCAAGGGTGATTCCCCCGCCGAAACCAGCCCAGCACCTGCATAGACTGACCCTGAACCCTCACTGGCGTTTGCCCCCTACCCAAGACATTCCCCAAAGGCCCCAGCAACGAAAAGTAGTGCAGCTTCACTAGGCCAAAAGACGTCTTCAACAGTAAATCCTGTCCTAGCCAGTTGGCGACGCCAGGCCTACCGACTAGAACACCTGGCAGCTTAGCCGGAAGGCTATCAGCAGGCAAGATATCTGAGCGGCCTAGCCATTCTGCCATCGACTGCGAAGCAGGCATCGACATGTCTAAATCGGGGAAAAACCGATTCATCCTCAGCAAAATGCCAACGCTGGTGCCCAGCAGGCAGCAGGCTTGGAGCAGCCCTCCATCTTGATACATCCAGTCTAGAGCGGGCCACTGTAACCCAACAGCCACCCAGCCAATTCCCCACAGTCCCAATCCGAGCACCAGTCCAAAAGCAAACCCAAAGAAAGGCGTTCCCTGCTGAAGGAGCACCTGCTTGTCCTGCTGGGTGAGTTTTAGCGTTTGTCGGGACTGTTGCCGGGAAGCGGGTAAAAGCTGAATTTCTGGCTCTAGCCGCCAGTGCTTTGCGTAGGTCATGAGCAGTCGTAGGCGATCGCCCAACGGTGGATGGGTCTCTGCGCAGCTCATCCACAGCCGTAGGGGCTGCTGGCTATCCCAGGCGAACAGCTGAGGGAGGGGCAATTTGCCAAAGAGCGGCTGCCGGGCAAGGTCTGTAGCTGCCGGTAGCAATGGCATCAGGCTTTCTATGAGAGACGGGGTATAGGTTTGCTGCGCTACACTGGCCGCTAGGCCAAAGGCGAGGTTGACCAATCCGCGCGTGAGGCCATTGGGGTTACCTGTCAGCTCAACGGCTGTGCGATCGCTGTCGTAAGTGCGCAGGCGAGCAACCCAGCGACTAGGAATGCCCAGCAGCCAAAAGACGGCATAGAACATGACCGCCAACCCACCAGCAGTCCACTTCAAAAGCTTGGAAGATTGGCGATTTCCCCATACTGACAGCTGCCAATAGCCCTCTGACAGCACCTGCAAAATGAGCCCCTGAGCCGAGAGTAATGGCCAATGCCAACCCTTCCAGTGAGATAGCTCATAGGCCACTAGCGCGGCGATTTCATCTTCTTTGAGCTGGTCGAGTAGCCCCTGAGACATTACCAGTCTGGCGTTGTGGGGTCGCCAGCCGTAAGAAAAAATCAACGGAATATCTGTCTTCAAGGTCCACAGCGTTGGAAATTGAAATCGTCGCTGACGGCAATACCAGTTGATTAGTGCTGCGGCTTCTGCAGAGTGCATCCGGAGCTGACTGGCTGTCAGCGGCCTTCTATTTGCTGTGAGCAGCAGCCAGGCATCCCATAGCCAGGGCGCGGCCAGCGTCAAGACGCCCAGTCCTACCAGCAAAGACCAGGTCACATCGCTAAAAGCACCGGGCAAACTTCGCACCCAAAACGGAAAAAGATTGTCTAAAAAATTGAGGTAGCCGTTGATGAAGGCAACGGCGCCGTGGATGAGCGATCGCAAGAGAAAATAAAATGCGATCGCGCTACTCCCCTGAGCTAGCCAGAGCTGAGTTTTCTTTTTCTTGCCGAGCGATCGCCCTTTTTTTAACCTCCCCGCATAAGTCCAAAGGTAATTTTCATTCTCCGAATCATCGGTCGCACTTTCATCCGGTCTATCATCCGACCTGTCTTCTACCGCAGCCGCCTCATCAGGCTCTCCATTCAGATAGGCATAGTGAAACATCGATATTGCTGCAGGTGGAGCAATCTCAGCCCGTTCCGTCATCGGTTGAAAACTGCTGGGTGCTTGATTAGCGTCGGCTGACGCTGGTGCACTGAGGGGCAGGAAGCCAGAACTCGTCTTTACTGGCTGTGCTGTGTGGGTGCTGGCAGCCTTGAGCGGAGAAAAGCCAGAGGCTGCTTTCTGCGGGCTCGGTCTGCGCCGCCGGATCTTCTCCAGCGTCGTTCGAGACCACGCTTTGAGAGTGGGCTTTGAGCTGCTAGTGCCGATTTGCTGGCAGAGGGTCTCAGCGTCTTGCCATTTTTGCTGAGCCATATAGACCCGCACTAGGCCCATACTGGCTTTAACGCGGTGCGCACGGCTCTCGCACTGGCTCAACTGAGACAGCACATCAACGGCCCGGGCATAGTCTCCCTCCTGGTAGGCAGCAATACCCGCCTGAAACATCCCGTCTAGTTCCGTTGCTGAGCTCATGGGCCATGTGATGGTAGCGACTCAGCGTTAGGGTACGCAAATTTGCCCGAGATGTAGCAAACGGGTTTAATGCGAGCAACGCTGACATCCCGTATGGCCAGAACGCCTATCCATCGGCCTCTTTTGCGAGCAGCCCTTCGACGAAAGCGTACAGGCTCTCTTCGCTTGCGCCTTCTATCTGCCGATCTTTCAGGTCAATTAGCCCGCGGGCTAGGTGCGCTGCTCGCTTTTTGTACACGGTGTTTGCAGATAGCAAGTCGGTAAAGACTTCTTGCTCTACTTCTAGCCGGTCAGCTTCGTCTGAAATATGGGAGGCATAGGCGGCTTCTTCGACGTCGTAGCGCAGTAAGAAAATCAGCGCCTGACACTTCGCCTGCAGTGTTCTCTGTAGTTCGCGGGTATCGAGATCTAGCCGGTCGAAGCCGACGTTGCCAGTGATGCGCAGCTCTACGATGGGCTGCTGCTCGGGGCGTAGCTGTCTGGTCTTGATGGCATTTTCGATGAGGGCGATCGCGCCTGTTTCCACCGCCTCCATCTCATCTGTCCCGCGCAGCTGCTGCTGCAATCTCACAATCGGTCGCTGCTGATAGTCTGTCATTAGCTCAGCGCGCACGCCCTTGGCATCTATCTCCACCAAAAAAGCACCCCGCTCAAACTGACTCTCCTCAACGTTGTTCGCTTCAATAGAGCCCGGATTAAAAATCCAATTCTCTTCACAGTAGCTCTTGTGAATATGGCCCAGCGCCAAGTAGTCAATACCCGCCTGCTTCAGCGGCAGCATTTCCCGGTAGCGTAAAGCACCAGCATACCGGGAAATCTGACCTTCTAACCCATGGTGAAACAGCAAAATAGACGGCCCCGGTGCTGTTGGCAGCTCGCCCAGTGCCACCGCAATCTGCTCAATGGCCCGGGGTGCCGCCGCACCGTACCAGTTAGACCCAAGCACTCGCACACCACAGGCTAAGTCGATATAGCCACCGCGCTGAGTTTCCTCATTCCAATGGGCATAAAACGGCTCATCTGCATTGACATCTCCCGGTTCTAGCAGCTTGAGCAGCCCCCAATCTGACAGATAGCGCAGCCAGCTGGATTTTGTACCGTAGGGCGCGTTGTCATGATTGCCTTCAATCGCCAACACAGGAATGTCGGCATCCTTCAGCAGTTGCAAACACACCTGAGCATGGTTGAGCACGGCAGGCTTGATATTGCGATGCTCAAACAGGTCACCGCCGATAATGACAAAATCAACCTGCTCGCCGATAGCATATTTCTCAAATACATCCTTGAGCGCGTAGAAAAAATCTAGCGTTCGGACTTTGCTGTCGTAGCGGTCGAAACCAAGATGGATATCGGAAATATGCAGAAACTTTGGCATGAGCCTCAAAACCTATCGGCTTAGATCTAGTCGCTCATTATAGAACAAGGGTATTAAAACTCAACGCTTTCGTTCTACAAAGCCATCAGTCCTCTTCAAATAAGCGCTCCAAATTTCTATAGCCGTTGACTACGCTGACGCTTCTGATCTAGCTTTCGCTGAAGCCGATCAAAAACACGCTCGCTATCAATCAACTCACCCCTATTAGCCGCAGCAACGCCTGCTGACACCACTTGTCGTAATTCCTCATAACGGCCTTTATAGAGACTATCAATATCTTTCATACGCTAGCGCCCAGTAGTTCACGCATCCATTTTTCTGACCCTAGCTGTCCACGCATCAGTCCTGAAATACTAAAGCACTGTTCAATATCCACAAATTCAACCACTTCACCATTATTCCAAATCTCGACATTCGCAAGCTGTTGGCTATCGGGCTGTGAAATTAACTGCCAGCCATGTTCTGTTCGCTCTTTCATCTCTAGCCTGTCCACGGGCCACCGATACTTAGAGCCAGTGTTGAACTCTATTTCAAGCTCTCTAGTCTCCGCTATGAATCGTCCTAAAACGGGCTTGACGCCTGATTGAATTTCGGTACCAGTACTCATCCGTGAATCTCCCTCCAAACCGCTTGCAACGCTTCAAGATTCTCATCAACTAACTTTAGGGCCTTACCTCTCAGTTTAGCGTCAGAGGCAGCTCGACTATACACTTCGCCTCTTACCAATACAGCTTCAGAACCGGAAATATCTATTTTTACTTCAAAAGCCTTTGCCTTTTCCCTTTCTGACATGCACATGAGCAGGTGTATGATCATTCGACAGAATAAAAAAACGAAATCCATCAATTGGATCAATTGCTCTACCTGTCATGATGAAACTCTACTTCGAGCAGCCCTCTCTGCTTAAACCGTTTCGGTTGTAGAAGTGGCCAATTCTTCCAGGCGTTCCTGCTGGTCTTGGGAAATGCAGGTTTGAATCACGGTTTCGATATCGCCTTCCAAAATGGGGGGAAGCGAAAAGTTTTGATTTAATCGGTGGTCGGTGACGCGGTTGTCTTTGTAGTTGTAGGTGCGGATTTTTTCGGAGCGGGAGCCTGAACCGACCTGAGAGCGTCGCATGGAGGTGATCTCGGCCTGCTGTTCTGCCAGCTTCATTTCGTACAGCTTGGCCCGCAAAATTTGCATAGCCCGCTCTCGGTTTTGCAGCTGCGATCGCTCCTCAGTACAAAAGACCCGAATCCCTGTGGGCTTATGCATTAGGTCAACCGCAGTCTCCACCTTGTTCACATTCTGACCGCCCGCACCGCCAGACCGCGCCGTCGTCATCACAATATCTTTTGGGTCGATGTGAATCTCCACATCGTCTACTTCAGGCATCACAGCCACCGTCGCCGTAGAGGTGTGTACCCGCCCGCCCGATTCGGTCAGCGGCACACGCTGCACCCGGTGCACTCCAGACTCAAACTTCAGCTTGCTGTATACCTGGTCGCCCTGCACTTCCATGATGGCTTCCTTCACACCACCCATATCCGCCCGCGACTCACTTAGCAGATTCGCCCGCCAGCCCTGGCCCTCCGCGTAGCGACTGTACAGGCGCAGCAAATCGCCCGCCCAAATACCCGCCTCATCGCCACCGGTCCCTGCCCGAATCTCAAGCATGATGTTCTTGTCATCGTTGGGGTCTCGGGGCAACAGCAAAATCTTGAGACGCTTTTCGAGAGCGGCGAGCTTTTCTTCGAGCTCCTCGACCTCTAAGCCAGCCATTTCTTTTAGCTCGGGGTCGCTGGTCGACTCTTTGTAAACCTCCCGCGCCCCAGTCAAGTCCTGATCGGTCTGCTGCCAATCGTGATAGGTATTGACCGTTTCTTCCAAAGACGCCCGCATCTTGGCAATCTTTTGAAACTCGTCAGGGTCTTTGGCCACGTCTGGATCGGCCATACGCCGAGTCAGCTCTTCAAACGTCTGCTTTACCGAGTCTAGTTTTTGAATTAAGTAAGTTTCAGCCATCGTCTTTTACCGGAATAGGTTTGCGAGGTCACAAAGAGCGGTGCAAAAAAATATCCGAGTAGCCAATCTCGCAAGATTTGCCACCCGGACCCGTTGTAAGACTATGGTTGCTACTTCTTAGCGTCGCCGTCCTCAGAGGCAGCCGTCTCTTCGGTCGTATCGGCTTCGCTAGACATGCCGTACTTCCGCAAGAAGCGCTCAACACGACCTTCCGTGTCAATGATCTTTTGGGTGCCTGTGTAGAAAGGGTGATTGCCCGACCACACATCAACACTGAGCTCAGGCTTGGTAGATCCTACCGTCATCACCTGCTTGCCGTTGCAAAATACTTTGGCTTCTGGGTACCACTGGGGATGGATATCAGCTTTTGGCATCGTTCTAGAAAAGAGTTGTTGGACTTGTTGTTGGAGGTTTGAAAAACTGAAGTGTCTACGCAGCCAGCGGGGTAACCCGGGAAGCAGACTTTGAGGGTTGACATTAACGCTTGGAGAACTGACCCGCCTTGCGAGCTTTTTTCAGGCCATACTTCTTACGTTCTTTCTGGCGTGGGTCACGGGTGAGATAACCCTCTGTTTTCAGCGGCATGCGGTTGTCGGGGTCTAGCATGCACAGCGCCCGCGCAACGCCCAGCTTAATAGAATCTGCCTGGCCAGTGAGGCCGCCACCGCGCACATTTACCAAGATATCGTATTCAGCTTCTAGGCCTAGCGTCTCTAAGGGTGCTTTTGCCGCAGTGAGATAGGCAGGGTTGTTTTGTAGGTAGTCGTCGCCGGGCTTTTTGTTGATGGTGAGTGTTCCATTACCGGGTACCAGGCGAACCCTCGCCACGGAGGACTTGCGACGGCCTGTCCCCCAATATACAGCGCGATCAGATTGGTCTGCCATGGTTTAGTTAGCTCCGGAAGTAGTGTTAACAGTTAAAGGTTGTGGGGCCTGAGCCGCGTGGGGATGGTCGGGACCTGCGTATACTTTCAGCTTAGTGAAGAGCTTACGACCCAAGGCGTTCTTAGGCAGCATGCCTTTGACAGCTTTTTCGACGATACGCTCAGGAATCCGCGCCTGCAGCTGGTTAAATGTCTCAGTTTTCATCCCGCCCGGGCGGCCAGAGTGACGGCGATAGAGCTTTTGCTCACTCTTTTTGCCCGTGACAATCACCTTGTCGGCGTTGACAACGATGACGAAGTCGCCCGTGTCCATGTGAGGTGCGTAGTTGGGCTTTTTCTTGCCGCGTAGCACCTGAGCAATCTCAGTGGCTAGACGACCCAAGCGCTGATCGGCGGCATCTACCACATACCAATCGCGCTCGATTTCTTTTACAGGGGTTAGGGTCGTTTTAGTGGACATAGGGTGTACCGTAGGCGTCGAGTGAATCGTTTCGTGAATAAACTAATTTGCTGGTGGGTCCGCCTACTAGTTAGCCAGGGTGTTGTTCAGATTCGTTAACCGGTGGGCTAATAAATGGCTGATTGGCTGGCTGAGACGGAAGTAAAAAGTGAGGCTGGGTGTCGGCCCAAACCTCAGGTTCAAACGGAAAATCTGGATAGCCAACCCGCAAAAGGCATAGACCTTGGGGTGGAGCACTATATTTTACCAAATCACGGCGCTGATTTTGCCAGATATTGGTAAATTCTTTGGGTGAGAGCTGACCTCGGCCCACTTGAACGACTAGGCCCATCACGAGGCGAACCATGCCGTACAAAAATCCTTTGGCCTGCAGCTCAACCTGAACAAACTGGCCTAAGCGATCGCACTGCGTTTGCTGTAGCTCTACCCAAGAATGCCCACGGTCTGATCCGGCCCTGTGGAACGCGGCCAAGTTATGATAGCCCACCATGGGGGCTAAGGCCTCGCGCATCAGCGCTGCATCGAGCGGCTGATAGTAGTAGTGCCAGACAAAAGGCTGCACAAACAGATTGGGGTAGCGGCCTGTGTAAAACAGGTAGCGATACCGGCGCCACTCCGCTGAAAACTGAGCATGCCAGTTATTGGCAACAGCGGCAGACGCCCTAATGACAATGTCACTGTCTAGCCGGTCGTTGAGGATAGTAGCCCATCGCTCAGCGGGAATCGCCGTAGGTGCGGCAAAGTGCGCAACTTGCGCCGCAGCGTGTACGCCCGTGTCGGTTCTACCCGCCCCGATCAGAGGAGCTCGCTGTCCGAGGACGGTTGCGATCGCAGTTTCAATCTCTGCCTGCACCGTACGCACGTTTTGCTTCGCAGATTGACGCTGCCAACCATTAAAGTCAGTGCCTTCGTACTGAATGACCAGCGCAACTCGCTGAGTTTGACGCTGATCGGGCGATAGTTTGCTCAGCTGACGAGACACTTTCGTGGCCCGGGCACTTGCTCGACTATCAGACCCAGCATTCAATTGGAAATCAGACTGAGCGCCAGATATCTGCAAATTATCAGACATCCGACCCGTCCATCCGCTTAGGTCAGCTCGATGATGGCCATGCGAGCATTGTCACCCCGACGGCTCACCGTTCGCACAATTCGCGTGTAGCCACCGTTACGGTCTGCGTAGCGGTCGGGTGCCTGGTCAAACAAAGCATGCACAAGCTGCTTATCGAACAGATAGCCCATAGCTTTACGACGGGCCGATAGGGAACCGTCTTTGGCAAGGGTAACCATGCGCTCAGCCTCAGAGCGAATCGCTTTCGCCCGGACTTCGGTGGTTTTAATTCGCCCGTTGCGAATTAGCTCTGTGGTGAGCGATCGCATCAGAGCTTTACGCTGGTCAGCAGCCTTCCCCAGCTTTGGTACACGGCGACCATGTCGCATTGTTCTATCCCCTTCCTAACTTGTAAAAAATAAAAGAAACTAAAACCTCCATCACTCAGCAAGCGCGGAGGCAAAAGCTCAAAAAAAGCTGTTGGAACCTACCTAAGCACATTCCAACAGCAAAGCACTACACCGACTTAGCAGGCTTTTCCAGTGGCAGCATGATGCCAAGGTGAATCTGCAGCGCTTCCACCACTTCTTCTGCAGACTTCTGACCAAAGTTCTTGATCTCCAGCAAATCTTCTTGGCTGTAGTCAAGCAAATCAGACACCGCATTGATCTGGGCGCGCTTCAGACAGTTGTAAGCCCGTACCGAAAGCTGCAGCTCCTCAATCGGAATCTGATAGGTCGGATCCTCTTCCTTGGTATCTTCGTCTCGCTTGGGCTCAAGAGTCACATCCTTCAGCGGATTGAACATATCTACCAGCAGGGCCGCAGCCTCACTCATAGACTGCTGGGCCGTCAGACTACCGTTGGTCCAAATCTCCATGTTGAGACGGTCCTGTGGAACCCCCTCAGCATCAATAAAGTTCTCAACGCTATAGTTAACCTTTTTCACTGGCATGAAGACCGCGTCAATTTGCATAAATTCGACGCCGCCAGTCTCTTCCCGGCTCCGGTCAATCGCCCGGTAGCCCTTGCCCTTCTCAATGCGAAACTCCATCTCGAGCTTGTGGCCAGCCGATACCGAAGCAATGTAGCGATCGGTACTAATCAGCTCTACCTCAGCAGGCAGGTCAAAATTAGCAGCCGTCACCCGCGCCGGTCCCTGAACGACTAATCGCCCAATCTGAGGCTGCGCAGAGTAGCTCTTCAAGACCGTTTCCTTCATGTTGAGCAAGATATCTAGCACATCTTCTCGAACACCAGGAATCGTCGAAAACTCGTGGCTAGCACCTGCAATACGCACAGAGGTAACAGCCGTACCTTCTAAATTGGACAGCAGAACACGCCGCAGAGCATTTCCAACGGTCGTCCCCTGACTACGCCCCAAAGGCTCAATGACGAACCGGCTATATTGGCTCTGATCATCTTCAACAATCGACTCTACACAATCAACTTGGAATGCCATTCACTAACCTCTCTCGGTGCTCACTAGGTGCTCAAGTAGCCTGATGCTGGCCAAAAACTGGCTAAATCACTGTCCAAACAGCTGGCCAGTTATGTTTGGCCCATGGGCTAAGTATCTTAATATCCGTAATTACTAAACGGTCCAAACTTAAATATTTGAGAAATATTTCGCGCCGACTTGGGTAAAATTCGCCAGCGAACTCACCCAAAGTCGAACCATATTTTACACGCGGCGACGCTTTGGCGGACGGCAGCCATTGTGAGGGATAGGCGTCACATCTCGAATCAGCGTAATTTCGAGTCCAGCACCCTGCAGCGCTCGAATAGCCGTTTCACGCCCAGACCCAGGTCCGCTCACCTGCACTTCACACTGACGCATGCCCTGGTCAATCGCCCGGCGAGCCGCACTATCGGCAGCGGTTTGAGCAGCAAATGGCGTTCCCTTCTTGGCACCTTTGAAGCCGCTAGCGCCAGCAGATGACCACGAAACCGCATTTCCACCCGCATCGGTAATCGTGACAATGGTGTTGTTGAATGTGGATTGGATGTGGGCTATCCCGTTGGGGATGTTTTTCTTTTGCTTGCGGGGTCCGGTCTTGCGGATAGGTTTTGCCATGGTGAGTTGTCTAGGGTGTTTCGTCTAGATAGGTATAGGGTATGTCGGTCGTAGGGACATGCTTGCCAGCAGTCTGTGGCTAGCTGTGGCTAGCGATAGATCCTGTCAGCCTCGGTGATTTCTGTTGTGAGCCTAGTGGCGGTGCTTTTTTGGGCTGTAATCACGCGAAAACGCGAACCGACAACTCGTCAGTGCGCGTACCGCTTGCCTCCGCCCAGAGTGGTTCTATGGAGGGCCTCAGAAGACCTTACTTACGGGGCGGCTTTTTCTTGCCGGCAATCGTACGTCTACCAGAGCGGCGCGTACGGCTGTTTGTCCGGGTGCGCTGACCACGCACTGGCAGGCCGACGCGATGGCGACGTCCCCGATAGCAACCGATATCCATCAGTCGCTTGATGTTCATGTTGACCTGACGACGAAGGTCACCCTCAATGAGGTAATCGCCCTCTACGGTCTCTCTGAGCTTGATAACATCCGCGTCAGTCAAGTCTTTTACGCGGACATCGGGATTGACGCCCGTTTTCTCAAGAATTTCATGAGAACGGCTTAGACCCACACCGTAAATGTAGGTCAACCCGATTTCAATTCGCTTATCTCTTGGCAGGTCAACGCCCGCAATCCGTGCCACTGAATGATTTCTCCCTTTTGTTTTCCCTTATCGGTGTTGGTGATGGGGCGATCGCATCGCTGCGAACCGGCCCGCTCAATACTTTATCTTGCATTCTCAGTTAATGTGCCAACCTTACCTGCCAGCTCATTACCCAGCGAATGCGCTCGTTCTCAAGCCTTCAAGCTAGCGAGCTCTAACCCTGGCGTTGCTTATGCTTAGGATTAGGGCAAATGACCATAACCCGACCACGACGGCGGATTACTCGGCACTTCTCACACATTTTTTTAACAGACGCGCGGACTTTCATGTCCCAAAGTTTTTCCTTACTACAGATTTGCAATCCTATCAGAACAACCCGACATCCAGCAACATATTGTTTTTATTTTTTCCGAACCAGTCTTGAGAACGATGCTGAGCGATCAAGGCAGAACACAAAGACACAAAACCGAAAAAGCGAGCCAAGGCTACCCTTAGCTCACTTTTCGGTTGCGACTTGAAACTTTTTTGTCATTGCAACTGTCGGCCTATCTGCAATCAGCGACCATCAGCCTTCGTGACGATAGCTCGCTATTGGAGATCGTCATAGACTGTACAGCTAGGCGCCCCGCCGTAAAGCCGCCTCGACCTGACGGAACTCCTGCTCCAGCCGATCCTGCAGCTTCTTGGGTACAGGTCGATTGGGGTAAGAGCTGTAGTGACCAGCCAACGCGTTGAGCGCCGTTCTCATCGTGGAAAAGGAGCTCAAGTTGGCGACTGCACCATCACGGCGGTAGCGGGAAGCGAAGCCGTTAATTTTGGCCTTCGCGGCTTCCTGAAGCGCTGCCTTGTTGGGATCGTCTTTAGGAAGCGCAATGGATTCTCTCAACGTATCAATTAGGGCAGTGGTATCTTCTGTGTAGTTGCCGGTTAGGCCGTCGCTTGGGCCAACCGCGCTACAGCCAGTGAGGCCGATAACCGCTACCAGCATTAGGGCAAACACGCGGGACAATAGGTTTCTCATAAAAGGGTTTGGAGATGAGCAATCCCAGCTGGGCAAGGTTGGCGCTCGTTACGCCTATAAAACTGTTCGCCCTGCCTGCTGAAAAGATGAACATATGTAACAGTCTATCTGATGAGGGCCGCTTAAGGGTCTACCTCCGATAGAACCGTTACCAAGACCTAAACCGAGCCCTATGCCGGATAAATTCTCAATCGACGGTTTGGCTCGTCGCCAAAGCTCAGCGATTTTAGTCGATAGTGCTCTGCTAGCTCATGCTGCATCTTACGAATCTTGGGCGATCGCGGCAATAGCTCTACCGGCTGACTTTTAGGAATCACGATTTGCTCTACGGCTAGCCGAGCTTCCTCAAGCGCTTCGAGTTCATCATCTGCGCCATTGTGAGAAAACAGGTCAAGATTTACGCTTTCGGGCATATCGCCGTCGTCGTCTAAATCCAGCAGTCGCCTGAGCGATCGCGTAATCTGAGGAATACTGTTCGACTTAACGGTGTAAATCGGCACCTGACGAGCTTTGGCAACCTGCTTCAGCTTGGAGTGATTGCGAATGTGCGATCGCAGAGCCAGCACCGCATCCGCAGCGGAAAGCTCCTTCGTAAACTTCACGGGCAAATCCAGCGTGTTCACCACATGGTCTAGCTGCTGACGGCTAATGCCATAGGCATAGATGCGCATCACCTCGAGATCATCATCCGGGTGAAAATCTCCCCCCGCGACTTGCGCCATCCGCTCAGAAGGCACCGGCAGCTGTCTCAAAGAATCATCCAGCAGCGACTGAAAGTGACGCTGGTCATCTGAAACAGACGACAGTAGGGGCGTTGGGCGAGTCGGACGGCTGGGCCTTCTGGCAAAACTATCGGCAAAATTATCTGACCCTAGCGGCGTAATCGGCGGCTTCATTTTCCCAGTCGTGCGCCATCCGCCCGGACTGGCTTGAGACTTGAGGCTGCCAGGCTTGAGTCTGCCGCGTCTGTCTGCGCGTAGGGCAGCAGTGGCCATGGCAGATTGACCGGGCAGCTCATCGGTGATCACCAGCTTGTTATCTGCGCCGAGCGATCGCACCTGCTGCCCAGGCACATGCCCTCTCAAAATGAAGTCCACCGTATTGGCAACATCCTCATGAACCACCCACCGCTGACGCTCCAGCATCTCCACGGCAATATCAAAAGTGGGCGGCGCCTTGCGCTCTAGCACGCTCTTTTGGCTGCCCCGCCGTCGCGCTTCATCGTCTCCCAGCGTCACCGACTGTATGCCACCGACCAGATCAGACAGCGTTGGATTTTTAATCAAGTTTTCTAGACGATTGCCATGGGCCGTTCCTACTAGCTGCACACCTCGCTCAGCGATAGTACGCGCCGCCAGCGCTTCCAGCTCAGTGCCAATCTCATCGATCACAATGACTTCAGGCATATGGTTCTCCACAGCCTCGATCATCACCCGATGCTGCTCCTCAGGGCGAGAAACCTGCATGCGGCGGGCTCTACCGATCGCCGGATGAGGAATATCTCCATCTCCAGCAATCTCATTCGAGGTGTCGATAATCACCACTCGCTTCATCAGGTCGTCGGCGAGCACCCGGGCGATTTCTCTCAGGGCAGTTGTTTTCCCCACGCCAGGCCGACCCAGCATCAAAATAGAATTTCCGGTCTCGACCAAGTCACGAATCATGCCGATAGTGCCAAAAATGGCGCGGCCCACTCGGCAGGTCAGCCCAATAATTTCACCCGCTCGGTTGCGAATAGCGCTAATGCGATGCAGCGTTTTCTCCAAGCCCGCCCGGTTGTCGCCGCCAAAGTGCCCAACCCTGTCGACACAGTGCTGCAAGTCAGCTTTGGAAACAGGCGTGTCAGAAAGATACTCAACAGCATCAGAAAACCTAGCTTCTGGCTGTCGGCCTAGGTCCAAGATGACTTCTATCAGCTGGTCACGGCGAGGGTGGGACTCTAGCTGGGTGCGAATGTAATTCGGTAGCACCGCCAGCAGCTGAGGTAAATCATCCGTCATTTCAGGAGCGTTCAGCTGCACTGGGCTAGCAGAACCTAGCGGCACTTGATTAGGGGTACTTTCAGGCAGATCGTCGTTGAGACTCACCATACAGACGCAGAATGTAAACGAGAGACAATTGCAGGAAAACGGCTGCGATCCTCTTGCCAAACCATTGCAGCAGCAAATGGGCCGTTGCGATGTATTCCTCAAGACTGGGCCGCTGGCTTTATCGTCTCTTCATCAACCTGCTTTACAGGCATCACGAGTGAACGGGCAAGGGCGACAGCTGTTTTCAATGCTTGGGGATCTTCTTCAAGATAATGGGTTTGCTCAATTTCTGTCATAAGCAATCGCCGCGCATAGCTGCCGTAGGCGATCCCAGAGACACAGCGAGCACTCACTGACATCCCCTCCGAGCAAGCCTTTGAAGGCTGCCACACTCCAAGTTCACGCAGCTTAAAAACGGTGTACTGATTCGTCCCTCCGGCCAGCTGGATGTGGCCAGGCAAGTGTGCAGCCAGCACTTTTTGAGCTAGCCGCACCGCAGCGTGGGTAGTGCCCTTGCCGATATCCCCACTCATCGGTCGCCCATCGGTCTGCCAAATGAGGGCAATCCCCAATGTGTGTAGCGACATCAAACGCTGCAGCGCCTGAAAATAGTCGATCAGGCCTTCGCCATCGGGGCAGCTGACTGAAATAACACTGAGATGGTCAATCCAAGGTCGAATCGTCTGCCACAGATGGCGAAATTCATCGAGCTGGCCGACCTGAGTATGAATTTCGAGTGCTTCAACTTGAGTGAGGGTCTGCTGGGCGACCGCATCTGCAGAAGTCGGCTGCGATCGCGCTTCTATCAAGCCATAGGGACACACCGGCAGACATCGACCACAGCCATAGCAGCGGGCATCTATCACCCCGCCATCATCAATCGCCGCTGCCGGACAGATCTGCTCACAGGGGCGATCGCAGTCAACCGGGCAAACCGCCGGGTCAAACCAAGCCTTCCGAAAGTGCGGATCTTCTCCAGCACTCATACTCACCATCAGCAGAGGTCGTCTGTATCCGCGCAGCGTGCTGCCAAGAGGATGAGCCGGATCTGCGGCAATTCGCTGCGCAGCCGCCAAGCCAGACTTTACCGTTGCCACCACCGCTGGGTCAGCGGCCATATCGATACAGTCAGCACCAGCCAGAGCGTAGGCCAGTGCCAGACTCCTGACCTCAGGCAAAGCCTGATAGCTAGCACCGCAGATGAGCTTAAACCAGCAGCCAGCCTGCAGCGATTGCAGTGGCGTTTTCACAGAAATTCTCTTAAAAAATTAGCAGAAGCGAGCACTAGGTCTAATGCCCAGGTCAAACACTAACAGCAGACGCTAGGCAGCGATCGCATCCCTAAGCGGGAACCAATCAAAGTACCGCTCACCGCCCACTTCTAGAACAACCTTCACCCGTGGCTCCATCGCAGGCAGCGAAACGAGAAACTCAATCTCTTGGCTAGAGAGAATGTGGCCTTCAATCAACCACAGCAACAGCCCCTTAGCGTTGGGAGAGAGGCTCTGCAGACGGTAGCTAACGACCGGCGGAATAAAGTAGCGATCGCCCGTCGCCGAGCTGTCCATATTTTTCTTGCCTAGGTGGGGCGGACGCACGCCATGCACATCTAGTAAGTACGCTGACAAATCCCCAAGGCCACGCGCTGACAGGTAAGCGCAGTCGTAACCGGCGGAACGCACACGCCTACGGTAGCGGCCCTCATGCCCGCCCTCTAAAGGCATCCGCACGCCCAGAGCGCCAGATTGCTCAAGATCACGAGTAAATTTATTAAACGCCAGCAGACCCATAGGAAACCAGTGTATATAGACTGCAAGTATCGTACTTCATAGTCCACCCAACTTTCATCAGACTTTTAGGCAGTCATGTAGGCAGTCATGGCTCAGCAAAGCTCTAGCAAAGCACTAACCAGGAAAACCACCGACATCACAGAAGGCAGCTACAGTCAAAAATCACCTCACACAAGAAAAACCAGAGCAATTACTTTTCGTTTTTTGTAGACATACGCCAAAAACCGTGTATAGTTAAAGACTGTCGCCGGAAAAACGGATACTAGAGGAAAGTGAGAACTATTTCTCCAAGTCCCAGGCGTAAAGGCAAGGCAGGCAAGAGATTCCCATTAGGTTGAGTCTCTTCACCAAAGTCGCCCTGTCGATTGATTTCCAGTGTGGTTTGGCCAAAAGTGCAAACACTAAGCGGGCTTTATTTTTGCCTGAAGTGGGTTGTGCTTTTCGATGCCCACTGCTGGTTGTGTTCTGTCAACGCCATGGGAAGGAAACCCCAGCCCATGTGCTTTGACGTCGTGAAGCGGAGACTCAAAATTCGTGTCTGTCGGTATTCTTGGTACCAAACTTGGTATGACCCAGGTGTTTGACGAAACTGGTAATGCAATTCCAGTCACCGTCATTCAGGCTGGCCCCTGCGTCGTCACGCAGATAAAAACAGAGCAAACAGACGGCTACTCGTCTATTCAAGTCGGCTACGGAGACGTCAAAGAAAAGGCACTCAATAAGCCCAAGCTCGGCCACCTCAAAAAATCAGGTGCGACCCCCGTTCGCCACCTCCGTGAGTATCGCGTCGACGATACAGCAGAGTTCGAAGTTGGCCAAACAGTCACCACAGAAAGGTTCGAAGCAGGTCAGCTCATCGACGTCAGCGGCATCAGCATTGGTAAGGGCTTCGCTGGCAACCAAAAGCGCAACAACTTCCGCCGAGGCCCCATGTCTCACGGTTCTAAAAACCACAGAGCACCTGGCTCAACCGGCGCGGGTACAACACCCGGACGAGTTTATCCCGGTAAGCGTATGGCAGGGCGCATGGGTGCCGAGAAAGTCACCATTCGCAAGCTCAGCGTCGTCAGGGTCGACAACGACCGAAATCTTCTCTTGGTGAAAGGCGGTGTACCTGGCAAAGCCGGGACACTGCTCAACATCACCCCAGCGACTATCGTTGGCCAGTAATCATCAACGTTGGCCAGTAATCATCAAAAAATAGAGCACAACCGCTCAAGTGGTCGTTCATTATCGATAGCCGTCCGCCATCCGCACAGAAAGACTCGGCAATAAGCCCAAGAAACATCATGGTTGATTGTGAAATTAAAAATTGGCAAGGAGAGAAGGCAGGCACCGCCAGCCTAGATCTCAAAGTTGCCAAAGAAGAGAACGCCTCACACATCGTTCACCGGGCGCTCGTTCGTCAAATTAATAACGGACGTCAGGGGACTGCCTCCAGCAAAACCCGCGCCGAGGTCCGTGGTGGAGGCCGTAAACCTTGGCGGCAAAAGGGAACAGGCCGAGCACGTGCTGGGTCTATCCGTTCTCCGCTGTGGCGAGGTGGCGGTGTCATCTTTGGCCCCAAGCCCCGCGACTACACCACTAAAATGAACCGCAAAGAGCGTCGACTAGCGCTGCGGACGGCTTTTCAGAGCCGGGCAGAAGAAATGGTCGTCGTGCAAGATTTTGGCAGCGAGCTGAGCCAGCCTAAAACGAAGGAAATGCTCGCCGCCATTGATCGCTGGGGTGTCGATACGAACGCCAAAATTCTCATGGTGTTTAGCGAAAAGAACGACACAATATATCGCTCTCTGCGGAACGTGCCAAACGTGCGGATGATCGATGCCACAAACCTCAACATCTATGACATTCTGCACGCTGACAACCTAGTCGTTACAGCCTCTGCACTCGAAAAAATTCAGGAGGTATACGGTGAGTAAACGATTTGCAGAGCGCGAAATACCGGATATTATTCGCAGGCCTCTGATTACAGAAAAGGCAACCATTGCCCTCGAAAACAACCAGTACACTTTTGAGGTCGCCCCCAAGGCAACAAAGCCGCAGATTAAAAGCGCTATCGAGCAGCTTTTTGATGTCACCGTTGTTGGCATTAGCACCCAGAACCCACCGCGCAAAAAGCGCAGAGTCGGTCAGTTCATCGGTCACAGAGCCGCCTACAAGCGAGCAGTGGTCACCCTTGCCCCCGACGACACCATCACACTCTTCCCAGATGTCTAAGCTGATTGGGTCAGTTTGCTAAGTCATCCTCAGCGCAGCACCCACTCTCAGCTAACCAAGCATCTTGCCAACACCCCCCGCTCAACCAGCCAAACGTAACCAGCCAAGCGACAGAGTATAGCCATGGGCATTCGCTCCTACCGACCATTAACACCCGGCACGCGCGAGCGTACCGTATCCGACTTCTCGGCCATTACCACCGATAAGCCAGAAAAGTCACTCACCTATTCAGTGCACCGCCACAAGGGTCGTAACAACCGTGGTGTCATCACCTGCCGCCATCGCGGGGGCGGGCACAAGCGCCTGTATCGCGATATCGACTTCAGACGAAACAAGCACAATATTCCGGCGAAGGTTGCCACCATTGAGTACGACCCCAACCGCAATGCTCGCATCTCTCTACTGCACTACGAAGATGGTGAAAAGCGCTACATTCTTCACCCGGCAGGGTTAGAGGTTGGCACGGTGATTGTCTCTGGAGAAGAGGCACCTTTTGAAGTGGGCAATGCGCTACCGCTACACCGGATCCCTTTGGGTACCACCGTTCACAATGTAGAACTCGTGCCCGGCAAGGGTGGCCAGATGGTTCGCGCAGCTGGTGCGGGCGCTCAGCTCGTCGCCAAAGAGGGTGGCTACGTCACGCTCAAGCTGCCTTCTAGTGAAGTTCGCATGGTTCGCCGTGAGTGCTACGCCACTATTGGCCAAGTCGGCAATGTGGAGCATCGTAACCTGACCCTAGGCAAGGCTGGTCGCAAGCGCTGGTCGGGCCGTCGCCCCGAAGTTCGTGGTAGCGTGATGAACCCGGTTGACCACCCCCATGGTGGTGGTGAAGGTCGCGCGCCCATTGGCCGCAGCGGACCGGTCACTCCTTGGGGTAAGCCAGCGTTGGGTTACAAAACGCGGAAGAAGAAGAAGGGTAGCGATTCATTGATTGTGCGGCGACGGCGACGGTCTTCTAAGCGCGGTCGCGGCGGTAGAAACGCATAAAAACAGAAAATTTCTTAGCGTTTCACTCTAATTTTTCACGCACTTTTTTGACGATTGTTCTCAGGTAAAAAGCATGTCTCGTTCGCTGAAGAAGGGGCCCTTCGTGGCAGACCACCTTCTCACCAAAATTGAAAAGCTCAATGCGAAGAACGAAAAGCAGGTCGTCAAGACTTGGTCTCGCGCTTCGACAATTATTCCCCAGTTCATCGGTCACACCGTTGCGGTTCACAATGGCCGTCAGCACGTGCCCGTGTTTATCAACGAACAGATGGTGGGTCACAAGCTCGGTGAGTTTGCACCGACTAGAACCTTCCGGGGCCATGCCAAAAGCGATAAGAAAGCGCGGCGCTAAAGGAGATAGCAGACATGATTGATATTGATTCAGATTCTCAGGTAAAGGCAACGGCTAAGTTTGTCCGCATGTCTCCTCGCAAGGTGCGCCGAGTGCTCGACCAGATTCGGGGCCGCTCCTACCGCGAAGCGCTGATCATGCTTGAGTTTATGCCTTACAAGTCCTGTGAGCCTATTCTCAAAGTCTTGCGGTCGGCAGTTGCCAACGCCGAACACAACAACGGACTGGACCCGGTGACCCTCTACATCAGTGAGGCTTACGCCGACCAAGGGCCTGTTCTCAAGCGCTTTCGCCCCCGCGCCCAAGGTCGTGCTTTTCAGATTCGGAAACCGACTTGCCACATTGCGATCGCTGTCGCCCCCGGCACCGAAGTTTAAGTCATCCGAAGTTTAAGTCATCCGAGATTTAACGCTCACCAGGCTTAACCTAAAACTTCATTCCGCCAGCCCCAGCTAGACCATCTAACCCCCGTCCATTCACCACCCGTTTTCTAAGGAGTACATCAGTGGGACAGAAGATTCATCCTATCGGTCTTCGCCTTGGCATCACTCAGGAGCACCGCTCCCGCTGGTATGCCGACAAAAACCGTTATCCAGCACTGCTCGAAGAAGATCATGAGATCCGCAAGTACATCGAGAAGACCCTGGCCAATGCAGGCATCTCCGATGTGCATATCGAACGCAAAGCCGATCAGATCGACCTCGAAGTTCGGACAGCCAGACCAGGCGTTGTCGTAGGACGGGGTGGTGCAGGCATTGAAACGCTGCGGGCAGGCCTACAGAAAAAGATTAAAGACGACAGCCGTCAAATCAGAATCAACGTCGTGGAAGTGGCACGAGTCGACGCCGATGCGGGCCTGATCTGCGAGTACATCACCCAGCAGCTAGAGCGCCGTGTTTCCTTCCGCCGCGTCGTTAGGCAGGCTATCCAGAGAGCCCAAAGAGCCGGTGTAGAAGGCATCAAAATTCAGGTCAGCGGTCGGCTCAACGGAGCTGAAATTGCCCGAACTGAGTGGACCCGGGAGGGCCGCGTACCGCTGCACACCCTGCGTGCCAACATCGACTACGCCTATCGCACCGCCCAAACGACCTACGGCATTCTAGGCGTCAAAACCTGGGTCTTCAAAGGTGAAGTTATCCCCGGACAGGAGAGCCAGCCTGAAGATACTAAGTCTCAGCCTCGTCGCCGCCAGCCTCGCCGCCGTCAACAGTTTGAAGATCGCTCGAACAACGATTCGTAGCAGTCGTAGCGCCACTGCGCTCCAGCCAGCGACCTTCTGCTGCTGGCCTTCCCTCCGCCTTTAGTCACCATTTTTTCGAAGTGTGATCCATCATGTTAAGCCCAAGAAGAACAAAATTTAGGAAGCAGCATCGCGGTCGGATGCGTGGCATGGCCCACCGGGGCAACGAGATTAACTTTGGCCAGTTTGCCCTGCAGGCGACTGAGTGCTGCTGGATGACCTCCCGGCAAATCGAAGCCGCTCGGCGAGCCATGACCCGCTACATCCGACGGGGCGGAAAAATTTGGATCCGCGTCTTCCCTGACAAGTCTGTGACCATGCGCGCGGCTGAAACCCGAATGGGTTCTGGTAAAGGTAACCCAGAATTTTGGGTAGCCGTCATCAAGCCGGGTCGAATTGTCTTTGAGATTGCAGGTGTCTCTGAAGAAGTAGCCAGAGAAGCCATGCGCTTGGCCTCCTTCAAATTGCCCTTTAAGACCAAGTTCATCGTCAAAGCAAGCGAGGAGGGTTAAGCACAATGGCACTCGTAAAAATAAAAGAGCTCAGAGCGCTGAGCGACGAAGCGCTAACAGCAGCGATTGCTGAAACTAAGCGTGAGCTATTCGACCTGAGATTTAAGAAGGCGACCCGCCAGCTCGAAACCGGGTTTCACCAGTTCAAGCACAATCGCCGCAAGCTCGCACAGCTGATGACCATTGAACGGGAAAGGCAGCTAGCCGCAGCCGCACAAGAGACTGAAACAGAGGCATAACAAACCATGGCAGCAAAAGAGAGAGTTGGCCTCGTGGTCAGCACAAAAATGGAAAAGACGGTGGTGGTTGCGGTTGAGAGCCGCGTTCAACACCCCAAGTACGGCAAGATTATGGTGCGAACGCAGCGCTATAAAGCCCATGATGAGGACAATAGCTGTAAAGAAGGCGATCGCGTCAGAATCAGCGAAACCCGTCCCATGAGCCGCACCAAACGGTGGGTCGTGGCTGACATCCTCAGTTCTGCGGAAATATAGAGAGAGGATTCACCCGTGATTCAGCAAGAAACCTATTTGAACGTAGCCGATAACAGCGGCGCCCGTAAGCTCATGTGCATCCGCGTTCTCGGCGGTCGCAAGCAATATGCTGGCGTTGGCGATGTGATTGTGGCCGTCGTCAAAGATGCCCTACCCAACATGGGCGTGAAAAAGTCCGACGTGGTCAAAGCTGTCGTCGTCCGCACCCGCAAAGGTATTCGCCGCAGCAGTGGCATGAGCATTCGCTTCGACGACAACGCCGCAGTGCTCATCAACCAAGATGGCAATCCTAGGGGCACTCGAGTATTTGGCCCGGTCGCCCGTGAGCTGCGCGACAAAAGCTTTACCAAGATTGTTTCGCTAGCGCCGGAGGTGCTCTAAATGGTCATTAAGAACAAAAACACCGGGCGCAAGAAAATGCACGTCCGCACCGGAGACACCGTACAGGTCATCACCGGTAAAGACAAAGGCAAGGTCGGTGAAGTTGTCGCCACCAATGCCAAGACTTCTCAGGTCATCGTGCAGGGTGTGAATATGCGCACCAAGCATGTAAAGCCACAGCAAGAAGGTGAATCGGGTCAAATTTTGACCAAAGAGTTTCCGATTCACAGCTCCAATGTAATGCTGTACTCCACTAAGCAAAAGGTGGCTAGCCGCGTTGCATACACCATCAACAGCGATGGTCGCAAAGTTCGTATGCTCAAAAAAACAGGCGAAGTCTTAGAAAACTAGGTAGGTGCCTTCAGCTTGCCGACCAGCAGGTTGAAACAACTGCAAAAGTTTTAAGGCTAACCCATCGCCACCCACATCGTTTTCGATTGAAAATCAGTCATGACGTTCAATCCATAAATTAGACAGCAATCGCACGAACATCACACAAGAACATCACGAATGCCCTGACCAAGCCCAGGGATATATTTTTTAGAGGTTACAATGCCCGACTCACTCAAAACAACGTATTTGGAGAAGGTGGTGCCCAAGCTGAAAGAACAGTTTGGCTACACCAATCCCCACCAAATTCCTAAGCTTTCCAAAGTCACGGTAAACCGAGGCCTTGGTGAAGCATCTCAAAATGCCAAAGCGCTGGAATCATCCATTAGCGAACTGGCGATGATCACCGGTCAAAGGCCGGTAGTTACCAGAGCTAAAAAGGCGATCGCAGGCTTCAAAATTCGTGAGGGTATGCCCGTGGGTGTCAAAGTCACCCTACGCTCCGAGCGGATGTACGCCTTCACCAATCGTCTCATCAATTTAACCTTGCCCCGCATTAGAGACTTTCGAGGCGTTAACCCTCGGAGCTTTGACGGCAGAGGCAACTACACTCTGGGACTGCGCGAGCAGCTGATTTTTCCAGAGGTTGACTACGACAGCGTTGACCAGATTCGCGGCATGGACATCACCATTGTCACCACCGCGACCTCCGATGAAGAAGGGCGCGCCCTTCTGAAGGAGCTGGGAATGCCCTTCCGAGATAACTGAGGCCCCATGCAAGGTAACCAGAGCAAACAAGAGGATTATGGCGTCTAACGACACGATTTCAGATATGCTGACGCGCATTCGGAATGCTACCCTTGCGCGACACCAAACCGTCGACATCCCATCGACCAAAATGACCCGCAGCATCGCCAGCGTACTAAAGGAAGAGGGCTTTATTGCGGACTCTACAGACGGTGGGGAAGGTATCAACCGGAAAATCACCATTACCCTAAAGTACAAGGGTAAAACCCGTCAGCCTATCATTCGCAAGCTCTCTAGAGTCAGCAAGCCCGGCCTGAGGGTATATTCCAACCGCAAGGAGCTACCCCGCGTCCTAGGCGGCATCGGCATTGCGATTATTTCCACCTCTAGCGGCGTAATGACCGACCGTGATGCCCGCAGACAGGGAATTGGCGGAGAAGTCCTTTGCTACATCTACTGATTGTCTATCCGTCTGATATTTACCCGTCTATGCAGGCCAAACAGGAGGAAAAGGAACATGTCTAGAATTGGCAAACAGCCTGTGCCAATCCCCAAAGGCGTGACCGTCACCATTGATGGTCAAACCGTGACCGCAAAAGGATCGAAAGGGCAGCTGTCTCGTGAGTTTCCCCCAGAGGTAACCTTTGCTCAAGAGGGCGAAGAGATCGTTGTCAGCCGCGCTGATGAATCTCGAAATGCCAGGCAGCGTCATGGGCTCGTCCGGACGCTGATCGCAAATATGGTAGAGGGCGTCTCTAAGGGCTACGAGAAAAAGCTAGAAATTCAAGGGGTAGGCTACCGAGCATCTACCCAGGGCAGCAAGCTCGTGATGGCGCTGGGCTACAGCCACCCCGTAGAATTTGAGCCCCCTGAAGGCATTACCTTTGCCGTCGAGAAAAATACCAACGTGACCGTCACCGGTATCGATAAAGAAGTCGTTGGCAACACAGCCGCCAGAATTCGGGCAGCCCGTCCACCAGAGCCCTATAAGGGCAAAGGCGTTCGCTACGCAGGCGAGCGCATCAGACGTAAGGCAGGGAAAGCCGGTAAGTAACACCAGGTAAGTAAACGATGAAAACATCTAGAAGAGAATCGACCCGCCGTCGTCACGCTCGGGTTCGTCGTCGGGTAAAAGGCACCACTGAAAGACCCAGACTAGCGGTCTTTCGCTCGAATCAGCACATTTATGCGCAGGTGATTGATGACACCCAGCATCAAACGCTGGCAGCTGCATCTACCCTAGATGCAGACTTCACTGAGTCATCTGGCTCCACCAAGGAGGCTGCAGCCTCGGTCGGCAAGCTGATTGCCGAGCGCTCCATCAAGCAAAACATTTCTGAGGTTGTCTTTGACAGAGGCGGTAAGCTTTACCATGGCCGGGTAGCCGCTTTGGCCGATGCAGCCCGCGAAGCTGGCCTGAAGTTCTAAAGGCAGCAGTCTACGGTGACAGTCCACTAAGCCCAGCAGCAAACTTCCCAACACTCACACCTAAAACATCTAATCCAGGCTAAATCGAAGGTTTAAACCCAAGGTCCAATCTTATGGCAGAGCAGCGTCGCAAAAAGAACAAAAACAGAGAAAAAGATTCTGAATGGAAAGAGCGCGTCGTTCAGATTCGACGAGTCACCAAGGTCGTGAAGGGCGGTAAAAAGCTCAGCTTTCGCGCGATCGTCGTGGTCGGGAATGAGAAAGGCCAGGTTGGTGTTGGCGTCGGCAAGGCCAGCGACGTGATTGGCGCTGTGAAAAAGGGCGTCGCCGACGGCAAAAAGCACCTTGTAGAAGTGCCGCTCAATAAGGCATACTCTATTCCCCATCCCACCACTGGCATCGCTGGGGGCGCGCGCGTCTTCATGCGTCCAGCTGCGCCAGGTACGGGCGTAATTGCGGGCGGCGCGGTTCGCATTGTGCTGGAGCTAGCTGGCGTACGCAACATTCTCGCCAAGCAGCTGGGCTCAGATAACCCGCTCAACAACGCTCGGGCAGCCGCTGCAGCCATTGACTCGCTCAGGACGCTCGCTAGCGTGGCCGAAGAGCGCGGCATTCCCATCGAAAAACTCTACGCTTAACCCCAGACAGGCATAACGGAAGGAGAACCCCACCATGAGATTAGACGACGCACGACCCAAGGCAGGGTCGAAAAGACGACGCAAGCGTAAGGGACGCGGCATTTCTGCTGGGCAAGGTGCGAGCTGTGGCTTTGGCATGCGAGGCCAAAAATCTCGTTCGGGTAGCGGTACTCGGCCTGGTTTCGAAGGTGGCCAGCTGCCGCTTTATCGTCGCATTCCCAAGCTGAAGCATTTTCCAATCGTCAACCAGACTCAGTACACCATCATTAATGTGAAGGGCCTGGCCGACTTACCGGCGGGTGAAGTGACGCTGGCATCGCTCATGGATGCAGGCATCATTACGTCAAACGATGGCCCTTTGAAGGTGCTGGGCGACGGTGAGATTTCGACTGCACTGAACGTTAAAGCAGCGGCATTTACCAAGTCTGCTAAAGAAAAAATTGAGGCGGCAGGCGGCACCTGCGAGGTGGTCTAATCGCCTTTTGCTGACCGATACGCCCTGTGGCCTTTATGATGAAGGGGTAAGTTTGGGCGGGCGCTGCTGGCTAATGCTTAGCAAAGGTCTTTCTGTAGGCCTGTAGCGCGGACGTTCTCAGGCTAATTTTTTATTAGTTTCTTTGGTTCTTTAAAGCAATAACTATGGTTGTCAGTCAAGGCAGGTCGCCCAGCGCCCAGGAAACATTTTTGCAGATGGCTCAGGCTGCGGGTCTGCGCAGTCGGTTACTCGTAACCGTCGGCCTCCTGGTCTTGGTGAGGCTGGGCATTTATATCCCCGTCCCTGGCATTGACCGGGTTGCTTTTTCGCAGTTTGTGCAGGGTGGCGGTGCTGGCGGGGTCTTGGGCTTTTTAGACATCATTGGGGGGGGCGGACTCTCCCTAGTCGGTATCTTTGCCCTCGGTATTCTGCCGTTTATTAACGCCTCGATTATTATGCAGCTGCTAACGGCTGCTATTCCGGCCCTAGAAGATTTACAGAAAAATGAAGGGGAAGCAGGTAGGCGTAAAATCTCCCAGGTGACGCGCTACGTTGCTTTCGGCTGGACCATTTTGCAGAGCACGATGCTCTCTTGTTTTTTGCTGCGAGACTTTGCTTTCGACTTTGGTGTGCCGTTCGTTGTTGAAACAGTGATCGCGCTGACGGCGGGCTCCATGTTTGTGATGTGGGTAGGTGAGCTGATTACTGAGCGCGGACTGGGCAATGGGGCATCGCTGCTGATTTTCTTGAATATTGTTTCTTCGCTGCCTCGGGTATTGGGTGAAACAGTCGACCTTGCTCAGACGGGCGATCGCAGCACCATCGGCGGTATTGTTATTCTCTTTCTCGTCTTCATCGCCACGATTATTGGCATTGTTTTTGTTCAGGAAGGCACTCGCCGCATTCCCATCGTGTCTGCTAGGCGTCAGGTAGGCCGCAAGCTCTATCTCGAAAAAAGTAACTACCTTCCCCTCCGGCTCAATCAGGGCGGCGTGATGCCCATCATCTTCGCCTCCTCCATGCTGATTATCCCGATTTCCCTGGTGCAATACATTCCCAGCGAAGCCTTTGCCCGGTTTATGAATGCAAACTTCAGGGCGACCTCACCGCTGTACATCTTTGTATACCTGGTGATGATTGTCTTCTTTAGTTACTTCTATGCCTCCTTGGTGGTAAACCCAGAAGATATGTCTCGCAACCTCAAAAAGATGGGCGCGAGTATTCCTGGCATTCGACCTGGCCGAGCCACTACTGACTACATCGGCAAGGTCTTGAACCGACTCACGTTTTTGGGTGCGATTTTCTTAGGATTGGTTGCCGTTGTGCCTAGCTTAGTGGAGAGTGCTACCCGGGTTCAGACCTTTCAGGGATTTGGTGCAACCTCGCTGTTGATTTTGGTGGGTGTGGCAATCGACACCGCTAAGCAGATTCAGACCTACGTCATCTCCCAGCGGTACGAAGGAATGGTGAAACAGTAATGACAAGGCTAATTTTTTTAGGCCCGCCTGGCGCAGGCAAAGGCACCCAGGCACAAGTTCTCTGCAAAATTTGCGAGGTGCCCCACATTTCGACAGGCGACATCTTGCGGGCTGCGGTCAAGGCAAAGACTGAGCTAGGGCAGAAAGCAGAAGGCTACATGAACGCGGGTGAGCTAGTGCCCGATTCGCTGATGTTGGGGCTGATTCGCGAGCGGCTTGCTCAGGCCGATACCGAGAAGGGTTGGCTGCTAGATGGGTTTCCAAGAAACGTCGAGCAGGCTGAATTTCTCAATGAGCTGCTTGAAGAAATTGAGCAGAGCTGTGAGGTTGTCATTAATTTAGAAGTACCTGATGAGGTGTTGGTTACCCGCTTGCTAGAGCGCGGACGCAAGGACGACCAAGAGGAAGTGATTCGCAATCGCCTGGAAGTGTACCGAGAGCAAACTGAACCTTTGATTGACCTCTACCGAAACAGGCAGCAGCTACTTTCTGTCGATGGAAACCAGCCGATGGATGCGGTGACAGATGAGTTGAAGAAAATTGTGCAAGTCGAACAAAAGAGTAGCAAAGAGTCGTAAAAAACAGCGGAAGAGGCCTTTCTACCTGCCGGTGAAGACTTCTACCACGAAGTGTTTACTAGATTTGCTAGTCTTGTGTTAACAATGTATTCAACTGCTGATATTTACTGAGGAACTGTTAGGTTGTCTAAACAAGATCTCATCGAAATGGAAGGAACGATCACCGAATCGTTACCCAACGCTATGTTTCGCGTTGACCTAGACAATGGGTTTAACGTGCTGGCGCATATTTCCGGGAAAATTCGTCGCAATTACATCAAGATTTTGCCGGGCGATCGCGTCAAGGTAGAGCTGACCCCCTACGACCTCACCAAAGGCCGTATCACCTACCGACTCAAGAAGCCCAGATAACAGATAAGCACTGCGGCTTTGTTTCACCATAGCTTTGTTTCACCATAGACGCTTACCCAGTCAACTCTTATTCAGGATTGGGACAAGCAGAGGCTCAGCGCCAAACCGTACCACATCGGTACAGGGTAGACCGGTTTCTTTTGAAACGTCTGCAATGGCTTGACGGGCCTCTTTTTCATGCAGGCCAAACGTATTGAGCGCCACACCGGTGATGGGCGTTGGGGCAAAGGTGCCCCTAGCGCTAACTGCCGACTCATAGAGCGAAATGACCTCGGGCAGCGGGGGTATGGAAAAATCGGGGAAGTGCTGTAGGTGGGTTAGCTTTGCTTTGTGTACCAAGATGAGATGGGTGGGCTGAGCGCCTCGCATCAGCGGCAACGTAGCTGTAGAACCCGGGTTGAGCAGTGAACCCTGCCCTTCTACAAACAAAATATCGTAGGCTTCGCCGTAGCGCATCATCATTTGCTCGACGGCCCCAGCGGCATAGTCTACGCGGATGGCATCTAGCGCCACCCCGTCTTCGCCGAGCATCAGCCCTGTTTGCCCAGTGGCGATGAGCTTGGCCTGCACCCCTCGCCGCTGACAGGCCCGAGTCAGCTCGATACTGGTCGACATCTTGCCGATGGCCATGTCGGTGCCGACTGTGAGCACGCGATCGCACGTCAACCCTCTTGCTCGCCCGCCCCCTACCATTCCATTCTCAGGCTCTTTGCGAATATCCCAGACCCATCGCCCCGGCTGAATAGCCGCCTGAATATCTGGATCTTGATTGAGCTGAGTGTGCAACCCATTCATCACCGAGAGCCCAGCCGCTACGGCCTGCTTTACCTCAGCAAGCCAGGGCTCGGGTAAGCGACCGCCTGAAGGCGCTAGGCCAATCGCCAACACCGTCGGCTGATAGGTCAACGCCTCAGCCACAGAAGCCACAATGGGCACCGGGCGATCAATGCCAGTAAGCGACTGAATCGACTCTCCAACGGCAGTTTCATCGATCACCGCGACAATCTCATTTGGGCTATAGCGCAGCAAAGAAATTCCCGTTTTCCCTTTGGCACCCTTTAAACCGTTGTGCAGAAAAATAACGAGGCGATCATCAGGTGTCAGCATGGCGAGAGAGTCCAAGTCCAGGACGAGTATTAGGAATCAGAGCGCCATCGGATAGCTGCGCGCCATCAAACGGGTCGTCTTTGAGATTGAAATGGCTATCGAGATCGAGGTGATCGGCAAGCGGAGAGAGTTGAGCGAGTGCGGTATTGGCGATCGCACTGTCGGAATAGCACCCAAACATCACCTGCAGACCACACGCCCGGGCCGTATGAATCATCCGCCGGGCCTCCGTGAGCCCGCCTGCCTTCATCAGCTTAATATTAATGCCATCTACGCAGTGGGCCAGCCGGTGAATATCGGCGCTGCCAAAGCAGCTCTCATCGGCGAAAATCGGCAAGGGAGACTGTTCGCGCAGCTGCGGCAGCAAGTCGTCCTCCCTTACTGCCAAGGGCTGCTCCAAATAGCTCACCCCTCTATGCGAGAGCCACTGCGCCATTTGCACAGCATCGGTCAGAGACCATCCGCCATTGGCATCCACACTCACCTTGGCACCCGTCGGCACGTCCGGCAGCAGCGCTGAAAACATGGCTTGGTCGGCCTCGATACCGGCAGGCGACCCCAGCTTCACCTTTACAGACGCCACCGTTTGCTGATGGCACCATTGCTGCAGCCGCTGGGCCGCGCCATCCGGCGAACTAATGCCGACGGTAACTGCCGTCGGGCCAATTCGCGATAAGTCTAAGCCCCAAAGCTGCCACAGCGGCAGACCCACGCGCTTACCCAGCCAGTCCCAAAGCGCTACATCTACAGCCGCCCGCGCAGCCGAGCAAACGCCTGGGTGCTCCGATGCGATCGCCTCTTCTATCAGCTGACGCTCCATCGGATGCATCGTCGACAGGACCGGCACCAGCCTCGCCAAATCATCCGCTATTTGTTCAGTCGTTTGTGTCTTTTCGCCAATAGAAAAAGGAGACGCCTCGCCCCAGCCCTCATAGCCCTCAGCCTCTATGCGCACCCACAGATTGGTAGACCCCGCCCGGGTCCCACGGCTAATGGTGAGGGGCACTCGCTTGTGGACGGTGAACGGCTCAATGTGAATCTGCATAGATGGGATTGGCGACTTCAATCAGATTGCCATCAGGATCTCGGATGTATACCGATAGGATAGAGCCTTGCGCACCCGTGCGCTGAACAGGCCCTTCAACAATTGGGATAGCGAGGTGCTGAAAGTGGCCAATCACATCTGTCAGCGGCGTTTTGGTTAAAAAACAGAGGTCTGCGGTCCCTGGCTGCGGCACCTGAGCGGTAGGCAGCATAGGTTGCTTGGCCGAATGGAGGTTAATTTTTTGGCTCGGCCCAATACGGAGAGCTCGCCGCGGATTGCCACAAAGATCTTGCCCGAAGAAAATCACTTCACAGCCCAGCACCGCAGTATAAAACTCGCAGGTTCGATCCAGATCAGAAACCGTCAGCACCAAGTGATCTAGGTAATCTAGAGAAATCATGCCGGTCGCGACTGAATTACTGCAGCTGAGTTTTTGAAACGATGCGGGTCTTTTTGCGATCGCGCTCTGACAGCTCTTTGCCCGCCTGCAGCTGAGTCGCGTTATTTTGCAATACGGTGGCAGCGTTTTGGTCGCCCATCTGAATGGCAGTATTAGCCGCTGACTGCAGCATGGTCACCGCCCCCTCGCGGTCACCGGCTTCCAGCTTTACCTCGGCGATTTGGGTTTGCCGGTACTTGGCTAGGGCTAAGATGCTCTGCTGCACGTCCGGGTCAGGACTGGGTATATAGGCCGACTGCGCCGCAATCTCGATGGGTACAGGCGCGGTGGACTGAGCTGCCAAGCCCGCGCCAGGGTCATCATAAGCGACAGATAGCTTGCCAACGGTCGCCGTGCCAGGCGGCAGCTGAGGAATATATAGATTCAGCAAAATGACTCTAGGCTGATCTTTCATCAGGTCCCCCAAGCGCACGATGGCCTGATTGCCCTCCTGCACAGCCGGTAGCTCTACGGTTTCAGGAGAGACTTGGGCAACTGGTTTTAGGTCAGCTAGCCGGGTACCATCGGACAGCTCGATATTGAGAAAGGCATTGGTAAGCCCGACCGACTGCATCCGATCAAACAGACGGCCAAAGATAGCGATCGCAGCTTCTGCATGCTCGATATAGCTGAGCGAACCACCGCCTTCGTCAGCAATTTGCTCCAGCACATCCTGATTCCAGTGGTCACCAAATCCCAGCGTATTGACCGTTAGGCTATAGCCGCTAGCCACTTCGGCCAGCTTCAGCGCCCGATCGTTGTCACCGTGCTCATTTTCACCATCGGTAAGCAACAGCAGCTGCGACACGTGGCCTTCTTTGTTCTGGGCAAGCTGCTCAATACCGGCTTTTAGCCCGTCGTCAATCGACGTGCCGCCGCCTGCCCGTAGGCCGTCTATTTTTCGCTTGATGCTGGTAATGTCTGTCGCTAGCTGGTTGGGAAGCAAGACTTCGGCTTTGTGATCGAAGGCGATGATGGAGATGCGATCGCGTTCTGTCAGCCGGTCAATAATGCGGTGGGCTGCTTGCTTCACGGTTTTGAGCGGCGTGCCCATCATAGAGCCGCTGCGGTCTAGCACAAAACAGAAATTGAGCGGCGCTTGCGAGCCACCACCACTCGCTGAGACAGACACCGACAGCTGACGTTGACTGCTCGGCTGATCCGCCTGTAGGTGAGCATCACTAAACGCCCATTGCAAATCAACTTTCATACGCAATTTAGTCCTTTAGATACCCGTAAAATGCCCATAAAACACATCCCCTCGTATTCGCAGGCTTCAAATCCACAGGTCAAACACCACCCCCCTAAAATAGCCTCCACCCCAGCAATGGGCGTAATCCATCCAATAGTCTAAATATTTTCGAAGCTATCTCGCAGAAAGGTGGGGTTATCCGCCATGCGCCAACCGTTTAGCAAGGGTACATGCCGTTCACCAGCGAGCTACTATGGAAAGCAGATATTTTCGATTAGTCGTCGAAAGAAACGTTGAAGTTATCGCAAGTATAAGTCCCTATGAGTTCTCCTATTAAGGCCGTTCAAGCTCCTTATGCTGCAGGCGGTGCGGCCTATCGGACACCCCCACCAGACTTACAGTCGCTCCTGCTCAAAGAGCGGATTGTTTACCTGGGCACCCCGCTGGTTTCCTCTGATGACTTCAAGCGTCAAATGGGTGTAGACGTCACTAAGCTGATCATTGCGCAGCTTCTCTATCTAGAATTTGACGATCCCGACAAGCCCATCTACTTCTACATCAACTCCACAGGCACCTCTTGGTATACCGGAGATGCCGTGGGGTTTGAGACAGAAGCCTTCGCCATTTGCGATACGCTCAAGTACATCAAGCCGCCCGTGCACACTATTTGCCTAGGTCAGGCCATGGGCACTGCCGCGATGATCTTGTCTTCGGGTGCGAAGGGATCGCGAGCTAGCCTACCCCACGCCACCATCGTACTCAACCAGAGTCGCTCCGGCGCCCAAGGACAAGCCACCGATATCCAGATCCGCGCTGAGGAAGTCCTCGCCAACAAAAGCGCCTTCCTCGACATTCTTTCGAGCAATACGGGCCAAAGCGTCGAAAAGCTCGACAAAGACACCGACCGCATGTTTTATCTCACGCCCGAAGAGGCTAAAGAGTACGGCCTGATTGACCGCGTTCTCAGCAGCACGAAAGAACTGCCAACAGCGATTCCAGCGGGGGTCGCGTAGCCGATGCCTGTCGATAGAATTCTCCGCGTTCCCTACAATCTGCCAGGCAGCCGGTCTTGGCAGTGGGTGAATATCTACACCCGAATGAGCCAAGAGCGCATTCTCTTTCTCAACCAGCCGCTGACCGATGGCGTGGCAAACTCCATCGTATCGGCCCTCCTCTACCTAGATTCTGAAGATCAGAGCAAACCAATCTACCTGTATATCAACTCGATTGGCGATCCGGTGATGTCTGGGCAGGCGGATGCCTCAGCAGGTATGGTTTCTATCCGGGCGGGCTTGGCTGTGTACGACACCATTGCCCACATCAAGTCTGAAGTGGTGACCATCTGCATGGGCACTGCCTACGGCATGGCCGCTATGCTGCTCTCTTCGGGAACGAAGGGAAAGCGGGCGGCACTGCCTCACACCAGCATCGCCCTCACCCACCCACAAACGTTCACCCGAGGGCAAGCCACAGACATCGAGCTAGAAGCTGAAGAAGTGCTCGAAAAAAGAAAGCTCATTCAAAAAATCATCGCTGGCAATAGCGGACAGACGCCTGAACAAATTGCCAAAGACATGGAGCGAATGTTCTATCTCTCTGCAGCGGAGGCCAAAGACTACGGCTTGATAGACCGTGTGGTCGAAGCACCAACTCAAAAAGCAGCTTAGACAAGCCGCTCAATTTGCTAGGCATCCAGTCTTGTGACCTTGCCCCTAAAGACAGCCCGATCCTCAACTCTCTAGATCTCTACACGCTAAAAAAAGTCATGCCTATTGGAACGCCCAGTGTCCCCTATCGCCTACCCGGCAGCACCTACGAGCAGTGGATCAGCATTTACGAACGGCTGTTCCGTGAGCGGATTATCTTCCTCACTGAGGAAGTCGACGACGGCATTGCCAACGCCATCGTGGCCTACATGCTCTATCTCGATTCCGAAGATTCTACAAAGCCGATCTATCTCTACATCAATTCGCCAGGTGGGTCGGTTACGGCGGGCATGGCCATTTACGACACCATGCAATACATCAAGTCGGAAGTGGTGACCATTTGCGTGGGTCTAGCTGCCAGTATGGGAGCGTTCTTGCTGAATGCAGGATCCAAGGGTAAGCGGCTGGCCTTGCCTCACTCTCGGATTATGATTCACCAGCCGTCGGGTGGCGTTGGTCGTAGGCAAGCGACCGATATTGAAATTGAGGCTGCTCGTATCGTTCAAGTTCGCAGAGACCTCAATGAGCTGATGGCTGTGCATTCGGGCAAATCAGTCGAGGAGATTGCTAAAGACAGCGATCGCGACTACTTTATGTCTGCAGCTGAAGCGAAAGAATACGGACTGATTGACCGGGTTATCGAAGAGCGGCTTCCAGCTAACTAGTGGGCTACTGACTAACTGGGTCGACAAGGCCAAAAAAAGCATGTTCGCCTGCCAAAAATCTCGTATAATTTGGCGAAATTGTCGGTTTGGCCCTGCCGTCCAGTTTGGTTACCCCCTTGCTGCTGTTACTGACCTTGGTTGGTCTACGCTGATATGAAACTGGCTCACCACTACAGAACGCTAGGACTTCGCCGCAGCGCGTCTTTTAGTGATGTGAAGGCGGCTTACCGGCAGCTCGTACGCCAGTACCATCCCGATCTCAACCCTGATAAACAGGCCATAGAGCAGTTCATTCAGATTAACCACGCTTACACAGCCCTCACTGAAGCTCTAAAATTTACCGCGAACGCACCAGATAATCTCCGAAAAGCGGAAGATGATCCTGCTGCTGACTTTTCGAACGAGGCGCTGCACACCGAGCAGACAGACAAACAGCCAGCTGGGCGGCTCAATTTAAGAGAGCTGATGCTAAAGCTAGAAAAGATGGGTCTGGGTAATTTTCACCCATCCGCTAGCTCTGCCGAATCGGCTGAGACGGCAGAGACATCCTCAGCCACCTATCAGCCAGAACCTAGTCAAGTAGGCACAGCAAATACCGAAATCTCTGAATCGGCGGTCAATTCGACCATCTCTGAGCAAGAAGCTGGACTCAAGCAGGATGCTTACCTGCAGCTCAAGGAATTGCTGCAGCAGCGGAAATTTCCGAGAGCGATCGCACTGGTCGAAGGGCTGGCCCATCGCCTACCCGCAGATCTCGAAATTATTCAGTGGCAGGCCATCGTCTATCAGCGCTGGGGCAGACATTTGATCGGAGAAAAGCAGCTCAAAAAAGCCCGCTTATATCTCCAAAAGGCACTACAAACCGACCCAAACAATCCCTCGCTGTGCGAAGAGATCAACCAAGACTTAGGACTGTTAGACCTACTCAGTCAACGCACTCCGTCCGCTTAGCGCGATTTTAGCGCGATTAAAGTTGACCTACACGCGGCTATTGTCAAAACTATGGCAAAAGTGCTCAACGCCTGATTTGAAAATGTAGATAGCGACAGGAGCCGCTAGCAAAGCTGGGCAGTCTGACTCCTGGGTGAGATAGTTCACTAGCGTCCCGGGTTGGTCGGCAAGCAAGGCCTCTCGAAACTGGGGCTGACAGGCAATGTGCCGGTAGCGCTTGCTGAATCCAGCCAGCCACTGCTCATTGGTATCGGGCTCTTGACCGGCACGCAGCGCCAGCGAAATGGCAGCATCTTCGATATCACCGTCACAGTCTGAAATTTCTTGAAGCGCCGCGATCGCATCAGGATAGTCAGCCAAACAGGCCTGCAGCTGAGAAATTTCGTCAGGAGTGAGCGTAATCATTCACAGACATCCCATTCGATGGTGCCAATGCATTAGGACATTCTTACACACTGCCGGAAACGACATTATAGAACCACCGCTCAAAGCGTTTTCCCCAAGCGGGGAGAGAATAATGCGTCTCAGCTTGCTGGCGACAGGTCAACCTATCAATCGAATCAACCTTGGCGATCGCATCGACAAGCTGCCCAATGTTTCCGGGTTCCACGAGCCAGCCAGTCTGCCCAGAACGGACAATTTCGGCTGGACCACCGCGCCTGTAAGCAATGACTGGCACCCCGCAGGCCAAAGCCTCAATCGCAACCATGCCAAAGGCCTCCGTCCACTGAGGCGTCATCAGCAGAGCCCGAGCAGGCCCAAGCTGCCGCTGTAGGTCAGCCGTAGATAAAAACCCTACATACTCTACGGAAATATTCGTAGCCGCCCGGTCAATTTGCCGCTGGCACCTCTTCCAGTAAGTCGGATTTTCTAATTTGCCAAATATCTTGAGCGGGACGCCTGCAGCTTGTGTCGCCGTGATCGCATCTTCTAATCCTTTCTCCGGCGAAATGCGCCCTACCCAGGCCACGAAGTTGTCAGGCTGCTGACAGTAGCTGTACTGAGCGATGTCTACAGCGCTCCCCAGAATTTGCCACTGACCAGCCGGTTTCTGGAATACATCTTCTGATGAATCCTCTAATAGTCCCTTGAACGTTTGCACTTGAGCCTGCGTGTAGGCACCTACCGTGCCAGGGAACTGAGCTAAGACCTGAGCGATCGCAGCATCCATGCGATCGCTGAGCGATCCCATACTGACAAAATGAGCCACCGGTATCTGGAAAAACGGCGTGAGATAGTAGGGCAACCAGTCGTAGGCAAAGTTCACCAGCAGGTCGTAGCGCCCTTGGACCTGACGGGCATAGTCCCAGGCATTTGACAGCGCCGCCCCCACCGTCACCGGACTATCTCGCTGCTGCGTTTGCGCGGTCGCCTGCCAAGTACCCGGCACCTGGACAAGGTCTATGGCGCTGTGTCCCAGATTTTCCAACCGAAGCGGCGCTTCCTTTGCCGTTGCCGGTGACACAATCGTGACCCGATGGCCCAACGCCACCATCGCCCGAGCCAAGTTCATCACCGTCAGCTCCACACCTCCCCCAAGCCCGGACCCGAGAGGTCCTACAGGGGTAGACAAAAACAAAAGCGCTAGAGGCTTCACACATCAATAACTTGGTGACTCAGCAGAAAACTCAAAGAACCTTGTTAGTAGGCACTGAGGGTTGATAGGCACCTAGGACTGAGAGCGACGAATAGACGCTTCACTAGAGAGTAAGTCTATCGGCTTAGAGCCGCCGCCGGTCGTAGGAAAGGCACGCATCGTAGAGTCGACATCTTGCGTGCGACGGATGCGATTGAGCTGGTCGAGTGCCCAAGTGGCTGTTTGGCGAACCTCTGGATCCTCATCTTCTGTGGCGTGGCCTAGCATCTGGCTAATTTGTACGACGAGTTCGTAAATGCGGGTGAGGTCACGAATAGCGTTCTTGCGAACCTCAGGGTTGTCGTCTTGCAGGGCGATCGCCAGCGCTCGGTTCATTGGCTTCAATGAGCGAATACCAATCTCAGAAAGAGCTGCTAGTACCAGACTCTTTTCTTTCGAGTCGGCATTTACCATCGAATCTACTAGCGGCTTCACAGCTAGCGAATTGCCGCGCTGCCCAAGTTCCCAAATCACCTTGCGACGCTTGCTGGGATCCGGATTGTGTAAGTCTTTGATAAGGCCGTCAATGATGTCTGTTTGGCCCATGGGTGAGGTGCCCGTTAGCTGGCCGCTGGCTGTAGCCGCTGTAGTGGTGGCCAGCCCAGCCGGTACGCTGCCGTTGCCATTTTGTGAGGGAGCGCTGCCGGGCAAACTGCCGGCAGTAGCATTTGGCGGCAGGACAGGATTCACACCCGTCAGGCCAGGATCGGGTTCGACGCCAGACCAGCCGTCACCATCTGGTGTCGCCGCTTCTTCCTTGCTTCGATTGGCAATGAAAAAGCCTACGCCGAAGCTAGCAGCAATCGCCATCAGGCCAAGGCCCAGCCCAAATACCCTGCCGAGACCACCAGAACCGCTATCAGCTGTTGTGTCAGCAGTACGATTTGGCTGGTCTGCGATCGCGACCGCAGACGGGGCTTCACTAGGCGATGCAGTGGCCTCACCCTCAGCAATCGGAGCGGTTTCATCAGAACTTGAACCACTCGGTGCATCGGTCCGAGGAGAAGATTCGAGGGACTCTAGCGCTTCCCAGGTGTCATTGTCTAGGCGACCGGTTACATCTAGGCTTTGGCTTTCTTGGAAGGCGCGAACAGCTCGCTGGGTGGCAAGGCCATAGATGCCGTCAATTGCGCCAGTGTAGTACTCGGCACTCTTCAAACGGTTTTGCAGGGCACTGACCGCCTGCCCTCTAGAACCAATAGACAAAACATTAGTGGCGGCGCTTTCTGTGGTTTCCCCTTCCATCGACTGAGCGAGCAGGAAAGGTGCCGATACCGCTGGTCCCGACGTCGTAGCGCTGAGTCGGTGAACCGCGTCGGTAGTGGTCTGTAATTGGGCCGTCAATTGGGCCGTCGCTTCTGCCTTCGACTGCGTTGTAGAAACACCCAATGCGGTCAGACAGGTTAAAAATACTAGAGTAGAATGCCGAATCATAGATATTTTTACCTGCTATCTTATAGGGACTTAAAGACTTTCATAAAGTTAGGAAATCTTACCTTTGGTCTCTCAAAGAGCTACACCTCAGCGGACTGTGAAATCGGATGGGTGAGTAGACTTTCTGAAACCAAGCTTGATTTGTGCGCTTGATTAGGCAGTCGCAAACAGTAATAACTACTTATAGGATGCCCGCCTAAACCAACTTTCTGCTGCTTTGAGGTAAATCAGGATACGCATGTTACCCAAAAAGTAAGTAGGAAAGCTGATTCGCTCACTTTCTATGCCACGCAAACCACACTTTAACCACGTTTCAGCACCATTTTGGGCTGCACATTGCAGTCAATTACACGTTTGACTATGTAACTAACCGCACCGCAGTTAATGAAGTAGGGTGTAGCAAACTAAAGACGCCCTGAGTGAAAGTAACCTGCGTACTAGATAGGAAACTAGCTCAGAAGCTGCTAACACAAACAGGCTCTCTAAAACGAGCTTTTCAAAACAGCCTCTACAAAGTAGACCGCGGGTTGTTCAAAAAAGCTGTATTGCACTTAACCTTTGGCACTTTGATGTGTACATATTACCGTAAACGTATGCAGTACAAGCATATGAGTGCACTGGGTTATTCGCTTCTTTATGGTTATTGACGGTAGGTTTACGTAGTTTTTCTATGGCAGGCTAGTCAGCTGCCTCTGTCGTTGACGAGATCGCTGGTGCTATGGATTCTGCAATCGGTAAAGACAGCTTTGTAGAGAGCCAGGCTGCAAGCGGCACGCGCTGATTGATGAGGTAAATGCTGACGAGTGTGAGCATTACGCCCGACCACTGCAGCAGGCTGAGGCTCTCAGAGAGAAATAGCGTACTAAACAAGAGCGCAAATACAGGCGTTAAAAACGTCAGGGCACTCAGACTGGTGAGGTTGCCTTTAGCTGCAATGAAGAAAAAGACGCCATAGGCGATCGCACTGCCAAAGACAGTCGCATAGGTAATCTCTAGCCAGCCCACCGCAGAAACCCCTTCCCACGTCGACGGTTCGCTCAGCAGCGATGCCAC
Source organism: Cyanobacteria bacterium J06614_10 (assembly GCA_038527325.1). Taxonomy (GTDB): domain Bacteria; phylum Cyanobacteriota; class Cyanobacteriia; order Phormidesmidales; family Phormidesmidaceae; genus Phormidesmis. Next base: position 46,808 of record JBCBFY010000019.1, read on the forward strand.
TACCAGCGGCACACCGCCCAAAATCATATGCCATCCCGTCGCGGCGACCGGGTCAGCCACCGCCGCCACAAAGCGGATGAGAATGGTGCCGACAGCCATCGACAGCGCCGCCATCAGCATTAGCCATTCACCCTGCTGAAACAAAACCGTCCAAATCTCTTGCTCAAGCGTAATCACCGGGCCAAAGTTTGCCCATTGCCCGTGAAACAGCGCGACAATCCAATCGTCTGGCAGGCCAATGAAGCTGATACCCGCCAGACCAATGAGCAGGCCCAGCCATCCCAAAGGCCCCACCCACTCTTTGAATAAGACGCGCGCCATAATCGCGACGGCCAGTGGCTGAGAATCGATCATGACTGACCCGAGCCCGGCCCCTGTGCGCTCTAGCCCCCTAGCCAAAAATCCCTGAAAGAGCGTGCCATCGACTGCAGCAAACAGGCTAATCCACAGCCATGCCCGCCAGCCCTTGGGCTGCTCCCGACCAAGCAAGATAGAAACCAAAACCACTAAGATGCCCGCTGGCAACAGGCGAACACTGGCGAGAAACAGCGGACTCGTCTCAGCCATCACCCCCTTCATAGCCACCATGGCAGTGCCCCACAAGAAAAATGGAGAAATCAGCACCAGCGGATTGGAAATAAGTTTGAGATGTGGCTGCAGCTCTGGCAGGTTAACGCCTTCGTCGGTAGGTCCAGAAGCATGGCCAGCGGTCTTAGCGGGTTCAGTAGAGGGGCGAAGATCCATGCGGCTAGGTCGTGCAGCTAGGTTTAGTACGGTCGCGCCGGGCAGGGCGTATACTTACTTTAAAGTAATGTTAAGCCTAGCGCACCCCAGTTATTTCATGATTTGGCCCTTCAAGCGTCGCTTTCGCAAGCAAATTGCTCGTATCGAAATCTCTGGTGCGATCGCCGGTGCAACTCGAAAGCGCGTTTTAGAAGCCCTCGAAGAAGTCGAAGAGAAAAAATTCCCAGCGCTACTCCTGCGCATCGACAGTCCTGGCGGTACGGTCGGGGACTCACAGGAAATATACAACGCACTAAAAAAACTCAAAGAGAAGGTCAAAATCGTTGCGAGCTATGGCAACATCTCCGCCTCGGGAGGCGTTTACATCGGCGTCGGGGCTCACCATATCGTCTCGAATCCCGGCACGATTACCGGCTCCATCGGGGTGATTTTGAGGGGCAACAATCTGGAGAAGCTGCTAGACCGGGTGGGCGTCTCCTTTAAGGTGATTAAGTCTGGGCCTTACAAAGATATTTTGTCGTTTGACCGGGCGCTGACGCCTGCAGAAGAGGGCATCTTGCAGGAGCTAATTGATGTTAGCTACGGGCAATTTGTGCGTACGGTGGCGGAAGGGCGAAACCTCTCTGAGGCGCAGGTAAGAGAATTTGCCGATGGCCGGGTGTTTACCGGTGAGCAGGCGCTGCACTTGGGCATGGTAGACCGCTTGGGCACAGAAGACGACGCCCGGCGCTGGGCCGCTGAGCTAGGCGGGCTTGATCCAGACAAGGCTGAGTGCTACACCTTTGAAGAGAAAAAACCGCTGCTAAGCCGGGTGCTACCAGGTAGCCAGTTCAGGAATTCATCACCCTGGGGAATCCTGCCTGAGCACATGCCGGCCACGCTCGCTCGCATCGACTTCGAAGTCGCTACCAGTGGCATACCGCTGTGGCTGTATCAGCCACCCATGATGCGCTAGCTGACCAAAAACCGTGCGCACCGTGCGCTTTATCCATGCCGATAGCCCGTTGATGCCGACAGTAGCCGCAGCTAAGAACAGTTAGAAAGGGAAACAACCGTGGTGAACGGGCAGGTGAACGGAACAACAGATGCAAACGCGCATTGGCACATGAGAGCGATTAGAGGAGCAACCACAGTTCCTGAAAATTCTGTAGCAGCGATGTCGGCAGCAGTCAGCGAACTGCTAGATGCCATCGAATCGCGCAATCAGCTCAACCCAGAGAAGATCGTGAGCGTGACATTTTCGGTAACGCGGGATTTGGATGCGGTTTTTCCAGCTGCGATCGCTCGCCGTCGCCCCCACTGGGATGCCGTCCCCCTGCTTGATGTGCAGCAAATGCATGTAGAAGGTAGCCTACCTCGCTGCATTCGATTAATGATTCATACCTATCTGCCCGCTCATCATACGGACGTTAGCCACGCCTATCTGCGAGGCGCACAAAAGCTCCGGCCCGATCTCTGCCTGACAGCCGACATGAGCTAGCACTCAATGCCAAGGCACAGCCGATAGGTCACCTTGGCGACAACACACAGCTATGCCTTAGCACAACAACTTTTGAATACCTACTTCTTCTGAGCAGGATCTTCTTTCTTAGGTTTGTGGTGAAAGCGAATGCCCACAAAAAGGTCGTAGACAAAGCCCAAAAAGTCTTTTGTCTTTAGCAGACCCAAAGACTGAGGCGATCCTTTTTCGTCTAAAAGGGGCTTCATCACCTCGTAGGCAGGCTTGTACTTGTACCAGGGAATAGAAGGCCACAGGTGATGGACCAGGTGATAGTTTTGACCCATGATCAGCAGATTGAGGATTCTGCTGGGGTAGACCCGAGCATTCTTCCAACGGTGCTGCTCTTTGAAAGGGCGATGGGGCAAATAGTCAAAAAACAGGCCCAGTGCTAGACCTACCACCAACGCAGGTGCAAACCAAAAATTGAACAAATATTCGATAAATCCAAACCGATAGGCCGTGTAGATGAACAAACCTACGGTTAACCGGCTCAAGAACCATTCTGCTAGCTCGTTCTTCTTCCAGAGCCTACGCTGAAAGAAGTAAATCTCGTGATAAAAAAAGCGAGCCGCAATCAGCCACAGCGGGCCACCCGTCGAAACGAAATGGTCTGGGTCGTTTTCTGGATCATTTACGTGGGCATGGTGCTGCAGGTGCACCCTCGTGAAGACTGGAAACGTGAAGCCCAGCATCAGCGCGCTGCCATGACCCAACGCCGCATTAATAACAGGATTTTTGTGGGCCGCGTTGTGGGAAGCATCGTGAATAACCGTGCCAACCAAATGCAGCGACAGCGTGTTGAGAATAAAACAACACCAGCTGGGCCAATCCCCAACAAAATATCCAACAGTTGAAATAGAAACTAAAAAAACAGCCCCGCAGAAAATCAGCAGATTGGGGCTCACACCACCATCGGCATCTAAAAACCGCTTCGGGACTCGCCGGGTAACCGCCATCGGCACCGCTGGAGGCTCTATTGCCGCCAACACCATAAATTCGCTCCTTCACACCAGTTTTTTGATCCGCATTCTTCGGTAGTATACGCTACCTGAGATGAATAATAAAGTTTTGTGACATTCATCTGAGATGGCTGTATGCGCAGTAGGAACTGCTTTCGACTGCAATTTTTTATCTCCAGAATAATTATTTCGAACCCGCACTGTAAAGATAAATGAGGCGTGCTGACACAGGTGTGAGCGAGGAGTCGCTGCAGTGGATCGGACCTCACAATGGTATCGTTTGAGCAGAGTTTTAACCCTTACATTCCCACCGATAAAGCGTATGAGATTCTCCGGAGGAGAGGCTCGGGCAGCTCGCCCTGCCCTGCGTCGAACCAAAATCGTCGCAACGATTGGCCCTGCTACCCAAAACGCCGACACGCTCAGAGCCTTAATCGAAGCAGGTGCAACCACACTGCGCCTCAACTTTTCTCACGGAGATCAAGAAACCCACCGCAGAAATATTCAGCTCATTCGTCAAATCTCTTTTGAACTGCAGCAGCCTGTCGGCATTTTGCAAGATTTGCAAGGCCCTAAAATTCGTCTGGGAAAATTTCAAGACGGGCCCATTCAGCTAGCAAAGGGCGACAGCTTTGTGCTGACGAGCCGCAAGATTCCGGGCACACAAACCGAAAGCTCTGTCACGTACGAGCCTTTGGTGGAAGAGGTGCCGGTGGGAGCCACCATCTTGCTAGACGATGGCAAGGTGGAAATGAAAGTTGTCGGTAAAGACCTTGAGCACAAAAACCTGAAGTGTGAGGTTGTTGTTGGCGGCAAGCTCTCGAACAGTAAGGGCGTCAATTTTCCTGGCGTTTATCTCTCAATTAAGGCACTGACGGAAAAAGACCGGGCAGATTTGCAGTTTGGGCTGAATCAAAATGTCGACTGGGTTGCGCTGAGCTTCGTGCGCAATCCTCAAGACGTTTTGGAGATAAAAGAGATTATTCAGAACTCTACAAATCGCCGAGTGCCGGTGATTGTGAAGATAGAAAAACACGAAGCCATTGAGCAGATGGATGCGATTTTGTCGCTGTCGGATGGGGTGATGGTCGCTCGGGGTGACTTGGGTGTGGAGCTACCTGCAGAAGATGTTCCGGTGTTGCAAAAGCGGCTGATTTCCACGGCGAATCGCTTGGGTATTCCAGTGATTACGGCGACTCAGATGCTAGATAGCATGGTGGATAGTCCGAGGCCAACGCGAGCAGAGGTATCAGACGTGGCTAATGCCATTTTTGACGGGACGGATGCTGTGATGCTCTCCAATGAGACTGCGGTGGGTGACTTTCCGGTGGAAGCGGTCGCGACGATGGCACGCATCGCTAGGCGCACCGAAAAGGAGCAGCTTTCTAGAATCGAGGAAGAATTTAACAAGAGCCACACCATTCCAAACGCCATTAGCCAGGCAGTGGGCCAAATCGCCACGCAGCTCAGGGCAGCGGCTATCATGACGCTGACACGCTCGGGCGCAACGGCACGAAATGTCTCTAAGTTTCGACCCAAAGCGCCCATTTTAGCGGTGACGCCGCTAGTAGATGTCTCCCGGCAGCTACAGCTGGTATGGGGCGTCAACCCGTTGCTCGTGGTGGATTTACCCTCGACGGGTCAGACCTTTCAGGCGGCGATGAATGTGGCCCAGGAAGACGGGCTACTGCAAGATGGCGACCTCGTGGTGATGACGGCAGGGACGCTGCAGGGCGTTTCTGGCTCTACCGACTTGATAAAGGTTGAGGTGGTAACGGCGGTGCTGGGGCAAGGCAAGGGCATCGGGGAAGGCTCGGTCAGTGGTCGAGCCCGGATCGCGCACGATACGGCGGCGATTAAAGACTTTCATACGGGTGAGATTTTGGTAGTGCCGCGCACCAGCGCAGACTATGTGGATGCCATTCGACGGGCGGGCGGCATCATTACGGAAGATGACAGTGTGACGAGCCACGCGGCCGTGCTGGGCCTAAGGCTGGGCATTCCGGTGATCGTAGGTGTGGAGAAGGCGACGGAGATTATCCGCAACGGCACGATTGTGACGCTGGATGTGAGTAAGGGCATCGTGTGCTCTGGCACCTTTAATGCGCCTCAGGAAGAGGTCGCCTTAGTGTGAGCATGTGAGTATTAGTGTGAGCATGTGAGTAAATGACGTGTTTTTGTGCTTTCAAAACACTCACTCTCGGAGAGAGCGTGACTGTTGAACCCGCCTATCAATATCTGCTTAGCGGTGATAGAAGGCGGGTGAGCCACGGAGAATGCGATCGCGCTGACCTTGCGCTAGCCGAGTTGACCCGTAGCCGCTATCTGCAATGGGATCTTCATTTCTCTCGTAGGGCGAGTTAGCAATGGTGACAAAGGTGTGGTTTGCCCGGTCGTAGGTGAGCACGGTGCCATCGACAATATTGTATATCCAGCCGTGGAGCTGAACTTCGTTGCGATGGAGGTGCGATCGCACCGAAGGATACGTCTTCAAGTTATCAATCTGGGTCAGCACATTTTCAGCCACCAGCGTCGCCAGCTTCTCCGACTTGCCCAGATGGCCATAGTGCTCTTCTACCAGCTCTCGGGTCGCTTCGGTGTGCTTCAGCCAGTTGTACACCAAGGGCATCTTGGCTTCTAGCTCTCCGACCTGCAATAGGCCCTTCATCGCGCCGCAGGTAGTGTGCCCGCACACCACAATGTGCTGAATATCTAAGGACTTAATGGCGTACTCAATGGTCGCCCCTTCACCGCCATTGGTCGCGCCGTAGGGCGGCACAATATTGCCCGCATTGCGAATGACAAACAGATCGCCAAGGTCTGACTGGGTGATCAGCTCTGGCTGCACCCGAGAATCTGAACAGGTAATGAACAAGACCCGAGGATGCTGACCCTGGGCAAGTTCTTGAAGCAGCTCCTTGTGGGTGGGAACGTAGCTACTTTGAAACTCTCTAAGGCCTTTGATCAGATCTTTCATGGGTGTTGTGCCGTACGGAGGGCGATCGCTCTCTCCATTTTTTCACGTTTCTTATTTCTGCAGGCAAAGGAAAACAGCCGAAACCCATCACAATTGCCTATGCTCGCCTAAGCATCTACTGATGACTCTGCAGCATCCACAGAATCAACAGACGAATCGACTAAATCGACAGCATGCCCTGAGGCTAAGGAACCGCTTGATCTCAAAATGGGCGTATTGAAATCAATAATCGCCTGAGCTGCCCGTTCTGCTTCGGCTTTGAGAGCAATATTTGTCTCCTCTAGCAGCTGCCAGACCGCTTGCAAAAGCTCATCTATGCCCTGACGGCTGACAGCAGAAATGCGAAAAACCCGCTCACCGGTAACCAACGACAGCTGAGAGGCAATCTCTTCGACTTCCTCTTCTAGCAGGGCGTCTGTTTTATTAATCGCTAGCAGCTGCGGGCGGCTGGCCAGCCCTCTGCCATAGGCTATCAGCTCCTGCTGAATCGTTTTGTAGTCTTCTACTGGGTCGATAGCGGTGCCATCTACCAGATGCAGCAACAGCTTGGTGCGCTCAATGTGGCGAAGAAAGTCGTGCCCCAGGCCCTGACCTTCGTGGGCACCTTCTATCAAGCCTGGAATGTCGGCAAACACGGTGCCATCTCCGGTGGGCTTACGCACAACGCCCAGATTGGGCACCAGCGTTGTAAAAGGATAGTCGGCGACCTTGGGCTTTGCCGCTGACAGGGTGGCAATCAGCGTCGACTTCCCCGCATTTGGCAAGCCGATAATGCCAACTTCAGCCAGCAGCTTCAGCTCTAGGCGCACCTGACGAATCATGCCACCGATGCCGCGCTGCGACATTTCAGGGGCGCGGTTACGATTGCTCAAAAAGTGCCGGTTACCCAGACCGCCTTTGCCGCCCGGCGCAATCACCAGCTGCTGCCCCGGCTCTATCAGGTCACCGATCAGCTCATCTGAGGCGAGGTCGTAGGCCAGCGTGCCGCAGGGCACTTCAATGATGAGATCTTCACCGTTGGCACCGGTTTTATTTTTCGGGCCGCCGCGCTCGCCGTCTTTTGCCTTGAAGCGATGGGCATAGCGAAAGTCGAGCAGGGTTTGCAGGTTTGGATTGGTCACTAAAACAACAGAGCCGCCTTTGCCACCCGTGCCGCCAGACGGGCCACCTGCGGGGACGAACTTTTCTCGCCGAAAGGCTGTCAGGCCATCGCCACCTGTGCCGCCTTCTACTTCAATTTCTGCCTGATCGATAAATTGCATAGTAAGGAATGCATGGTGAAAAAGGTGCGTTCTGTGAAAGCACCTTGCCGGTGCAGCTGTCATAAAGAACA